>REBZ01000100.1 GCA_007692495.1 Alkalicoccus sp.
AATTTTATGACAGGTGGAAAGGAGAACCATCGATATGACTGTAATTAATGCCGGTCATCTGTCCAAAAAAGAAAATTACCGGATGCTGACGTCGATCGTTACTCCGAGGCCTATCGCCTTTATTTCATCGCTGTCGGGGGACGGTATTCTGAATGCCGCTCCTTTCAGCTATTTCAACATTGTTTCCGCTGATCCACCGCTCATTTCTGTTTCTGTGGGAAGAAAGGATGGCAGGCAGAAGGACACGGCCGCAAATATTCTGGAAACGAAAGAATTCGTTGTGCACGTAACGGATGAGGACAATGTAAAGGAAGTGAACGAGACTTCTGCCGGCCTCCCGCCGGAACAGAGTGAAGTGGAGAAGGCCGGTCTTACTCCTGTAGTAAGCAGTGTCGTAGCCGTCCCTTCCATAAAAGAAAGTACGGTAAGGCTTGAATGCCGGCTCGAACATCATCAAGTTTTCGACGGGGAGGATTCTTCCACCGATCTGATTATAGGAAGGATTCTAAGCTATTCCATCGAGGATAATCTTATTAAAGATGGAAGAGTACAGACGGAAAAGATGAAACCGGTGAGCCGTCTCGGAGGGAAAAAATACGCCCGTCTAGGCAAAGTTTTTGAACTGGACCGTCCTGAATAAAATGCAGCGTTTAATATTTTGAGGGAAAAAGAAATGTCCCTGCTGTACTTCAGAAAGTACAGCAGGGTACCTTCTGCATATACATAAGAAATACTTTATTAAAAACCTGTGCAGGCAGTCTGTTATGGAAATCTTCATTAGGATTTATAGGCAGCAGGATAATAATTTTCTGCTTTCGTGATTTTTTTCGACGTAAAAACATACAGTAAGGAGACAGGCAGATGAACTACGAACTTCCGGGAACAGGAATTCAAGGTATACAGAACGCATTGGAGAAAGGAGAGATCACAGCTGTTTCTCTCGTGAAAAATCTTATCAGCCGCATCGAAAACCTCGACAAAAAGGGTCCTGCTCTGCATGCGGCCGCGTTTATTAATCCGGAAGCAGAAACGGAGGCAGAAATCCAGGATCAGCTGAGAAAAGAAGGGAAGGAAGGACCGCTGTGCGGTATTCCTGTGCTTTTAAAAGACAATATCGAAACAGGGGATGGGATGCCGGTTACAGCCGGAAGTATCGCTCTAAAAGATAATACTGCGGAAAGAGACGCTGCGGCTGCAGAAAAACTGCGCAGAGGGGGCGCCGTTATTCTCGGTAAAGCAGCAATGAGCGAGTGGGCCTTTTTTATGACAGAAGGTGCTCCGAGCGGTTTTAGTGCGCTTCACGGCCAGGTAAAACATCCCTATGGACCCGAAAAGTTTGAGGCAGGGAGCGTCGGGGGTTCCAGTTCCGGCTCTGCAGCTGCTGTGGCAGCAGGGTACGCCCCTGCTGCTCTCGGTACGGAAACTTCCGGATCCATTCTCAGCCCTGCCAGTGCCTGTTCAGTTGTGGGTATCAAGCCGACAACCGGTCTGATCAGCCGAAGAGGTATTATTCCACTCTCCGGGAGCCAGGACACGGCAGGACCGATAGCTTGTAATACAGAAGATGCAGCACTGCTTCTGGAAGTCCTCGCCGGCACCGATGCAGAAGATGACGCCACAGCCCGGGCAGATGAAAAAAAGAAAAATTATAGTTCTTTTCTGCGGAAAGATGGGCTGAAGGGAGCGAAAATAGGTATGGATACAGCTTTATTAAGTGAGGCCGGGAGCGGGGAGCGCCGGTGCATCGAAGAAGCGGTGAAGCTGATCAGAACTCTCGGAGCGGATGTGAAGGAAATTAAAATAAATGAAAGACCGTTCCAGTCCAAGGTACTGCCGCATGAATTTAAGCACGCCCTTAACGACTACTTATCCGCAACGCCGGATACTGTCCCGGTTTCCTCCTTGAAAGAGCTTCTGCTGTTTAACGAACAGGATACCCGGAAGAGAATGCCTTTCGGTCAGACGCTTCTGGAACTATCGGATTCCATGAGTAACGACCCTCTGGCCCGTGACTATTTAGAAGATCGGCAGACGGATCTTCGGCTTTCCAAAGAAGAAGGGCTGGATCATATTATGGAGAAATACGGGCTGGATGCCCTTCTGTCTGAAAATAACCGGGGAGCAGCTATGCCTGCCAAAGCGGGATACCCTTCCATCACTGTGCCGGCAGGCTACACTTCAGAAGAACGGCCGGTCGGTATAACTTTTACTGCAAGGGCATGGGAGGAATCCAAACTGATTTCTTTTGCGTATGCTTACGAGCAGGCCTCGAAAAAACGGCGTAGACCGAATCTTGAAAATGATTAAAAAAATGAATCCGCTGGAACAGCGGATTCATTTTTTTGATGCAGCGAGAATGGCGACAGCTCCCATTAAAAAGAAAGCAGTAGATAAAAACGGGAGACCTGTACTTTCTGTTACAAGACCAGCGCCGGCAGCCCCGGCTACAACACCGAGCGAAAAACAGGCATAAAAAATACCAAAAGCTTTTCCCCTCGATTCTGCTCCAGAGGCTTCTGCTGCCATCTGGTTCATGGAAGGAAATATAAAGGCAAAACCTATTCCATAGACAATCATCGCAGCATAAAGAAAAGTAGCAGCTGCGGCAACATTCAGTACAATCATTGAAAAAGCGATCAAGACGAGTCCTGTAAGAACGAGCGGGAAAGATGAAAAGCGCTGATAAATATTGTTCAGCGGAGAGATGAAAACAATGAGTGCCGTGATGCCGTAAATGCTCAGCAGCATTCCTGTTACGGCAGTAGACAGGCCGAACTCCTCAGTGCGGATCGGCAGGGCAAAGGCAAGCACACCATTACTGACCATCAGGGCAAAAGCAGCGAGACAGGCCTGAAGAAGAGACCTGTTTTTTATTACTGAAATTAAGCTGCCTTCAGTGCTCGGTCTTCGTGCTGCCTCTCCTTCAGAGACGAAAAAGTACACCAGCAGGAAGCTTACGACAAAAAGAGCTGATGTTAATAAGAAGACAAATTCATATTCCCCTCGTGCCGCCAGAATACCTCCGGCAGCCGGACCGGTAATGGCCGACAAACCGATAGCTGCTCCTGCGTAGGCCATTACTTTACGGCTGCCACGGGCACTCCTGTCACCAATTAAAGCGAAGGCGGCTGGAATCATCAGTCCTCCGGCAATTCCGTGAAGGAAACGGACGCCAAGCAGCTGCCACCCATTATGGGCAAGAGGGTAAAGAAGAACGATCACAGCAACGAAAGCCATTCCGGTAAGCAGGACGCGGCGCCGTCCGGCACGGTCAA
>REBZ01000156.1 GCA_007692495.1 Alkalicoccus sp.
CGGAGCTTTAACATAGCCTTTTGGAAAGCGGTGTGTCGTTCAGATGATTTAGGTATATACTGGGAAGTAGGAGAACTGTTGTTACACAGCTTGGCGGAAAATTATATCGAATCGTGAGGTGTTATTATGTCGATTACGTTCCAGCGTCTTAAGAGCACCAGCAGGGGGTTAAAGCAAGTAAGGGAGCTGAACGAACTTTATGCTGAAGCATTTGATGAAAAAGAGATGTATCTTGAAAACAGGCCGTCGGATGAGTACCTTCTCGAAATTCTTACAAAAAAAGACATCATCGTCTGCACCGCTCTGTCCGGAGAGCAGGTAGCCGCCGGACTGACAGCGTACGTGATGGACAAACTGGAGGAGGAAACGCGCGAAGTTTACATTTATGATCTCGCCGTGGCCGCACAGTTCCGCCGGCAGAAAATTGCCACACACCTCCTGGAGTTTCTTATAAAAGAATCAGAGAAGCTCGGAGCCTCCGCTGTGTTTATTCAGGCAGAAGCGGAGGACGAGCCGGCCGTTGCTCTGTATGAGTCAATGGGGGAGCGGGAAGTGGCGTACCACTACGATCTTTATTTAAACCGGCGTAAATGAAACAGCAGAATCGTTACAGAGAAACTAAAATGAATGTATCCGATGTTTATCCGTTCCAGCTGACAGGACAGTTTTTCACCGGAGCAGTATTATTAGAAGAAAGCAGGGTGAATTTATTGAATCATGCGTCTGTGCAAAATATGTGGCAGGAGTTTAAGAAAACCAATCCGGAAGCAGCGGCTCACTACGAAGCGTGGGCCTTCGGTGATTCCGAAGAAATGGCCGATGAACTGGCGGAGCTCGTCAAAGACGGCACGAAAACAGCGACCTCATCCAACTATTCACTTTACGAAGAAGACGAGCCGCTGCCTTACCCCGGACTTCATAATATCGTGCTGGACGGGGAAGGAAAGGCCGCTGCGGTTATTGTCACGACAGCGGTCGATATCGTTCCATTCGATGAAGTGACAGAAAAGCATGCGTATCTCGAAGGAGAGGGCGACCGGTCGCTCGCTTACTGGCGGAAAGAGCATGAAGATTTTTTTAAAAGAGAATTTGAGGAAAGTACTATGGATTTCCACGAAAAAATCCCGGTCGTCTGTGAACGGTTTAAGGTAGTTTATAAATAATCAATGGTAAGGAAAGGGGCAGGCGATGCAAAAGCCGATGATAGGGGTACTGCCTCTGTATGACGAAAATAAAGAGAGTTACTGGATGCTTCCGGGATACATGAAAGGTATCGAAGCAGCCGGCGGCATACCGGTTATGCTGCCGCTGACAGCAGACACAGATATTCTTGAAAAAACCGCGGCAGCTTTTGACGGCTTTCTTTTTACCGGCGGGCACGATATCAGCCCGGAAATGTACGGGGAAGAGAAGGAAGCGGCGTGTGGTGAAACATGTTGGGACCGGGACCGGATGGAGGCTGTGCTTTTCGAGAAAGTAACTGGACACAATAAGCCGGTCTTCGGAATCTGCCGGGCTCTGCAGCTGTTTAACGTACTGCTCGGAGGGACGCTTTATCAGGACCTGTCGAAGGACGTTATTAATCATAAACAAAAACCGCCCTACTCAAGGACAGTGCACGAAGTAACGATCGAAGAAAGAACACTTCCCGGCAGCATTCTTCAGGAAAAGAAAATCAGGGTAAACAGCTACCACCATCAGGGAATCAAAGAATTGGCAGCACAGCTGCAGCCGGCAGCGTATGCAGACGATGGACTGATTGAAGCCGTCGTCATGCCGGGACAATCGTTTAACCTGGCTGTGCAGTGGCATCCGGAGTTTAATTACGAAGAAGACAGCCACAGCAGAGCGCTGTTTCAGGCGTTCGTTGATGCATGCCGGTAAAAAAAGAGCCGCAGCCAGGATAAAATCCCCCGGCTGCGGCTTTTTCCTGTGTGTTTACTTCAAGGAACGGTGCAACCAGGTTAATCCTGCGAATAACAGCGGATCCAGCGTCGTTTTTTCTTTATGGACAGTAACAACAGTTGTCGTATCTACAGGGTTCTGCCGTTCGGCCCGTCCTATAAAAAGCTCTTCTTCGTCTTCCACCGCATAAAAATTTAACTCCCTGAACCTTGTAACAGGAGAATGTGCCTTATACGTATGCCCATTCATTGCAAAATGCAGCGTATTCCCTATTTTTGCTTCCGAAGCGCTGCCGATTTCCCGGTCATTTTTGTATATAAGGAAATCAGCCGCATATATTGAATTTTTCACTTTATTCCGCGCCTTTAACTGATAAGTAATTTCTTTTGTCGTATTTTTAATATGAATATGCTGAACAGCTCTTCTCGTTACATGCCGGCCGATAGTATGCAGAAAAAAGTTATCGCTGTATCTGTTCATCTTTCCGAATACTTTTTTACTGGAATCATAAACAGCAAATTCCTTTACTGAACTCGTATATTTAGGTGGAGCAAATGATAATTTAATGTGGATAACTCCTTTCTGAAACCGGAATATGAAATAGGCTGTCCGCAGTCTTCCCATTAAAGAAGGGCTTTTTACCACTCAAAAAAGAACTTCAGTGACATCGTTATCGCTGAGTAGATGACCACTGCGCCGGCAAATGTCGGGAAGTGGGTTTCTTCATCGCTCGGAAGTTCATGTTTGAAGACGTTAAAGATCATGGCTCCGGATACGAAAGCGAAAATGATTGATTTGAATAGAGGTGCCAGGTTCGTCGTTAAAGCAAAAATCCAGCCTGCCACAATCCCTGCACCCAGCACGTACCGGCCGTATCTATTGTATTTATTCGGAAATTCCCTCCACAGGTCATGGGCCACGGCAATAAAATGCAGACCGATGGCAAAGGTATAGAAGATGGCCTGCACTCCGGATACGCCGAGCGACAGCACAACGTAGGAAACGAGCGCATTGTAGAGAGCATAAAAAACGACAGCCGACCAGAAGGAGGACAGGTGGGAAACGTAGTTCTGGCGGATCAGAATCTGAATGCCGAGAAACACGACGACACCGAGAAGACCGACAAAATATATTTCCGATTCCATCGTTAAATGCAAATAAGGGTCTTCAATATTTGTTTGTTCTCTGTGCAGCGTAGGAAGCAGGTACACGAAGATATATGAAACGGCCAGACCTCCGGAGAAAGAAAACCATTTTTTCCGCATTACTTTCCCGGAAGGAATAAAAGCATTCGCCA
>REBZ01000111.1 GCA_007692495.1 Alkalicoccus sp.
AACGGACTGAAAATCCGTGTGTCGGCGGTTCGATTCCGTCCCGAGCCACCATGTTAGTTTGCTGGCCTAGCTCAATTGGTAGAGCAACTGACTTGTAATCAGTAGGTTGGGGGTTCAAGTCCTCTGGCCAGCACCAGCTTCTCTGATACCTATCCGCTTTTAAAGCAGGATAGTTTTTTTGTATATAAAACGATTCCGATCCCCGGCTGCTGCGGGGATTTTTTTATGGAGGCGTCCTGAGGACCTTTCCGGCCGGCGCTTATGATCTGCAGTATTTCCGGACTTTTTCTTTCAGCGGAAGGTTTCCGGCGGGGTATTTAAAGCTGTACGGCTCAGCTGCAGGCGGGATAAAAAATCCTCCCTCAGTGGAAAAAACAGGGGAATTCCGAATTTCTTCTGATTTGTGATAGAATGTAGAAGGAATATGGAGATCACTTAAGGGGGTTTATCCATGGATAAACAGAAAATTTTAGTTGTAGATGATGAAAAACCAATTGCTGATATATTAAAGTTTGGACTTGAAAAAGACGGATTCGATGTTGTGCTGGCCCATGACGGCCGGGAAGCTGTCGAACTCGTAAAAGAGCACGTGCCGAGCCTGATTCTGCTCGACATCATGCTGCCGTACATGGACGGTATGGAAGTGTGCCGGGAAGTGCGTAAAACATACGACATGCCGATCATCATGCTGACGGCAAAAGATTCCGAAATCGATAAAGTGCTGGGCCTTGAGCTCGGCGCCGACGACTATGTCACAAAGCCTTTCAGTACGCGCGAGCTCGTAGCACGCGTGAAGGCAAACCTCCGCCGCAAGCAGAAAGTGGAGGATAATGATACGGATACGAAAAATATCGACATCGGTCCGCTTACGATCCAGCCGGATGCGTATCTTGTCACAAAGCGGGGAGAGCCGGTGGATCTGACACACCGGGAATTTGAACTTGTGCATTACCTTGCCCGGCACACCGGCCAGGTCATGACGCGCGAACATCTCCTGCAGGCTGTATGGGGGTACGATTACTTTGGCGATGTGCGGACCGTGGACGTTACTGTACGCCGTCTCCGCGAAAAAGTGGAGGACAACCCGAGCAGTCCGCAGTGGATTGTGACACGCCGCGGGGTGGGATACTATCTCCGCCAGGCAGATCAGGAGAGCTGATGAATGAAAAAGATCCGCTTTTATAAATCGATCCATGTGAAAATCGTGGCGATTTACGTACTTCTTATTTTAATCGCCATGCAGGTTATCGGGGTGTATTTTACCCAGCAGCTGGAAGGGGAGCTGGAAAGCAATTTCCGGGAAACTCTCTACGAGCGGGCCGGTCTGCTGGCTTATAATGTTGAACAGGAATTAACCGCCGATCCGGAGGAAGAGGATCAGAGCCTGGAAGCCCGCATCGCTTCGATCCTACGGAGCGATGTCTTCAGCATGGAGAACGCGGACGTGCAGATTATCGATGAGAACAGCACTGTCGTTTCCGCAACAAATCCGACCCACTCCCGCTACGTCGGACAGCGGACGACGGATCTCCGTGTAAAACAGGCGCTTCTCGGTATGGAGGACAGGGAAGGAGACATTCTGCGCAACCCGATTAACAACCACCGGACACTCGTCATGGCGATGCCGGTCGAAACCGAAGCGCAGGATGTAGCCGGAGCTATTTATATTGAGGCCTCCATGGAGGATATTTACACACAGATGCAGGACATCAATCAGATTCTTTATGCCGGAACCGTTATCGCCCTCGTACTGACAGCGGCACTTGGGATCTTTCTTTCCCGGACGATCACCCGCCCGATTGTCGACATGAAAAAACAGGCGGTTGTCATGGGGGAAGGGGACTTTTCCCGATACGTGCACGTGTACGGCGATGACGAAATCGGCCAGCTTGCCGAGACGTTCAACGATCTGACTGACAAGCTGCAGGAGGCAAATGCGACGACGGAAGGTGAGCGTAGAAAGCTTGCTTCCGTGCTCATGCATATGACCGACGGCGTTATAGCCACCGACAAAGCCGGAAGGGTCATCCTCGTCAACCACCGGGCCGAGGAAATTCTCGGCAGAGGCCAGGAGGATATGCGCGGCCAGGATATTACAAAAGTCCTCAGCCTGGACGATTTTATGAAGCTGAAGGATCTGTACCGTTTCCAGGACCCGCTGCTGCTGGACTTTGATACAAAAGACGAGGAAATGACGATCGAAGCACATTTCTCCACCATTTCCAAGGAAAGCGGGGAGGAAAACGGGATCATCGCCGTGCTTCACGACGTAACCGAAAAAGAAAGAATCGAACAGGAGCGCCGGGAATTCGTAGCGAACGTTTCCCATGAGCTCCGTACACCGCTTACGTCGATGAAAAGCTATCTGGAGGCACTTTCCGACGGGGCGGTCCACGATCCGGATATAGCTCCGCAGTTTCTTAACGTCACTTCCAACGAAACGGACCGGATGATCCGGCTCGTCAACGACCTGCTGCAGCTTTCCCGTATGGACAACCGGGAAGCCCAGCTGGAAATGGGAGAAATACAGGCGCCTCAGCTTGTGGATCACGTCGTCGACCGTTTTGAAATGTCCACGAAAAACCAGGACATCCAGTTTAAGCGGAAAATTCCAGAGGATGATATTACAGTGGAAGGCGACCGGGATAAACTGACACAGCTGCTTGATAATATTATTTCCAACGCGGTGAAGTATTCCCCGGAAGGCGGTACGATCAACGTTTCGCTTAAGCCGGAAAGAGAGCGGGTCGTCATCAGTGTGAAGGATGAAGGCGTCGGCATTCCTAAAGAAAACATTCCTCACGTCTTCGACCGTTTTTACCGGGTGGACAAAGCCCGTTCGAGAAACCTCGGCGGCACCGGGCTCGGTCTGGCGATTGCCAAAGAGATTGCCGCAGCCCACGGGGGGAATATATGGGTGAGCAGTGACTGGGGCAAAGGCACTACATTCTCCTTCAGCCTGCCGTATGCCAAGCAGCAGGAGGCGGTGGTGAATCAGTGAGTATGATTGAACATGTGAAAACAGCAGTACTGTGGCTGATGATTATGGCAAGCATCGTGCTCACATGGTTCGTCTGGACGTACCAGCCTGCCTATGAAGAGCTGACAGAAGAAGATAGTTCCTATATTGAAGTGGAGGATATCGGTGAAACGAAATCGTTTACCGAGGTGCTTTACCCTTCCAAAGTAATCGAACACGATGAAGAGGAGCAGGCCTGGGTCCACCCGGCCGGGGACAATTACAGTGAGATGATGAGCGGAATGCAGGAAATCGAGCTGGAAGCTATGTATTCTGTCGGTTCCTCCCACGCTCCTGGAGGGAACCTGTCATTTACAGGAATCGAGTTTCTTTTTGATGAAGCATTGAAGGCAGAATGGATTCCTTTCCTTTTCGAGATCGAAGAGGAGGAGGTCCTGATCAACAACATCGACCGTATCGTACTTGCTCTCTCAGAACGGGAGGGAGTGTCGGACGTAGTCGTACGCTTTATTGACATGGACGAAGAGGAAGTGTTCGAATCGGAAACATCGCTCTCCCTGGCGCAGCTTGAATCGTTCAGTGAAGGTGTCATTACCGAGCGCACGGAAGTTGTGCCGCGTGTTTTTCAGGAGGACGATGACAGCATTTTTCAGCCGGTGACATACGTGCCGGATGAACCGATGAATAAGCAGGTATACACGTATGAAACGACGGATATTTCTCCGGAAGGTTTCATTCAGACGCTGTTCACCGATCCGGAATACGTCAGACAGTACTTCGAGGAAGGGGAGGACAGCTCCTATACGGATGGCACGCGGATGATGGATATGACCGAAGGCGGTTCGATTCTGAACTACGTACAGCCGGATGTGAGCGGCACTCCCGGAGTATCGGATGAAACGGTCGTAAGAAGCTCCCAGGAGTTTATCAACAGCCACTACGGCTGGACAGACGACTTCTACGCAACAGGATGGAGAGAAGGAGAAGCAACCGACAGCGCCGAGTTTACGCTGCATGTGGAAGGCATGCCGGTATTTGAAGCAAGTACCGGTCAGAGCGGCCACTATCAGCTCGAAGCAATTCGTTCCGGAACAGAAATTATCGAATATACGCGTCCGATGTTTCAGCTGGATGAAACACCGTTTGAGATTGATACGAGTGTGGAGCTTCCGGGGTATTCCGAGCTGGAGAGGTATATCGAAGAAGAAGAAGCTTTTTCACCGGACATTGTAGAGGATGCACGAATTGCTTTTTATATGAGCCGCCAGAATTCCCTTGTCGTGTTTGAGCCGTCCTGGTTCGTGTACACCCGCGGTCAGTGGCACCGGGTGGCGACGTCGGAAATGACAGAGCAGGAGGTGCCTTCGAATGGACTGGAGTAGAACGAAGACAATTTTTATTATTACGTTTATGCTCCTGAACATTTTCCTTGCCTACCAGCTCTACGAAAAGCAGAACATGAGCAGGATGAGTGAAATGGCGCTTCCGGAGCTGGAGTCGCGAATTGAAGAGCAGCAGATCGAAGTGGAGATCGAGGACGCGGAGGAGGAAGTGACCGGAGGCCCGATTACGGGTATGCAGCGGACGTTCCAGGAAGCGTCCCTTGAACAGTCTCTTGCCGGTCAGGATGTTTCCCTCATTAACGATACGACGATCTTTTCCGAGCTGGAGGATCCTTATTCGATCGTCACGGCCAACGTGGAAGCAAGTCTGGAAGGATTTCTTGAACAGTATGTGTTCAGAGGAGAGGAATACCAGGTGGCTCATTACGATCCCGAGGAAGGTATTATCGGGCTGTACCAGACGTTTGAAGGCAGCATGATCGACCAGTACGAGCGGGAGGACTACCACCTTGTGCTGCAGCTGAACGAAGACGACGAGATTGCTGCCTACTCCCAGCGCTACATGACGATTACCGAGCGGGCAGAGGAAGAGGAGCTGCTCACACCGCTGCAGGCGGTCGAGCTTCTTCTCGACGATCCGGATGTCGGTATCGGCACGGAAGCAGTCGTGGAAAGCGCGCAGATCGGCTACTATAATTTAATGGAAGTCGACGCCAACTTCCAGATTTTCGCCCCGGTATGGCGCGTTGTAATCAACGGGGAGACGTACTACGTGAACGCGATGACCGGAGAAATACAGACTATCAGTTAAGGAGGAGGCGGCATGAGTTTAGCATTCAGTGTGCTTGCAAGCGGCAGCACCGGGAACGCCATCTACATCGAGACACCGAAGCAGCGGCTGCTGGTTGATGCCGGCCTTTCCGGAAAGAAAATAGAAAAATTGTTTGAAGAAGCGTCACTTGATCCGAAAAAGCTCGACGGTATTCTCGTCAGCCACGAGCACAGCGACCATATAAAAGGTGTCGGGATTCTCGCAAGGCGCTACGGCCTTCCGGTGTATGCCAATGAAAAAACGTGGCAGGCAATGGCCGCCGGTGTCGGGGCGATCCCTGTGGGACAGAAATTCACGCTCGAAAAAGGCAGGCTGCTTCCGTTCGGGGATCTGGACGTCGACAGCTTCAGCGTGTCACACGACGCGGCGGATCCGATGTTTTTTTCTTTCATGCACGAAGGGAAAAAGCTGACGATTCTGACCGACACCGGCTATGTGAGCGACCGGATGCTCGGAGCCGCGGAGGAAGCGGACGTGCTTATTTTCGAAGCGAACCACGACGTCGGCATGCTCCGGATGGGAAGATATCCGTGGAACGTCAAACGCCGCATTCTCGGGGATGAAGGGCACGTATCCAACGAAGACGCTGCCATGGCACTCGCAGATATCGTCCGCCGCAAAAAGGCGGACGTGTACCTGGCGCATTTAAGCAAGGACAACAACATGAAGGATCTCGCCCGGATGACCGTCCAGCAGACGATGGAGCTGGAAGGCGTGGGGTCCGGGGAGGATTTCCGGCTGTTTGACACGGATCCGGAAAAACCGACCGCCCTGAAAAAAGTATAAATTACGTAAAACCCTCCGTTCATTTTGGGAAATTATCGAAGTCAGAACATTTAAATAGACGCTTATGCCTTTATTTTTTAAAATAGGTTTAGGGTCTGCATTAAATGAGGCTTTTTCTGATAATTCGCAGGAAATGAGGAGGGTTTTTTGATGGGCTATTATGATGAGGGGTATCCGGGGAGGAAGAAAGAAAAAAGCTCTTTTCGTTCCGGCATGTACGCATTAATCGGCGCGCTGATCGGTGCACTGATCGTTGTTTTTTCCATTCCCGTCCTTTCTTCGATGGGGGCGCTGCCATACGATACAGCACCTGCAGGAGAAGAGCAGGCGGAGGAAAATGAAAACGAAGTGGCACAGACCGGTTCTGTCAGTGTGGAAACGACTTCCGACGTCACCGAAGCTGTCGACAGAGTGTACGATGCGGTCGTCGGAATTGTTAATATGAATGTCGGCGGGGCCGGCATGTTCGGCAGTCCGGAAGGCGGCGGAGAAGGCACCGGTTCCGGCATTATTTATAAAATAGAGGACGACCGGGCTTATGTCGTCACCAATCAGCACGTGATCGAAGGAGCAGCGGAAGGCAGTACCGATGTGGACGTTACGCTCACAGACGGCTCCCGGATCCCGGCAGAATTTGTCGGGGAGGACGTTCTGACTGATCTTGCGGTACTGACGGTTGATGCCTCAGACATTGAAACGATCGCGGAATTCGGAGACTCTGACGGACTCCGGGCCGGGGAGCCGGCGATTGCCATCGGTAATCCGCTTGCTTTTGAGGGCTCGGTGACGCTCGGCATTATCAGCGCCGTGGAACGGAGTATCCCGGTCGATCTCAGCGGCAGCGGCGAACCGGACTGGGAAGCGGAAGTACTGCAGACGGATGCAGCGATTAACCCCGGCAACAGCGGGGGGGCACTACTTAACATTCAGGGAGAGGTCATCGGCATCAATTCGATGAAAATCGCCCAGCAGGCAGTCGAGGGCATCGGTTTTGCCATCCCGACGCAGATTGCCCTGCCGGTCATTGAGGACCTGGAGGAGTACGGCGAAGTCCGCCGTCCGCAGATGGGCATCATGCTCCGGTCCCTGCAGGAAATTCCATCAGCCCACTGGGAAAGCACTCTCGGACTTCCGGAGGACATTAAAGGAGGCGTCTACCTCGAAGGCGTAGAGCCGGATACGCCGGCTGCCGACGGAGGACTCCAGGAAGGCGACGTGATCGTGGAGCTGGACGGCGAGGAAATTAAGGACGCCCATGATCTCCGGCGCTATTTGTATACCGACGTAAAAATCGGGGACACGATGGAAGTAACGTTCTACCGTGACGGAGAGGAACAGACAACAGAAATTACGCTCGCAGAGCAGGTATTTTAAACGAAAGCCGTTCCGGCATAAAGCCGGAGCGGTTTTTTTGTATTCAGCTATGCCGAAAAATTACGTATGGGAGAAAACATTCTTTCATCCCAGCATAGAAGAGCTTTTAAAAACGGTTATACACAGCCGGTTTGCATAAAAACGGTTTGTGGTATACTATCCACAGTCTCCCGACAGGAAAAAAGATATCCACAGTGGATAAAAAGGAGGACTCAGATGGTCTACAGCTGTATTGAACACATTGAAGAAGCACTGGAGGAAGTACTGGAAGACGAAGGGCCCCCGCCGGTGATGGAAGAAGCACTGAACGGAAAACCGTGTTTTATCTGCGGCAGAAAAGCCGCATACCAAGTAGAAGCAGGATAACGAAGAATTTTATACACATAGTTTTCCACAGTTCTCCACAGCCGGGGGAAAAGTAAATAAGCAGCTGCTTATAGTACGAACACCTTTATGCCGGAAGAAAGCAAAAGAAGCGCTTCCAAAAAAGACAGGGGAACGCAGATTAAACCAATTTTGCCTGTGTATATGTGCATAACTTTTGTGGATAACTTTATTGATGGTGGATAACTTGTGGATTAACACGTTAAAAAGGTTATCCACATGGAAAAGCCGCATCCGGTTTATGGATGCGGCTTTTTTATGGGTATAGGAGGATTGGGAGAGAAAAATACGGAAAAAGAGCCTTTCGGGAAAGGAGGGGGGCGGGGATTCTACCAAATGAAGGTGGAATACTGCCAACTTTTCTTGGAATAGTTCCAACCTGCCTCTGCAATACTACCAACTTTCCCGTTTTTTCTACCAAATGCAAATAATACTGCCAGCTCTTCCCTCTTTTCTCCCAACTTTCCGAAGAATTCTACCACCTTAAGGGACGGTCAGCCCCTTTTTGATGACCTTCGCAGAAGAAGCCCGCTTCTGCGTTCTGCTTCGATCTGGAAAAGGGGTGGAGCGGAGCGGTTTTTTAACAAATAGAAGGTGAAAAGCTGCCCGGCAAAATACCGGACAGCTGTCCATTCTTTATTCCACGCGCTCCCAGAATTCGTTGGCGAGGTCCACGGCGTAGCTGCTGCCGCCGCGGTCTTCAGCGTTCTGGATCATGATTGTAACGATGTAATTTTCGTTTTCATTGTCGAAGCTTGTGTACCAGCCGATCTGTTCGCCGTCCTCCACCGTCTGATCACTTTTCAGCTCGGCGGTGCCGGTCTTTCCGGCGAGCTCTCCCGGCGTATCGTCCCGGTTCGCCGTCCCGTCGTCTTCCGCTACGACTTCCCGGAGCGTTTCCCTTACCGTGTCAGCTGTTTCCGGCTGGAACAGCTCCTGCGTTTCGGCCTCACTTTCCTCCTCCTCAATGAGCACCGGCATCGTTACGTTACCGTCATTCAAGAAGGCGGAGTAGAGAGCGTTAATGTGCACTGGAGAGATTTCCACTTCTCCCTGGCCGTAGCCTGTATCAGCGAGAAGCTCTTCCCGCTCCAGGCCGTCGTTGGCAATCTGGGACGTGTTGAGCGGAAAATCAAACGGGAAATCTTCCCCGAAGCCGAGCGTTTCCGCCCAGCTTTCCATCGTTTCCGGGCCAAGCTCCAGAGCCTGGCGGGCAAAGTAAATGTTATCGGACTGCTTCATCGCGGTGGAGAGATCCACATTTTCCGCATCATTCACCCGGGTAATTTGATGACCGCCCCAGCTTTCGTCCAACTGCCACTGTTCCCCTTCGATCGTCAGTTCTTCGTCCGGATCGAGTGTGCCTTCTTCAAGTCCTATAGCTGCAGTGAAAGGCTTGAAGATGGATCCCGGGGAATAAGCCCCTTGAAAGCGTCGTTCAAAGAGAATATCGGCAGTGTCCAGCTCTTCTGCCCGGGGATCCGGCAGGCCGAGGTAGCGGAGGTTGGAGTCAAATGCCGGTTCACTTGCCAGAACGAGCACATCCCCGGTTTCCGGGTCCTGTACGACACCGGCACCGGAATCATCTTCCAGAATACCTGCCAAATCCTCCTGCATGGAAGCGTCGAGCGTAAGCGTTACGTCCTCACCGTCCACGGGCTCCTCCTCCAGAAGGAGTTCCCTCGTTTCCCCTTCGTTGTCCCTGACAGCGATCGTCATTCCCGGCGAGCCGCGGAGTTCTTCTTCCAGTACGAGCTCCATACCGTTTTTACCGATTTCCGATGAAGATGTGTAGCCGTCATATTCTTCGAGTTCTTCCGCGTTCACCTGCCCGATATGACCGATCACGTGACCTGTTGTATCCCCGTATGGATATTCGCGTCCTTCCACTTCACTGAGCTGGACTCCGGAAATATCCAGGAGCTCTTCCGCCCGATCATCGGTCAGGGCGAGCTGCTGCACAGGGGCAAACCAGTCCGGATTGTCTTCATACTGAAGAGCACGCTCTACTGCCGCGTCTTCATCAATTTCGAGGATTTCCGCCATTCCCCTGGCTGCTTCCTCCGGATCGTCTGCCGCGTCCGGTACGATACCGGCTTCATATATTCCGCCGTTTACCGCAAGCGGTTCGCCGTTCCGGTCAAAAATTTCTCCACGCACCGGTTCCGTGGTTTCCATGCTGATTTCATCATGCGGATCTTCCATTCCCGGCATGAAGTGGTCCGTCTCCCAGTGGACCATCCATTCTTCTGTTTCTTCCTCTTCGTCCGTTACTTTTTCCAGATCCACTGATGCTTCATAGGAAATGTCCCCGGCAGCCGTCGTCATCGTCACATCGACCGGGTACGAAATTTCTTCCAGCTCCTCGAGGTCCTCTTCTTCCTCCTCAAAATTCCGCTGTTCAAAATCGACTTCCATATCGAGCGAAAGTGCGTCGTAAATCGTTTCGTAACGCTCTTCAAATTCCCAGTCAAACCCGTCAATTTCTGTGAGGGATTCGTCACTTATGTAGTCGGGCATTTCAGAAAAATTTCCTGTGCTCCAGGCTTCTAAATAAGGTTCAAGCGTTTCCTCCGGATGCACCGGATCCTCCGCCGAGCAGGCAGCGAGTGCTGTAAGGCCCGCCGCACCGGTAAGAAAGTATGTGATTTTTTTCATGATTAATTTCCCCCTGTATAAAAATAACCATTGTTCTCTCCTGTCAATATACACGAGGGACTTCCTTAACGAAAGGAAAGCACGTAATATAAGTACAAGGAAGTACGACGTGAAAGAAAGGAGACCGCCTATGAAATATATGTGGATGATCGTTCTGCTGCTGCTGGCTGCCTGCTCCGGAGGACAGGACGAACCGCCGGAGATTACCGGGTACGTAACAGCAGTGGATGGAGAAGAATTTTTCGTAACCGCTGAAGAAGCGGAAGATCTCAGCTCGACAGGTGGTCTGGAGGAATTTTATGAGGCTATCATGTTCAGCGGTATCACGGAGGAAGTCACCCCCGGGGTAAAAGTGGAAGTGTGGACGGATGCCGTGGCAGAATCCTACCCGGCACAGGCCGGAGCCGACGCGGTGAACGTACTGGAGCCGGAACAGCCGGAAGGCGCTCCGGACGAATTTGAAGCAGTCCGCCGCGCCCTGGAAGAAACAGCGCTCCAGGGAAACCTCGCTGTCGCAGATGTATCTTTTGAGGAAACGTGGACAGTGGAGCTCGTGGAGATTATGGAAGAAGAAAGGGAAACAGTGCGGGTGGAATAGCTGGATAAGAGAAGATTTGCTGAGATAAAAACAGATCGGAAGAATATGATGTTTTAAAACAGAACACTCCAAAGTTGTTTTTAAATTGCAGCCTTTCTTCCACTGGGGACGCTTTCCGGGGGCTTGTCTTCAGCTATTTTCGTGGGAAACCCATCCACGAAAAGGATCTTCAGACGGCGCTTAATCCCTCCGGAGACGCCCCAGTTCCAAGCCGGCTGCAAAAAGTAATCTCTTTTACATAGAAGGCCGTATTTCATTTCTTTATTCAAAAGGAAAGACAGAAGAGGCTTTCAGGTAACCGGTAAAAAGCTGAATCACTCCCCGCAGTGGCGGGTGCAGGTCAAACCGGAAGCTGTTCTCGAATAAAAAGAATAAATTGCGGAAGATCATATATTCTTTCCGGCAACTGCTTAAAAAAGCTGGTGTAAAGGGCATTCCCTACACCAGCTTTTTTGTGAAATTATATAGATTCTAAATAATATGGAGAAAATTGCAGGACCTTGGTAGTAGGCTGGGTAGAGAAGAAGAATATGATAAACTGGGAAAAAAGCAGTGGAGGAATCAATCATGCAGATCACGATTATCAGCGTCGGCAAGCTGAAGGAAAAATATTTAAAGCAGGGCATCGCGGAGTTTGAGAAAAGGCTGCAGAGCTACTGCCGGCTGAACTTTATCGAAGTAAACGACGAGCAGGCACCGGAATCGATGAGCGATAAGCAGGTCGAGCAGGTGAAGGAAAAAGAAGGCGGGCGGATTCTCGCAAAAATTAAGGACACCCAGCACGTCTTTGCCCTCGACCTTAACGGAAAGCAGCGGACGTCCGAACAGTTCGCCGACGAACTGGAGAAGCTCTCCATCCACGGCAAAAGCCAGATCGCCTTCATTATCGGCGGCTCCAACGGCCTGAGCCCCGCCGTCCTTAAGCGTGCAGACGACACGATCAGCTTTTCCAAAATGACCTTCCCCCACCAGCTCATGAAGCTCATCCTCACCGAGCAGGTGTACCGGGCGTTCCGGATTATGAAAGGCGAGCCTTATCATAAATAATAACTTTTGAAAGTTATCAGTAGGAAACCTCTTTGTTTCTATAGTAGAATGAGCTGCAACTAAAATTGTTTAATTGAAAGAACAGGAGGTGAAGCGATGGAAGATCTGCTCGGTCAGTTAAAACACTCACTGGAAAAGGGCTTTATCAACAAGCAGCATTCGGAGTTCAGCCGCTTTAAGCCGGAGCTCTTAGTAAATCAGAAAGACAAGCGTCAGGACGTACTGACGTCGCTTACAGACGAGCTGAAAACGTGCCGCAGCTTTATGTTTTCGGTCGCTTTTGTGACGGAAAGCGGGCTCGCCACGCTGAAGTCCCACCTCCTCGATCTGCATGAAAAAGGCGTCGAAGGAAAGATTTTAACGTCGACGTACCAGTATTTTAATCAGCCGAAAATCTTTCGGGAGCTTTTGAAGCTGAAAAACGTGGAAGTGCGCATTGCAACTATCGGCGGCTTCCATTCAAAAGGTTACATTTTTCAGCGTGACCACTACTACTCGCTCATCGTCGGAAGCTCGAACCTGACTTCGAGCGCGCTGAAAGTCAATTATGAGTGGAACGTGAAGCTCAATTCGCATGAAGATGGAGATCTCATTTATCACTTTGAAGAGCAGTTTCGTGATATGTGGAATGGAGCTGTGCCCCTCACCCCCCGCTGGGTGGACGAATACGAGCGTTTTTTCCAGGAAGAGCTGCGGCCGAACGTCGCGGAATTCCCCGGAGATTACATCGCTAACCGTTTGGAAACGGCACTCACAATCGAACCGAACAAGATGCAGCAGGCAGCGCTGAAAGGTATCGGCAGTCTGCGCTCTCAAAAAGAAAACCGGGCGCTCGTTGTGTCGGCGACAGGGACAGGAAAAACGTACTTGGCCGCTTTTGACGTAAGAAATTACCGGCCGACGAAAATGCTGTTTGTCGTACATAGAGAGCAGATTCTTCAAAAAGCGAAGGAAGACTTTCAGCGGGTATTAGGAGGAAACGACGAAGATTTCGGTATTCTTTCCGGAACGAGCCGGGCAGTGGAAGCAAAGTATGTATTTGCGACGATCCAGACGATTTCCAAACCGGAAACGATGCAGCACTTCGACCGGGAAGCTTTTGATTACATATTGATCGACGAAAGCCACCGGGCGGGGGCTTCCACGTACCAGCGGCTGATCGAGTACTTTACGCCGGACTTCCTGCTCGGAATGACAGCGACACCGGAAAGAACAGACGGGTACGATTTGTTTCAGCTGTTTCATTACAACATCGCCTACGAAATCAGGCTCCAGGAAGCACTTGAAGAAAACATGCTCAGCCCGTTCCACTATTTCGGTGTGACTGATGTGGAAATCGACGGCCAAAAGCGCGATGCGGAAGCTTTTGCCTATTTGACGTCTGAAGAAAGAGTGACCCGCATTCTGGAAAAGGTCGATTACTACGGGTTTTCCGGAGAAAGCGTGCGGGGGCTGATGTTTTGCAGCTCGAAAAAAGAAGCGCATGCTTTGTCGGAGGAATTAAACAAGCGGGGTTTTCGTACGTGTGCCTTAACCGGAGACGACTCGCAGGAAAAGCGGAAGCTGGAAGTAAACCGGCTCGAGCAGGGGTCCCTGGACTACATTTTGACTGTAGATATCTTTAACGAAGGAATCGATATTCCAAGCATCAACCAGGTCGTCATGCTCCGACAGACAGAATCGAGCATCATTTTCATTCAGCAGCTCGGACGCGGGCTCAGAAAGCACGAGTCAAAAGAGTTCGTGACGGTCGTCGATTTTATCGCCAATTACCAGAACAATTATCTAATTCCGGTCGCTCTTTCCGGAGACCGAAGTCAGAATAAAGACGAAATCCGCCGAAAAATGATCGATCAAAGCTATATTCAAGGTACGTCCACGATCAATTTTGAAGCGGTAGCGAAAGAACGAGTGTATGCGTCGATTAACGCATCGCGGCTGACTGATTTAAAGAAATTAAAAGACACTTACACCGATCTTAAAAACAGAATCGGCCGCGTGCCGATGCTTCAGAATTTTTACGACCATTATTCCATCGATCCGGTCGTTATCGGCAGCAAAAAAGAAAACTACGACGCATTTTTATCAGCCGTCAAAGAAGAAAAGCCGGTTCTCGGACCTGTTCATTCCCAGGTGCTTACGATGGTGACGCAGGAGCTGCTTTCCGGCAAAAGAGCGCACGAAGTGCTCTTGCTGCAAACGCTGCTTGAAGAAAAAACGCTCTCCAAAGAGCAGTGGAAAGAAACGTTAACAGCGAAAGAAATGCGGCACGATGAGGCGACGCTGTCATCGGTGGAACGTATCCTGACACTCGGCTTTTTTAAACAGGCCGACCGGGAAAAATACGGCAATGAGCCGTTCGTTTATGAAGAGCAGGGCGTGTACAGACTGTCGTCGTTTTTACAGGAACTTTTAGAAGACGACTGGTTTTCCAAGCTGTTTCAGGACGTTATCGCCACCGCCCTGCTTCGCAGCAGCCGCTACGATCAGCAGAAAACGCTGACCCGTCTGCAGAAATATTCCCGAAAAGACACGTGCCGGCTGTTGAACTGGGAGAAAGACGAGCAGTCCACGATGTACGGGTACAAAACGAAGCACGGTACGTGCCCGATCTTTGTCACGTACCATAAAGAAGGAGACGTGGAAGCGAGCGTCGATTATGAGGATACGTTTTTGAATCCGGAAGTGCTGCACTGGTATACGAGAAGCCGTCGCAGAACGACCTCGAAGGAAGTGTTGGAAATTACCGAAGCCGAAAAGCGGGGCATTGATCTTCATTTGTTCGTTAAGAAAGACGATGACGAAGGACGGGATTTCTACTACTTAGGTGAAGTCACCCCGGATCCGGATTCCGTGGAGGACACGTTCATGCCGGACGACCACGGAGAAAAACTCCCCGTCGTCACAATGAACCTGAT
>REBZ01000079.1 GCA_007692495.1 Alkalicoccus sp.
GAAAAGTTTAAATCCTGTTTCTTTCGGGGTATAATCGTAATTGTCTGTACATTTAAAATATTTCATTAACGATTTGGAAGGTGGATACTATGATTGAAAATCCGGAAATGCAGGTAAGCCAATGGATCGAAGAGTATGAACGCAAAGATCTTTCCGTTGCTCATTTACTCTGCGACCGACACGACTCGGATAAAAACGCATTGATTTATGAAAATGAAGCAGGAGAGAAAAAGACGTATACATATGGAGAGCTTAAGGAGCTCTCGGAAAAATTTGCCGGTGTACTTAAGGATCACGGAGTGGAGAAAGGGCAGTGCGTCGCTGTACTGCTTCCGAAAGGACCGGAGCTTTTAGTTTCGGTATTGGCGATCTGGCGTCTTGGAGCAGTTCACGTACCGCTGTTTACTGCTTTCGGGCCGCAGGCCATTTCGTACAGAGTTGATAACAGCGGAGCGGATACCATCATTACGGATGCAGGAAACCGGGAGAAACTGAATACGATGGAGACATCCAATTTCCGTGTGATTACCGCTCCGTCTCCAGCGGATAAGGAAGTACCGTCTTCTGATACACCTTTCTGGGAGGCGCTGCACGAGGCGGAACCTGTTCACGAAAACACGGAAGTAACGGGAGACGACCTGTTTATTATCATCTACACTTCAGGAACGACGGGGCATCCGAAAGGAGTGGAAGTACCCGTACGGGCGCTCGCAGCATTCAAAGGGTATATGGAGTTCGGCCTTGATCTGCGGCCGGACGATGTGTTTTGGAATGTGGCGGACCCGGGATGGGCTTACGGCCTGTATTACGGAATGGTCGGACCAATGCTTCTCGGTCAGTCGTTTATTATGTTTAATGCCAAGTTCAGCGTGGACGAAGCCTATCGGATTCTGAAGGAATACGGAGTCACAAATTTTGCGGCGGCACCGACAGTTTACCGGACGCTTCGGGCAGCGGGATTACCCGGGGGATTAAAGGAAGAGTTGAAAGTACGCGTGCTTTCAAGCGCCGGGGAGCCCTTGAATCCGGACGTCAGCACATGGGCAGAAAAGAATTTCGGCATACCGGTCTTTGATCATTACGGCCAGACGGAGCAGGGAATGGTCGTTAACAATCACCACCATCCGAAACTCGAGCGCGAGGTGAAAGCAGGGTCGATGGGGCAGGCAATGCCCGGATTCCGTGCTGCAGTTTTGGATGACAACGGAACGGAACTGCCGGCTGGGGAAGAAGGACAGCTCGCCATTGATACGAAGAATTCCCCGTTGTTCTGGTTCCGTGGGTACTACCGCGATGAGGAAAAGACGCAGGAGCGGTTTGTAGACGGATCGCGTTTTTACCTTACCGGGGACACGGCCAGCCGCGACGCAGACGATTATATTTATTTTTCCGGACGCTCCGACGATATCATTTCCAGTTCAGGCTACCGGATCGGACCGTTTGAAGTCGAAAGTGCCTTGATGGGCCACGAAGCGGTCGCGGAGTCCGGGGTGGTCGGCGTGCCGGACGAGCAGCGCGGAGAGATCGTCAAAGCGTTCGTTGTTCTGCTGCCGGGCTTCACCGAAAGTGATGAATTAGCGAAAGACTTGAGTCAGTTTGTTAAAGGGAATTTATCCGCCCACGAATACCCGCGTGAAATTGAGTTTGTGGACGACCTGCCGAAAACACCGAGCGGCAAGATCCAGCGCTTTCTGCTGCGCAAATAAGGCTTCTCGTGATCTGCGTCTTCGGAAGTTCTTCCCTGGTTACTGCATGTAAACAGTTTTATCAAACGAGCTTCAGTGGAGGTGAAAGCATTGGCAGACATTAAATATGAGATCACAGAGCATCTGGGTGTTATATCTGAATCGTCAAAAGGATGGAAGAAAGAACTGAATCTCGTCAGCTGGAACGGAAGAGACCCGAAGTACGATTTAAGAGAATGGGCACCCGACCACGAAAAGATGGGAAAAGGAGTTACTTTAACGGAGGAAGAAATAAAGCAGCTCGTAAAGATTATGAATAACAAAGAATAGAGAATGTATGATGGAGGCTGCCCTGATATGACGGGGCAGCCTCTTTTTGTTGATGACGGGAGCTGGGCCGAGGGGGTGAAAGCGGGTTGTTTAATCATTATAGAAGGACTTATTGTCATCATCTGGGGCAGATTAATCATTATAACCGGATGTTTTGTCATTAAGGCGTCCATTAATCATTATAGGCAGCTATTTAATCATTATAGGCCTTTTAAAACGGCGAATTAATCATTATAGAACCGTCATTAATCATCAGCCGGGAAGTTTCTTTTAGTCAGTCTTTTACTTTTTATGAAATAATAAAATTATCCGGACAATAGATCGACGGTAAAGGGAACTAATACATAGAAAAAGGAGAGGCCAATGGAAAATTCGATTAGAAAACAGCTTTTTGAAAGTAAGGATACCGATTATCAGAAGTTTGCATCCTCTTTGTTACCTAATGTTCATAACGTGTTAGGTGTAAGAATGCCGCAGCTTCGTAAAATAGCAAAAGAAACAGCCAAAGGGGACTGGCGCACCTATCTTGATTCAGCAGAAGATGACTATTTTGAAGAAACAATGCTGCAGGGATTAGTTATAGGTTATGCAGACGCAGAGATTGAAGACCGCTTGTTTTACGTGACTGCTTTTGTACCTAAAATTAACAACTGGTCTGTATGCGACAGTTTCTGCGGAAGTCTTAAATTCACAAAAAATAATAAAGAACGCGTCTGGCAGTTTTTACAGCCTTATCTGTCCTCTGAAAAAGAATATGAAGTACGTTTTGGCGTAGTTATGCTCCTGAATTTTTACATTGAAGACGACTACATTGAGAGCGTTTTGAACCTCCTTGACCGTGTAAACCACGAAGGGTATTATGCCAAAATGGCCATAGCCTGGGCCGTTTCTATCTGCTATATAAAATTCCCGGGTATTACCGAGGAATTTTTAAGAAACAATACGCTTGATGATTTTACGTATAATAAATCCCTGCAGAAAATTATAGAATCCACGCGTATCAGTAAGGAGACAAAAAATTCTATCCGTGAAATGAAGCGGCAGGTAAAAAGAAAATAGATGTAGAGTCTTATCTGCATTCTGAAAAAAGTGTAAGAAAAAATAAATCCCATTTTTCCATTAACACAAAGATTGAAATATACCAAAATCGAATATTTAGTTGTTTTTTACTTTTTTTGGTGTTT
>REBZ01000113.1 GCA_007692495.1 Alkalicoccus sp.
CGATGAGTAGAAAAGAAGATATAAGTGTGGAACAGGAAAGAGTCAGCGAAAAACGCTCGATCGTTACTTACGAAAACGGACAATGGCAGACTCCGGACGATGAAGTGGCCGTTGAAGCCCCGCTGACGATTTATGTAAACGGGGAGGAGTTTGCAACGCTTCTCTGCACGCCGTCGTATCTGGAGGACATGACGTACGGCTTTCTTTTGTCTGAAGGAGTGATCCGCTCGGCAGATGACGTGACGTCTCTTGATATCTCTGCCGAAAGAGGCCTCGTTTATGCCGAGCTGAAAGAATTCCGGCCGGTCGACCGGCTCGGTGTTTCGAAGCGTGTTATCGGATCATGCTGTGGAAAAAGCCGCCAGTTTTATTTTGAAAACGACCGTCGTACGGCAAGAACAGTCCTTTCAGACGTACACATAACACCGGACCAGTGCCTGAAGCTGATGAAGGATATGCAGGAAGGATCGGAGGACTTTCATAATACCGGAGGGCTGCACAATGTCAGTCTCGGCACGCCGGAAGGCCTTCTTTTGACCCGGTCGGATATCGGCCGCCACAACGGGCTCGATAAGCTGTTCGGCTACTGTGTACGGAACCGTATTCCTTTGAAGGATAAAGTAATTGTGTTCAGCGGAAGGCTTTCTTCGGAAGTCCTTTTGAAAGTTTCCAAGATTGGTGTTGGAATAGTGCTGTCCAAGTCTGCTCCGACAAGCCTTGCGCTCGATCTGGCAGAGGATCTCGGCATCACGGCTGTCGGGTTTATCCGGAAGAATCGTTTTAACGTTTATACGCACGCCGGACGCATCTCCAGCTGAGTTGCAATCTCTCCATCGGTGTGATAATTTTAATGCAACAGCTTACTGAAGGAGATGACGCGGGATGAAAGCAGCAGAACGCGTACAATTTCAACGACAGAGCCGGCTCTGCCAGTCTGACTGCTGAATAAGCACAGGACAGGGAGAGCTTTTTCACATGCGGCCGCAGGGCGGAATCAACACACGTTGGGATCGGTGCGGCTTTTTTTGTGCTTAAATGTCCCTGAAAGCGGACGGGAGGAGATAAATGATGGAAGAGAAAGCAGTACGTATTAAACAAAACTTCGTAAGAAAATACGAGGAGGGCTTTCCCCTCCTCTTAAAAGAAGCAGTGACAAACCCCGCCATACTGGAAGAAGAAGGAGAAATTCTCCGCATCGAAACGGAGGACGGCACGTTTCTTGGACGCGGCTACTACGGGGAACAGAATAAAGGTGCCGGCTGGATACTTACAGGTAATGAAAAGGAAGCCATCGATCAGCGGCTGTTCGAAAAAAAGCTTATCGTCGCCCTCGGCCGGCGGACCCGTTTTTTTGAAGATGAAAACACGAACGTTTTCCGCGTAGTAAACGGAGAAGGAGACGGCCTTGGGGGCCTTATTATCGACTACTACGACGGATATTATTTGATCCAATGGTACAGTGCCGGTATTTACAGCTTTAAAAAGACGATCGTGGATCTGATTTTAAACACGACGGACGCTGTAGGCATTTACGAAAAGAAACGATTTTCAGAAGAAGGCGGATATGTGAGTGACGACGACTTCGTCGCCGGTGCTCCTGCCGGGTTCCCGCTTCCTGTAAAAGAGAACGGCATGGTGTTTGCCACGTATTTAAACGACGGGGCGATGACCGGCATTTTTATTGACCAGAGAGAGATAAGAAAAACATTGAAGGAGCAGTACTCCAAAGGAAAGACGGTGCTTAACACGTTTTCCTACACCGGGGCTTTTTCAGTAGCAGCAGCCCTCGGAGGTGCAGCGGCAACGACGAGTGTGGACGCCGCAAACCGGAGCCGGGAAAAAACAGAAGAGCAGTTCCGGATGAACGAAATAGATCCTGAAGAGCACCGCATCATCGTGGACGATGTTTTTCAGTACTACAAGCGGGCAGCAAGAAGAGGAGAAAGCTACGACGTCGTCATTCTGGACCCGCCAAGCTTTGCCCGTACTAAAAAAACGACATTCCGCGCTGCGAAAGACTATGGAAAGCTGCTGAAGGAAACCATCCCGGTAACGAATGAGGGAGGTACGATTATTGCTTCCACGAACCATGCCGGCATGACCCGCAAAAAATTCCGGGCATTTATCGACGAAGCCTTCAAAGAAACCGGCCACAGCTACAGCATTCTGGAATCCTTTTCCCTGCCGGACGACTTTTTGACCGATCCGGCTTTTCCGGAAGGCAGCTATCTGAAGGTGTATTTTATTCAAAAGCTCAGCTGAAGCGGTGCAGAACCAGTCAGGTTATGGTATAAAAGATAAGGATAAGAACGGAAGCTGGAAAACAGAAAGGGGAACCGACATGAGTGAAAACCACACCCATTTTATTAAACATATTGTAACGAAAGATATGGAAGAAGGCAGCTATGAGGAAATCGTCACGAGGTTTCCTCCGGAGCCGAACGGCTATCTGCATATCGGACACGCGAAGTCGATTGTACTGAATTTTGAACTCGCCGATGAATTCGGCGGCAGAACAAACCTTCGTTTTGACGACACGAATCCTCTGAAGGAAGATAAGGAATATGTGGATGCGATTCTCGAGGATATACAATGGCTCGGCTTCGAACCGGAGGCAGTCCGCTATGCTTCCAATTACTTTGACGAAATGTACCGTCAGGCTGTTAAGCTGATCGAGCGCGGCCTTGCCTACGTTGAGGACCTTTCCCAGGAGGAAATTCGTGAAATGCGGGGGACGCTGACAGAAGCAGGGGAAGAAAGTCCGTCCCGCTCCCGGACCATCGAGGAAAATCTTGAGCTGTTTGAACAGATGAAACAGGGGAAATTCGAGGACGGGGAAAAAGTGCTCCGTGCCAAAATTGACATGAGCTCGCCGAATATCAACCTCCGTGATCCGGTACTTTACCGGATTTCGCACACCGAGCACCACAATACAGGATCAGAATGGTGCATCTATCCGATGTATTCTTTTGCCCATCCGCTGGAGGATGCGATCGAAGGCGTCACTCATTCAATCTGTACACTGGAGTTCGAGGATCAGCGTCCGCTTTACGACTGGGTCGTGGCACATGCAGAACTTGACGGGGAGCCGAAGCAGATTGAATTTGCCCGGCTGAACCTGACGAATACCGTAATGAGTAAACG
>REBZ01000020.1 GCA_007692495.1 Alkalicoccus sp.
AAGCACCCTGCGTACACGTACTTACCTCGCTGCTCCACATGTCCGATTACAATATAGCTTCCTGGCTCGTTGACAGGGAAGAGGAATATGTCCGGCCCCGGGAGGAGGGGCTTTCCCGGCGGGAAGATGCACGGATGAACCACATACTGAATTCGTTTGAATCTCTTTTTATACCGGGAGAGGAAACGAGAACGAACAATGAAAAAGAAACGCTTCAGGTGCAGTATATTTTAAAACTTTATCCTGCCTATCAGGAACACATTCCGGGATCGATGGAGCTGGAATTGAAAATAGGCACTGACAGGCTCTATATAGTCAAGGACATCCGGGAGCTTTTAAAATCAATGGAAAACGGGGAATCTCTTCGTTTCACTAAATTGTTTACGTATCATCCGGCCGATCATATTATTTCAGAAAATGATTCGGCAGTTCTGCGGAAAATGGCAGAACTGATAGAAGTTCAGACGATGCATCAGACATTTTATGAAAGTACAAAAGAGGAACGCCGCATATTTGATATACCGCTCACTTATGCTGCGGACTTTCTGGAGCAGCTTGCCGGACTGAACACAATAGTGGATGACCAGGTGCGGGAATATCCGCATGTCCGGGTTTCTTCTCTGGAAAAGCCGTTTTCTTTCCGCGTGAATAACTATGAGGAAACCCTTTATCAGCTTGTATGGCCGGACGCCCATCAACTCTTATATTTTGGGCCGGCGTCGAAGCTGTGTTTTTATAAAGGGAATTTTTACAAAGCAGAAGGAGAAAAATTACGCATACTCCACACTCTTTATTTTTCGCTTGCTCTGGAGGATCAGGCAAGCTTTACGTTCACGGAATCCCATCTGGAATCACTTGCCTCTGTACTGCTGCCGCAGCTCAGGGAAGTGGGGGAAGTCAGAATGGAGGATTCTCTTGAAGCTGAAATAGAGATGCATCCTTTAAAACCGCAGTTGAAGCTGAAACATCAATCGAGAGAAAAAATGACAGCGTCCGTTATTTTTCAGTATGGTGAAAAGATGTTTGATCCTTTTCATGAAACGTCGGAAGCCGACGACAAAGTTTTTGTACGCGACATGAAAAAAGAATATCAGCTCGTCGGTCTTATTGAAGAAGCTCCTTTTAAATATAATGGCGAGGAACTTTTTCTTGATACTCTTTCTGACATATTGTACTTCATGGCTTCGTGGCTTCCGGTACTTTCGGAGTCGTTCGAAATTTATGCCCCGAAATCACTGCAGGAACTGATGTATGAACCTCTGGAGGCGCCGCATATGGATGTGGAAATTTCCAGCGAAGCAGGCTGGATGGATGTAGCTTTTGATTTTGCAGGTATATCAGAATCGGAAGTGACGGAAATGATGCAGGCACTTGTCAGGAAACAGGATTTTTACCAGCTGGACTCCGGTGCATTTGTTCCGCTTCAGGGGGAATCTTTTAAAGGAGTAAGGGCTCTCGTGGAAGAGCTGGATATAAAAGAAAAAGAAGTAACGGAAAATATGCAGCTGCCGCTGCACCGTGCTTTTCAAGTGGAGGACAGCAGCTCTGTACCGTTAAGAAAGAGCAGGGAATTCAAACAGCTTCTCCACAGGCTGCTTGAGCCGGAAGAACACGATTTTCCGATTCCTGAAGAAGTAAATGCTTCACTCAGGGATTATCAGAAACGCGGATATCAGTGGATGACTTCACTCGATCACTACGGATTCGGAGGCGTTCTGGCTGATGATATGGGACTTGGAAAAACGCTTCAGACGATTACCTTTCTTGCAGGTAAAAAAAATCGGCAGGATGTGGTGAATCCGGCGCTTATTATATGCCCGTCGAGCGTTGTTTACAATTGGAAAAAAGAAATTGAACGCTTTGCCCCGGAATTTCATGCGCAAATTATTTCCGGATCCAAAACAGAAAGAGCATCACAGATGGCAGAAGCAGAAAAAGCGGACATATGGATTACTTCCTATCCAGTTATACGCCGGGATGAGGAACTGTACGCCGGACGCCGTTTCTCCACCTTGATTCTTGACGAAGCGCAGTATGTAAAAAATGTCCAGACGAAAACGGCAAAAGCAGTCCGTACCATTGAGAGCGGTACAAGTTTTGCTTTGAGCGGCACCCCGATCGAAAATTCCCTTGAAGAACTGTATTCTGTTTTCCGGATTGTTCTTCCCGGAATCTTTCCGAAACGGGAACAATTCCGCGGACTTTCCGAAGCAGTTATCGCCAAAAGAATCCGGCCGTTCGTGCTGCGCCGCAGGAAACAGGAAGTGCTGACAGAGCTCCCGGAAAAAATGGAGTCGGTGGAATATACGGAAATGACCCAGGAGCAGAAAACGCTGTATCTCGGACAGCTTAAACTGCTCCAGAAGGAAGCATCGGATGCCATCTCCAAAAATACCTGGCAGGAAAACAGAATGCAGATACTTGCAGGGCTTACCCGTCTGAGGCAGATCTGCTGCCATCCAGGTATGTTTATTACTGAATATAACGGAGGTTCGGACAAGCTGGAGCGCCTTATGGAATATACAGAAGAAGCCCGTCAGAACGGAAGACGTATTGTTATTTTCAGTCAGTTCACAAAAATGCTTGCGATTATGAAAGAACGGTTTAATGAAGCAGGAGCTGACTATTTTTATCTTGATGGCAATACTCCGTCCCAGGACCGGCTGCTGATGGCCGACCGCTTCAATGAAGGAGAAAAGGAGATGTTTCTCGTTTCACTGAAAGCAGGAGGCACAGGTCTGAATCTTACAGGGGGGGACACAGTGATTCTCTTTGATTCGTGGTGGAACCCTGCAGTGGAAGACCAGGCAGCTGACCGCGTCTACCGTTTCGGTCAAAAACGGGTCGTACAGGTTACAAAAATGATTACCGCAGGAACGATCGAAGAAAAAATTCACGAACTTCAGGAAAAGAAGAGAGACCTGCTGGACCGTGTTGTACATTCCGGAGAAACAATGATTTCTTCACTTGGAAAAGAGGAAATAGAGGATCTCCTGGAAATTCAGTAGAAATCCGGCAGGAAAATAAATGTTTCATAAAAAAAGTGCCGCCCGGTATAAAGCCGGGCGGCACTTC
>REBZ01000052.1 GCA_007692495.1 Alkalicoccus sp.
TTCCGGCGGCTGATGTAGGTGCTTATAAAGAATATCAAAAGCAGAACCACGAGCGTTATAACGAGTGAGAACGGCTCAAACCGGAGTGGCAGTATCACTCCGTAATCGGCAAAGAAGACGACAATGATACGGAGCAGTAAAAGAGCGATGGGAATACTGATCAAGTAGGAAAGCAGCGTATAGACGAAGTAGCTGTTTAAAATCATGCCGTTGACTTCACGGCGGCTGTAGCCCATGACTTTCAGCAGCGAAATCGCATAGTAATTTTTTTCGACAGTAAAGGAAGTAAGCACAAACAAAATGCTTGCAGCAATCACGCCGGAACCGGCGACCATAATATTTGTCATCATCGTCATGTAGCCTTCCAGCGATTCGTTCTGCTCCATCAGCCCCTCCTTGCTGATTACCGCTGCAAACTCTTCATCCGGCGGGGGTGAAAGAGAATAAATGCCGCTGTAAAGCTCCTCCGACTGATCATCCGTCAGAAGAAGGCTCAATGTTTCCCGGTCAAAATATACTTTGTCGGAAATATATTCTTCGGAAACTCCCCGGACAGTAACTTCCACTTCTTCCTGATCCACTCCGAGCAGGAGAGTGTCTCCGATGTCCAATCCAAACTTCATGCGCATGGTTTCGGAAATAATAACGCCATTTTCTATTTCCCGGGTAATATCCTCCCCGCTGTCGTCATAAAGACGGTGAAGAGTGTTGTCCGGTTCCAGTCCGTGCAGGGCAGCCGTCTCCTCTTCATATGATCCGTATGGATAAGCGAGAAACCTTTCTGCGTCTTCGGGGATATTCGCTGCCTCTCTCAGAGGATCAGCATAAGCTTCATACTGATAGTCGGTCTTCTCAAGGTGTTCGGTCGTCATGCGTTCCATCATGCCATTCATCATAAAAGCAAAAAAGATGAGGATTGTCGCAAACAGGATGCCGAGAAAAAAGATTAGAAAACTGCCCGTGCTCCTTACAGCATGAAGGTACTTAAACTTCACCGCGCCCCGGGCTCCACGGAGCATCCGGCTGACAAAGCGGGTAAGGAAGTTGACCGAATGGCTTTCTTTCGGGTTGAGCAGCTCCAGCGGCTGTTCTCCGAGAATACGGTAAATAATAAGAGCGGAGACGGCGGCGAAAAAGAAGAAGGGGACAAGGATGGCAGCTGCGAAGACTTCCAGCTGCTGGATAATCGGCTTTTCCGGCAGCAGATAAAAATCCAGGTACAGGTTTTTTAAAGGTTCTGCAGCAAAATAGCCGAGAATATAACCGAGCACAAGCATCAGGAAAGCGAGGAGCATCAGAGAAAGGAAGTAGGGAAAAGCAATTTTTGTCCGGCTGTAGCCGAGTGCTTTCAGTATACCGATCTGGCCTCTTTCTGCCTGCAGAAGGTTATGCATCATCAGCGAAACGATAATAACGGCAATCGATGCGATAAAGATGCTCAGACCGAGCGCCATAATTCTGCTGCTGGAAAGTTCATCATAAACGGCTCCGCTCCGGAAGTTTGTTTCCGTGGCAATGATCTGAGTGACGAAATCCGTATCTTCACTTTCGTAGGTGAGGTCTGTTTCTCCGTTCTCCCAGGCGCCTGCAAGCCGGAATTCTTCTGCTTCACTTAATGCTTCATAAGTTTCGTCAGTGAAAAGAAACAGTGTCTGCATGCCGGCATCAAGTGTGAAACTGTCATCAAACATCGGAAGGGTGTAGTCCGGAAAAAGAACAAATCCTGTAATTGTATAATCGTTTCCGTGCACCGGGAAGGAATCACCGACAGCAAGCCCGTTTTTCTCAGCGTAAATTTTTGTGAGAGCGATATGATCTTCCTCTTCCGGTTTCCGGCCTTCTTCGATAAGAGAGCGGTTAATCGTGTCGGCATCTTTGAGCGCCAAGGCTTTATGTCCGGCACCAGAATCATCGAAGTGTACTTCTTTCATTTCCCGGAGTTCCAGGCGGATTCCATCGTTCTCCCGCACGAACGCTACGATTCTTTCTTCCATCAGTTCATAGAAATATGCTTCGTCGGCCTGTTTTATACCGTGAAGTGTAAACAGGCCCTCCGTGGGAAGAGCAGCCGTGTCCGCTGTCTGAATTTCTCTCTCAGTCAGCTGATTCATCATTTCCACTGCAAAATCTTCCTGGTTGTACTCCTCCAGAAATGTTTCTGTCGGCTCCTCGATGCCGCTGATACCGTAGGACATCATCGTGTAAATTAAAGAGCTCAGAATAACAATAATGCTGATGGCTGTGAGCTGCATCCACTTTTTGGACAAGGTCCTCCACACATTTTTGAGAAGCATGCTCCCACTCCTAACCCCAGCGGATATCCTGGGCATCTTTTTTCACAGCGTTATGACGCACGTCGGTAATTTCTCCGGAGTTCATTTGGATGACTTTATCCGCCATTTCCGCAATGCCGGTATTGTGGGTAATGACAACGACGGTTTTTTTGAAGTCTTCATTCAGTTCCTGAAGAAGCCGCAGTACTTTTTTTGAATTTCCTTCATCGAGGGAGCCTGTCGGTTCATCACAGAAAATAATATCCGGGTTTTTGGCAAGACTCCTGGCCACGGATACACGGAGCTGTTCGCCTCCGGACAGCTGGTGGGGGTATTTGTTCCGTGCTTCTTTCAGCCCGACTTTTGCGAGAAGCTCATCGACATCGAATGGATGACGGCCGATATCTGCGCCGATCTGTACGTTTTCATAAGCCGTCAAATTCTGGAGCAGGTTGTACTGCTGAAAAATAAAGCCGAGGTGTTCACGTCGGAAGGCGGTCATCTCATCCGTGGAAAGCCGGGTAAGTTCCGTATTTCCAAAGAAAATTGTGCCGCTGCTCACCGTATCAAGTCCGCTGATCACGTTAAGCAGCGTACTTTTACCGCTTCCACTCGGACCGAGAATAACGACAAACTCCCCGTCTTCGATCGTTACATTCACGTGCTTGAGGGCATGGGTTTCCACTTCCCCGCTTTTGTACACTTTACCAACATCCGTCATCGTGATCATACCGGTTCCTCCCTTATCAACATGAAAAGGTATCTTGTTTTTATTATAGCCGATG
>REBZ01000087.1 GCA_007692495.1 Alkalicoccus sp.
CGTCTACGAAACGACCTTCCACTGCAGCGGCAGCAGCCATTTCAGGAGCTACAAGATGGGTGCGTGCACCGTTGCCCTGACGGCCTTCAAAATTCCGATTGGAAGTGGAAGCACAACGTTCACCAGGAGGAACAATGTCATCATTCATTGCAAGGCACATACTGCAGCCGGCGTCCCGCCACTCAAAACCGGCTTCAATAAACAGCTTGTCGATGCCCTTCGCTTCCGCTTCTTTCTTAACTGTCTGTGAGCCGGGTACGACGAGGGCCCGTACTCCTTCTTTCACTTTTTTTCCTTCAATAACCCGTACCGCTCTTTCCAGGTCACTGAGGCGGGAATTGGTACAGGAACCGATAAAGACGTGCTGTATCTCGATAGAAGAAACCGGCTGATTTGCTTCAAGCCCCATATATTCCAAGGCACGCTCGATTTCTGCTTTTTCAGAAATGGACTCCGCAGCTTCAGGGTCCGGGACACTTCCGCTGACAGGAAGGCACATCCCCGGATTTGTTCCCCACGTAACCTGTGGCTCGACTTCTTCTGCGTCGATTTCCACTTCTGCATCAAATACGGCACCTGGGTCTGTGGCAAGGGACTTCCATCTGGAAGCAGCTTCATCGAAAGCTTCCCCTTCCGGGACGTGCCGGCGTCCTTTCAAAAATTCAACCGTAGTGTCGTCGGGACTGATCAATCCGGCACGGGCACCTGCTTCTATCGACATGTTGCAGATTGTCATGCGTTCATCCATTGTCAGGTTTCTGATTGCTTCTCCGGTATATTCAAGGACATACCCTGTACCGAAACGAACACCAAACTTACCAATGATAGCAAGAATAAGATCCTTTGCGGTAACGGAGGGGGAGAGACGTCCATTCACTTTTACATTCATTGTTTTAGGAGTGTTCTGCCAGATAGACTGAGTGGCAAGTACGTGCTCCACTTCGCTCGTGCCTATTCCAAAAGCAAGGGCACCGAAAGCACCGTGTGTAGAAGTATGACTGTCACCGCATACGATTGTTTTACCAGGCTGTGTCAGACCCAGCTCCGGGCCGATAACGTGAACAATTCCCTGATCCGGGTGGTTAATATCGGCAAGCGGTACACCAAACTCCTGACAATTGTCGTAAAGAGTTTCCATCTGCTTGCGTGATACCGGATCGCTGATGAAATGCCGGGCTATTGTTGGAACATTATGATCCATCGTGGCAAAAGTCAGGTCCGGCCGCCGCAGTTTTCTGTTTTTCATTCTCAGCCCTTCGAAAGCCTGGGGTGAGGTTACTTCGTGGACAAGATGCAGATCGATATAAAGAAGATCCGGTTTTCCTGCTTCCTGATGAACGATATGTTCATCCCATATTTTTTCTACAATCGTTTTTGGTTGTGCGTTATCCATAAAAAAGATCTCCTTTCGTCGTTAGACGTAACAGCTCATGATGCTCTGTGTCGTACTGTCTGCTTTCAGCAGACTGATCACAGCTTCAGTCATCTGCTGCGTGTCCACCTGCTGTCCACCCGGTACATTCAAGTCTCCCGTGTGATATCCCTGCTCAAGCGCTTCCTGTACAGCGGACTCTACGCGCTGGGCTTCCTGTTCCATATGAAACGTGTGCCGAAGCATCAGGGCTGCGGAAAGAATAGCGGCCAGTGGATTGGCTTTCCCCTGTCCTGCAATATCAGGAGCGGAACCATGCACCGGTTCGTAAAGGCCAAATCCGGTTTCATTCATGCTTGCAGAAGGCAGCATACCAAGCGAACCGGTCAATACAGAAGCTTCATCGGAAAGAATATCCCCAAACATATTTTCCGTTACAATTACATCAAACTGCTTTGGATTAGTAATAAGTTTCATCGCCGCAGCGTCTACGAGCATATGCTCCACTGTAACATCCGGGTATTCTTCTTTTACTTCCTCAACAACTTCACGCCACATTCTGCTGGATTCCAGAACATTTGCTTTATCAACTGAGGTTACGTGTTTCTTGCGGAGAGCTGCAGCTTCAAACGCTCTGCGTACAATTCTTTCCATTTCTGAGCGTTCATACGCCAGAGTATCGACAACAGAGGCACCGTTATTACGGCGTTCACTTGGTGTACCGAAATAAAGTCCTCCTGTCAGCTCCCGGACGATGAGAAGGTCACTGTTTTCGATCACTTCCTGCTTCAGCGGGGAAGCATGGAGCAGGGTGGAAAAACCCTGGACAGGACGCAGGTTGGCAAAAAGATTAAGTTCCTTCCGGATCGCAAGAAGCCCTTTTTCTGGGCGGAGGTGGGGAGGGTTAGTATCCCATTTTGGACCTCCGACAGCTCCAAGCAGAACAGCATCGGCTTTTCTGCAGGCATCTGTAGTTTCCTGTGGAAGGGGAGTCCCATGCTTATCGACAGCGGTACCCCCGATGTCTTTCGACTCAAAAGTAAAGGAATGGTCAAATTCTTCAGCCAGTGCTTCCAGCACTTCCTGTGCCGCCGAAGTAACTTCAGAACCAATACCGTCACCTGGAAGTAGAACAATATGCTTTTTCATAATATATTCCTCCTTGAAATTTTAAACTCCGGCGGCCGGCCGGATTATTGTGATTTAATAGGAAGCTCCCTGGGCTTTTACTGGAGCATGATAATAAAATCCACGGTTCACACCGTTAAGAAAAGCTTTGACCGCTGCTTCAAGTACATCCTGGGAAGAACCGCGGCCGCTGAATTCTGTTCCGTTGACTGTTACTTTCACATTGGACTGGGCCAGAGCATCTCGTCCTCTTCCAATAGAAGTTAAGTTAAAATCCGTCAAATGAACATCTTCTTCAATGAGAGTATCGAGCGTATTAAATAAAGCTTCAACAGCACCCTGTCCGCGGGCAGAACCTTCAATTTCCGTTTCATCCGGCTTCATAAGCTGGACGGTTGCTACAGGCTGCGGGCCATTGGCGTATTCCACCTGGAAGCCGTTCAGTACATATTTTTTAATATCTGCTGTCTGCGTCTGTATTTCCGTAAGAATAGTAAAGAGATCATCGTCCGTCACTTCTTTTTTACTGTCAGTAAGCTTTTTAAACTCTGTAAAAGCCTCCATAACTTTTTCGTCGGAAAGTTCGTAACCAAGCTGCTTCAGCTTGTCTTTGAAAGCGTGTTTACCGGAATGTTTTCCCATAACGAGGGAGTTTGACTTCACCCCAACCATTTCCGGAGTGATAATTTCATAAGTCTGGGCGTGCTTTAGAACGCCATCCTGATGAATTCCGGATTCATGGGCAAAGGCATTCTGGCCGACCACTGCTTTGTTACGGGGCACGTGCATGCCTGTAAGCTTACTCACAAGGTCACTGGTACGCTTAATTTCATTTAATACGAGTCCGGTTTCGATGGAGTAGAAGTCCTGGCGGATTTTCAAAGCAACAGCAAGCTCTTCGAGAGCAGCATTGCCGGCCCGTTCTCCAATACCGTTGATCGTACCTTCGACCTGAGTTGCACCGTTTTCCACTGCTGCGATCGAGTTGGCCACAGCCATTCCCAGATCGTCATGGCAGTGGCAGGAGAGGTCTGCTTTTTCAATATTCGGAACATTCTGTTTAATATACTGGAACATCTGTCCGTATTCGTAAGGGGTGGTATATCCGACTGTATCCGGAAGATTTATGACGGTTGCGCCGGCATCTATTACTTTTTCAATGATCCGTGCAAGAAACTCCAGATCGGAACGGGAAGCATCTTCAGCTGACCATTCCACTTTTGAAAACTTTGTTTTAGCGTAGCGAACCATTTCTACTGCTGTATCAATGACTTCCTCCGGTGTTTTTTTAAGCTTGTAAGTCATGTGAATGGGGGAGGTGGCAAGGAAAACATGCAGCCGTGGATCGGTACCGCCTTTCAGTGCTTCCCAGGCCGTATCTATATCAGATTTTACTGCTCTCGCCAGACCTGTTACAGAAACGTTTTTAACCGTGTTGGCAATTTCCCGTACGCTTTCAAAGTCGCCCTGTGAGGAAGCAGGGAACCCTGCCTCCATCACATCGACTCCGAATCGTTCCAGCTGTTTGGCAATTTCCAGTTTTTCCAGCCGGTTCAGATTGACGCCGGGGGACTGTTCGCCATCCCGCAGCGTCGTATCAAATATTTTAACGTGAGCCATTCTGGACCACATCCTTTTTCTTCTTCGATTGTTTAACGAACGGCATCAATTCACGAAGTTCACGGCCTACTGTTTCAATCTGATGCTGATTTTCACGGGCATTAATCGCTTTGAACTGAGGACGGTTAGCCTGGTTTTCAAGAATCCATCCCTGAGCGAACGTACCGTTCTGAATGTCCTTAAGCACATCTTTCATGCGGGCTTTCGTATCTTCGTCAACAATGCGCGGTCCGGATACAAAGTCACCCCACTGGGCAGTATCTGAAATAGAGTAGCGCATACCTTCCAGTCCACCTTCGTAAAGAAGATCAACGATTAGTTTTAACTCGTGAAGACATTCGAAGTAGGCAACTTCCGGCTGGTATCCAGCTTCAGTGAGTGTTTCAAAGCCGGCTTTTACGAGACTTGTTACTCCGCCGCACAGTACAGCCTGCTCACCAAAGAGGTCAGTTTCTGTTTCCTCCTGGAAGGTTGTTTCAAGAATACCGGCACGGCCGCCGCCGACACCTTTTGCATATGCCAGAGCAAGGTCTTTCGCCTGACCGGTAGCGTCCTGGTAAATACCAATAAGTGCCGGAACTCCTGCGCCATCTTCAAATGTACGGCGTACGAGGTGACCAGGGCCCTTTGGAGCTACAAGGAAAACATCCACGTCGGAAGGAGGTACAATCTGGCTGAAGTGAATATTAAAGCCGTGGGCAAATACAAGGGCGTTTCCGGATTCCAGGTTTGGTTCGATGTGTTCTTTATAAATGGACGGCTGATATTCGTCCGGAAGCAGTACCATTACTACGTCGGCTTGTTTGGAAGCTTCCGCCACTGTGTTTACTTCTACTCCGTCTTCTTCTGCTTTATCCCATGACTTGCCTTTCCGGAGACCGACAACTACATCAAAGCCGCTTTCTTTTAAATTTAAGGCGTGGGCATGACCCTGGGAGCCATATCCAATCACTGCGATTTTTTTATCCTGTAATACTGCTTCCTCGATATTGTGGTTGTAAAGTACTTTTGTCATGTTTACATTCATCCCTTCAGTTTAATTAATTAGTGTCATGTTTAGTGCTATTTAAGCAGTGAATACTGTGTCAGCTCCGCTGACTGGGGCTGACTGCCCCGGGAGAAAGCTGTCAGGCCGGTACGGGCAGTTTCCTTAATGCCGTATGGCCGGAGCAGGTCGATCAAAGCTTCAATTTTTTCCGGTTTGCCTGTTACCTGAACAGACAAGCTGTCTTTACTGACGTCAATGACAGATGCCCGGAATGGTTCGATGATTCCCTGAACTTCATTGCGGACCCCGGCGTTACTGACAATTTTTATTAATGCCAGCTCCCGGGCCACAATAGCTTTTTCCGATAAATCTGTAACTTTCAGAACATCAATCTGCTTATTGAGCTGCTTGGTTAGCTGCTCAAGCTTGCGGTGATCCTCCACATCAACAACGAATGTCATTTTGGAGATCCCTTCCTGTTCCGTTCTTCCTACTGAGATACTCTCGATATTAAACTGTCTTTTGTGCATGAGACCGGTTACCCGGTTCAGTACACCGCTTCTGTTCTGAACAACAAGAGTTATGATCCGTTTCATGGTTTCACTCCTACCATATCGTTAATACCTCGTCCGGGCGGTACCATAGGGAAGACATTTTCCTGCTGGATGACCCGTGCATCGATGAGGACCGGTCCTTTATAGTTCATTAATTCACCGATCTGCTCTTCATAATCTTTCCGTGATTCTATTTTTACTCCGCGGATGCTGTAACTGTCCGCAAGTTTTACGAAGTCAGGCTGACAGCTGACGAGCGATTCCGAATACCGCTCTTCGTAAAACTCTTCCTGCCACTGCCGGACCATGCCGAGAGCCTGGTTGTTAAGAATAACTACTTTTACCGGCAGATTACGTTCCTGAAGAACGGAAAGCTCCTGAAGTGTCATCTGAAAACCGCCGTCACCGACGATAGCAATGACATTTTCTTCGGGACGGGCAAGCTGGCATCCGATGGCAGCAGGAAAACCAAAGCCCATTGTACCAAGCCCGCCGGAGGTCACCCAGCGGTCGGGGCGGGTAAACTGAAAATACTGTGCTGCCCACATCTGGTGCTGCCCGACATCTGTCGTGACAATCGCATCACCATCGGTAGCTTCGTATATCTTTTTAACAGCCCATTGTGCTGTCATTCCTTCCGGCGGATTATTAAACCATAGAGGGTAGGCGTCTTTGTTATAGTGAAGTTCTTCCAGCCATGCCTGATGATCTTCCGGTCCGGTCTGCAGCTGTCGTTCCATCTCCTGAAGTGCTGCTCCTGCATCGGAAACAATAGGGATGTGAGTATGCACATTTTTGCCGATTTCAGCAGGATCAACGTCAATGTGGGCTACTAGAGCATTTTTAGCAAAATGTTCAAGGTTTCCTGTGAGACGGTCGTCAAAGCGGGCTCCAATATTTATGAGGAGATCGCAGTCGGTGATAGCCATGTTGGACGTGTACGTCCCATGCATACCGGCCATTCCAAGGAATAATGGATGGTCCCCGGGAAACGCTCCAAGTCCAAGCAGGGTGGACGTAACAGGAATTTCGAAACGTTCCACGAGTGTTTTGAGTGTATCCGATCCGCCTCCGTGAAGGACACCGGCGCCTGTCAGGATAAGAGGCTTTTTAGCTTTTTTCAGTGCTTCTCCTAATTTTTTAATCTGCATCGGGTTCGGTTTGAATGTCGGCTGATAGCCCGGCAGATGGAAAGGCGACTGATCGGTTTCAAAGCATGGCTTTGCTGAAATATCTTTCGGAATATCTATAACTACAGGGCCCGGTCTGCCAGTGGATGCGATGTGAAAAGCTTCTTTTACAATTCTTGGAATGTCATAGGAAGACTGAACCTGATAATTGTGTTTTGTAATTGGGGTGGTAATTCCCATAAAGTCTGCTTCCTGGAAAGCATCCGTACCTGTTACGTTTGTAGCTACCTGCCCGGTAATAACTACGAGAGGGAGGGAATCCATCATGGCATCTGCAATACCTGTTACTAGGTTTGTTGCTCCTGGTCCGGAAGTAGCGAGTACTACGCCGGGCTTTCGCTTAACGCGGGCATAGCCCTCTGCTGCATGAATAGCTCCCTGCTCGTGACGGGTCAGGATGTGCTCAAATTCGGCTTCAGAGCGGTATAAAGCATCGTATATTGGAAGAACAGCACCGCCTGGATATCCAAAAATCGTTTCTACCTGCTGTTCAATAAGTGCTTCTACAAGTACATCGGCACCTGTCTGCATGGAAGCTGCGGCTGACTTTTTTGGCATTGCTGTTGTTTCTGGTTTCATTTCCTGAACCCTCCTCAGTAATTTCAAAAGAAAAAGACCCTTCTTCCCACTAACGCTGTCGCTGGATGCGCAGCTGTTAAGCGGGGAGAAAAGTCTTTGTTTTCACGGTACCACCCGGTTTTACAGCATCCTCGCGGATGCTGCCTTAGGAAGCCTTTTGAAAAGGCTTCTTTTTGATAACAGGTGCGGGCACCTGACTTTACCTAGGCAAGGATGCGTTCAGTAAAGCACTCAAGGATGATGTCGGACTGAGCTGCATTTCCGGGCTTCCACCATCCCCGGATCTCTGGGAATGCGATCCCTCAGACCTTTATTCCTATCATCGATTTATGATTTTAAGTTTTAAACTGCATCTGCTTTCTCAGCAGGATAGCACTGGACACCGTCTTTCATGACTGCATTTCGAAACGCAGTAAGAAGGTGCTTGGTAACTTCACCCGGCCTGCCGGTTCCTATTTTTCTGCCGTCAACGTCGATAACAGCAATTACTTCTACTGCTGTGCCGGTGAGAAACACTTCATCGGCTGTATAAACATCGTGTCTTGTAAAAGGTTGTTCGCTGATCTGATAGCCGCTTTCCGGGGCGATGTCAATAATCGCATTACGGGTGATGCCTTCGAGTGCTCCCAGATAAACGGGAGGTGTTAAAATTTTATTATTTTTCACTATAAAAATATTATCAGCAGAGCCCTCAGTGACATAGCCCTGATCATTCAGCATTAAAGCTTCATCGACACCGGCTTGGTTAGCTTCCAGTTTCACGAGTATATTATTTAAATAATTCAGTGATTTTATCTGGGGACTCAATACGTCCGGCCGGTTTCGGCGGCTTGCTACCGATCCCATTTTAAGGCCCCGCTCGTAAAGTTCCTCCGGGAAAAGAGATAATGATTCTGCAATTACAATAACGCTGGGTTTGGAACAGCTTACGGGATCAAGTCCAAGATTTCCTGTTCCGCGGGAGACGACTACACGGATATAAGCAGTCTCAAGTTGATTTCTGCGGACTGTCCCGATAATAATTTCTTCCATTTCCTCCTTTGAGTATGGAATATCCAGCATGATGGACTGTGCTGACTGATACAGCCGGTCCAGATGCTCACGGAGTTTGAAGATGTTGCCGCTGTAGGCGCGGATTCCTTCGAAAACACCATCGCCGTAAAGGAAACCGTGGTCAAATACAGAGACAAGAGCTTCTTCTTTTTTTACGAAATCATTATCAAGATAAATCCACTGACTGCTCATACCGTTCGCTCCTTTCTTTGGAAATTTCAACCCAGCGTGTACCGAAAAGTTGATGTTGAAGCCTATCTTACTCCGATGGGAGAAGTCCGTCAACAACTATTTGTGAAAAATTCTCACATTTCAAAACAGTCAAACTTTAAGAAATCGCTTACAATTCTGTCACGTACGGAAAAGTGGAATATTCAGACTATTTATTAATATTTTTAAAGCGCTTTCATAAGCGGTAATTAAAAAGCCGGAAATTGAATATTTCCGGCTGGTGAAAGGGTGTATTTTATTTAAAAAGTAATATGAGGATCCGGGTGGATATTTTGTCATGTTGGTCTGCTGGCCGTTTAGTGAAAAAGTATCCCGGTGAAAAAAGCCCGTCGCTTTTTTCACCGGCAGTTGATATTAAAGGAACGCTCCGGTTTTTAATTGGATTTTCAGCGCGTGAAAGCTGAGGTAATAAATACGGCTTCCAGTTATGCTTCTGAAAATTTATTAGGAAGGAGAGGAAGCTTGATTATTTTTTCTGCCTATTAATGCCATCATACGTCCAGTCGTTCCCTGGTCCCGGCGGTGGGAGAAAAACAAGTCTTTACTGCAGCTTGTACAGTAAGATGAAACGTGGATATGGTCCGGCGGTACACCTTCCTGAATCAAAAGCCGGTAATTTGCTTCCTTCAGCTGAAGACGATACCGACCTTCTTCTATTTTTTCGTAAGGCTTCCAATCAGGAAGTGTTTCTTCCAGGGAATTGATAACATGGTCATCCACTTCGTAGCAGCAATGGGAAATAGAAGGGCCTATTGCCACTTGAATGGATCCGGGGTGAATGTCTTCCATCTCCTGCCATAAGCGTACCATTTTTCCTGCAATATTTTTAACTGTGCCTTTCCAGCCGGCGTGTGCTATTCCTACTAAGCCTTTTTCCTTAGAAAAAAAGTATACAGGTACACAGTCTGCAAACCCGAGTGTCAGGAGAATGTTAGTTTCCGCTGTATATAAAGCATCTGTTCCTTTGATAGTATCTTCATAGGAGCGGGCGCCGCTGCCGGAGAGCGGGGAGGTTACTTTGACGATCTGGTCTTCATGTATCTGGTCAGATGCTGTCCATGATGAAAGCTTCCAGTTCAATTTTTCAGCGGTCAGTTCACGGTTTCTAATAACACTATTTTCATCATCATTCACATGAAGACCGAGATTATTCGTATCATACGGAGGGGGGCTGTTCCCTCCAATTCTCGAAGAAAAAGCTGCAGTCAATTCCGGAACACTTTTTTCCCATTCATGAAGATGGAGAATATCGTTCTGTAAAATAAATGGTTCTTTCATAATTTAAAAGTCCTCTCTCTTTACTGGAATTAACGATTCGTTTTATTTGTAGTTTCCTCTTGTTTTTGTTCATGCTCCTCCTGGGTTTCAAACATTTCATATACTTCCGGCTTTTCGTCTCTCTGACGGTTGCGGCTTGCCTTTTTGAAACGGTAAACGGTGAAGGAGGCGACCATAAACATTACTGCCATAAACAAATAAGCATATCCCATCATCGGATCTCCAGGATCCGGAAATTGAAAATCAAGCATTTTACGATCTCCTTTCTGCTGTAAGAATCAAAAATTCCTGCAGTTAAAATAACATGAACGTTTTCTATTTGGCTCTGTAAACACTCCGTGTTGAAAGAAGTGTGCCTGCGGTTCTGGAGCTGCCCCGGAGAAAGCCGTCCGAACTTTAACATAGCTTACTTCTTAATTATAACAAGTCTGGACTGATTATGACGAACAGAAAGGTTACGATGTTTTGACAGGTTTCGGTGAAAGAAGACAGGCTGCGGCCCCAAGAACAGGGAAAACGAGTGACAGGAGGAGTATTTCCTGGTAGCTTCCAAACATATCAAAAGCAATTCCGAAGGGGAGAGGGGCAAAGGCAGATCCGATGACCATCACAGTAGTAGCGATGCTTTTTATTTTACCTATATGACGCCTGCCAAAATAATCAGGAAAAACGATTGTGATACATATTCTTTCAATGCCGCCCGTCATTCCCCGGATTAACCCGAAGATGACTGCCATTGTAAATGACTCAGTCAAAAAAAGAATGACAAGAAAAACGAATTGTCCTGCAAAAACAAAAGCAAAAACTAAATGAACTTTTACTTTTTCCAGAACAAACCCTGCCAGCATCGTGATTGGAAACCCGACCGCCGCCATAAGACTGAGAACAAAGGCGGCTGTTCCAATTCCAAGGCCGCTCGTTGTCATAATAGAAACTAAATGAAAAGTCAGGCCGGTGTTGATCATTGCCGGGATTCCAACGCATAGAAGGAGGAGCCAGAACTGCCTTGTTCCTGCTGCTTCCCGAAGAGTTCAGGAAACGTCGCTGGTCTTACTTGCCGAGGCGGAAATTTCGGGTGTATTACCGGCATTAGCGGGTTTGAGGCCGATATCTTCAGGCTTATTTTTCATGAAAAAGAAGACGAGTGGGACGAAATTAATTAATATCGCGTATCCGAGAATCCGCCACGTGGTTTCCCAGCCGAAAGATGTAATAAGCCAGGCGTTCAGAGGAGGAGAAAATGTAGAACTTGCATAGCCGCCCAGCATCATAAAGCTGAAAGCCCGGCCTCTTTTTTGTATGAACCACTGCGGGATGAGGGTGTTCGGGAGTAGAGTCATCGAGCCCTGACCAAGCAGCCTTATAAGAAAAAAACGATAAAAAGCATCCATGGGCTTACGACAAAGCTGTTACATATACATGCACCGGCAAGAAGCACGCTGACTGTTAAAGAAACACGACTCTGGCCGAATTTGTCTATAGTGGAACCAACAAAAAAAGCAGGAGTCCCGCTGCAAGCGTAGCTCCAGAGCATATACCGGAAACAAGGGACCTTTCCCAATTGAAGTCCATAATATAAAAGTCAATATAAACAGAATTGGCGTAGGTCTGGCCGGGTCCTGAGAAAAAAAGACTGAGTGCACCGAGAGCAACAATGTACCATCCGTAAAAAAATTCTTTTTCCTTTGAATGTGTCAAAATAACCAATGCTCCTCAATAATATTTTATTCGAATGCGGATACTCGTTATAATGAAGGATTAGAAAATATATGCAGGAAATTCAGTAAATCTCCCCGTACGGGAAATATCTGAAATGAAATCAGCTTTTATTATTGTACCAAACATATTGAAATACAAATAACAATATCCGGAAGAAGCTGTTCATTACGCTTTATGAAGGTTAAAATAGCAGAAGGAGGGGATAAGTATGGAACCGATCGCTGTTCATCCATATTATAAAGTAGAACGAGAAGTTACTCCTATTGAACAGAAAAGTATAGAATATGAACGAATGCTCTACCTGTACGAAGATAAGCTTGTTACTTATCGGAGAGAATTTCCGACAGAGCAGATTTTTGATATTTCCTACAGGGAAATCAGACATGGGGAAGCACTGCTTTATCTGCATACGAGCAGAGGAGTTTTCTCCTATACGATCAAGGAAGATCCTTCTGAATTTATTAAAGCTTTTAAGGACCTGGAAAAAAGAATTCTTGCACGGGAAGCTGAAAAATATGATTAACCAGAAGCTGCCCCGGATCGTCACTATCGATCCGGGGCAGCTTCTATACTTGTAAATTGGGCAGCTTGGCAGAACGGCGCTGGAACTTTCCCAATGCGGAGAAAAACAAGCCGGTACCCGCGCTAGTCATTTTCCAGCTCTTCCAGCTCTGTTTTAATAAAATCTGCGAGTTCTTTAATAACATCTTCAGAAAAATCAAAGGATATACCTGCTTCCTTGTATATTTCAGGTAATGGTTTGGAAGAACCGGCTTTTAAGGCTCTTTTGTAGTTCTTAAGTGTTTTCTCGGGAGTTTCCCGATAATTTTTATAAACCTGAAGAGCTCCCAGCTGGGCGATAACGTATTCAATAAAGTAAAAAGGGACTTCAAATATATGAAGAATACGCATCCACGATCGTTCTCTCCAGTGCTCAAAACCGTCCCAGTTTATATGCTCTGCATCAATTTCCTCCTGCAGCTCCCTGAACTTTTTAAGGCGTTCTTTCTCAGTGTGTTCAGGATTTTCATACATCCAGTGCTGAAATTGATCAATGATCACTCCCATAGGAAGAAAAGATAAAATATCGCGGAAGTGATTTCGTTTTGCCTGACGAAGCGCTCTGCTGTCTTCATAATAGTGATCCCAGTAGTCCATAGTAAGCAGTTCCATCGACATGCTGGCGAGTTCGGCAGATTCCATCGGCGTTTCTTTATAGTCTGCAAGGTGGAAATGGTTTGATAAATCATTATGAATACAGTGTCCCATTTCGTGAAGAATTGTTACTACATCATCATGGGTGCCGGAAGCATTCATAAATATAAAGGAATAACCTGTTACAGGGAGAGGGGTGCAGAACCCTCCAGGTGCTTTTCCTTTTCGGGCAGTTAAATCAAGCATTTCTTTATTATCCATCGTGCGAAGAAGACTGGAAAAGTGCGGGTCGAGGTGCCCGAATATGCGTGCAGCTTTATCGACGAGTGTTTCCGGATTTGTAAATGGTTTCAGGGGGATTTCGTCAGGACCTGTACCGCGTGCATCCCATGGACGATATTCATGAAGATGTAATTCTTTCTGGTGACGGCGCTGAGAAGCAGTTTTCAGGGGAGAAATATGCTTTTTTACAGCTTGAGCAAGCCGATGACAGTCTTCCGGTGTATAATCGAATCGCTCGTACTTTTTAAACATATAATCCCTGTAGTCTGTTAATCCGGCGTTTAGTGCTTTTTTATGACGGATGTGAATAAGCTCTGTCATAATTTTCTGGAGTTTTAATTCTTTTTCTTTAAAAGCTTCGTGAGAGAGCGTCATAGCTTTCTTTCTCGTGTCACGGTCCGTACTTTCGAATAAAGGTGAAAGTTCACTTAAAGATTTTTCTTCTCCTTCCCAGTCTACGATTAAGTTTCCTGTTATTTCAAAATAGTCGGATGTGAGCCGGTCTTCTTCAATTTCCAGCTGAATATTTTCTTCTCGGAACAATGCCTGGGAATTTCTTTTACGTTTCAGAAGCTGATTATAAAATTGCTGCGGGAGTTCCTGCAGAAAAGTAGAGGCTAACAGTTTTTCATCCAGCAGTGCTGTATATTTTTTACGAAGAGGTTCAATGTATTTCTGATCAAATTCAAATTGTTTTTTCGTTTCCGGGGAGTTACTCAGGCATTGGAAATCAATATAGTGACCTGACAGTCCTTCTTCTATTTCCTCCTGAAGACGGGAGACCCTTGTGAGCCAGTCTTCCAGCTGCTTAATAGATGAAATGTTTTCACCGAGAAGTTTTTCATATCTGGCTTTGATTTCATCGGTGTTTTGAAAATCCAGTATTTCCTGGTAATACTGTGGCATCCAATCACTCCTTTCTCTTTCTTTATAGCATAAACTTGAAAGTGGGAAAAGCAGCAGTATGTACAGCAGGGAAGAGGGGGCTTTTTTTATGGAAAGAAACTTGTTCTTATTTCCGGGACGGCTGCGGGGGATAAAGGACGAGGAGAAGACCTATTTCTTCCAACCTGTGGGTCAGGAGGAAGGCCAGCCCGGAAAGCGTCCAGAAAGACGAAAGCAGGGAGCTGTACACATAAAAATACTATATCAACAGCCTAAAAAAAGACCGGCTCAAAAATGAGCCGGTCTTTTTAAAAGTTATAACTATTAAGGAGTGTCTACGATTGTAACTTCAAGATTCTGTCGTCCGAAGTT
>REBZ01000081.1 GCA_007692495.1 Alkalicoccus sp.
ATCATACCATAGCGGAGAGTAATCACATAACAGGAATTTCTGATTAGCAAGAAGATAGTGATTCTGTTACAATCATCGTGAGGTGAAATAATGTCTATTAAAGAAGAGCAGCTTTTGAAACAAACAAACAGCCTGAGGGCAATGAATGATAAAGCATACGAAAATTTTCAGAGATTCCGGCTTGGTGAAGAGATGGCGGATTTTTACGATCACGTAAAGCCTTTTGCTGATGAAGTGAGGGAAAATCTCGAGGAGTGGGTCCCTCACGTACTGAAATATCTGGAAAAAAGAAAGCCTGATTATATTCACGCCCAGCAGATTGACCAGCTTGCTGAAAACTTCGAAATGGTTTCCGTCAGCTGTTTTCAGAAAGATACTAAAAAGAAACGCTTTAATGAGCAGTATAAATCTATTGAGTATACGCTGAAGATGGTAGCTCATTCTATAGAAAACGTAAAGGAGCAGAAGTAACGTGGCGAGATTTGTAGGATTTCTGCTCATTTTAATGGTTCTTGCCGGCTGTGGAAACGATGAGGAATGGGCAGAAGCAGAAAGAGAAAGTGCCGAAGCAGAGAAGGAATTTATTGAGGACTATTTTATGGCATGGGAGGAAAGCCTTGAATATCAGAATTTCTCCTTGGTGGAGCCGTACTTTGTTATTAATACGCATGGATATCATACGGAACGAAGACAGCATCAACAGCTTGTTTCTTCAAGAACTATGGAAGAAATCGGGGAAGTTGACGAGATAACTCCTGAAGAAAACCAGTATGGGGATGAAAGGATGAAAGTTGAGGCAGAGTTTTCGATTCAGGAAAGGGGAGAAACTTTTTCTGAAACGAGAACCAGATACTTTTATTTGATGCAGGATAATGGCGATTGGAAAGTCGATGCCATTGGCAGAGAGAATTCCTGATTATAAAGTATCTGAAAGTGGGGAAGCAGTAACTGGATATTCATCAAAAACAGAAGTACTAATCCAGTACTTCTGTTTTTGATTTTGGCTCTTTTAAAGCTCCGTGTTGTTTTTAGAGTGCCTGCGGCTATTTTTTCAACAGCCGGAATTAATAAGACAGCAGCCCATTTTACATAGATGGCAGGTCAATTCATCATTCGAAACGCTGCACCACAGCTCTTCGTTCAGCGAAAAGCGTTTTAAATTTGTTCCACGTCGGAAACACGGAACCCTTCATCTTCCAGATGGCCTATCAGCTGTGTGAGTTTTTCTTCAGACATATTTTTAGGAAGAGTAATGATGACGCGGCGGAAAAAAGTACTTTCGTTATCAAGTGTCATCATACTGTAAATCGAAGTATAATCTTTGATTTTAGCCATGATCGCACTTAGAGCTCCCTGATATTCCTGTGTAGAAATCGTCATCGTATGATTGCCTTTTTTAATTCCCCATGAATCTTCCAGAATCCCCATTACATTTGCATGAGTAAGTATCCCGGTGAAATGTCCGAGCTCATCTGTAACAGCGAGATAAGGATACTTTTTTATTGATGAAAAAATGCGGAAAAATGAAGCCCGTTCCTGAATGAATACCTCCGTATCTTCCAAAAGTGTAGTGACAGGTTCTTTAATATCCGCAGTCCCGCGCCACAGAGCCTGATAGATCAGCTGGGCATAGATGTTTCCTCTAAATGTTTTTTCGTCAGCCGACAAAACCGGTATACATCTGTAGCCGCTGTTTTCCAGAACTTCGAGAGCTTTTTCGATAGAATATGTATCAAGACAAAACCGGACTTTTGATTTAGGAATGATATTGTATTTAATCTGCATCGACTTCCTCCTTAATAATCAGGGTGACTTCATTATATCTTATAAAGATCCAAAAACAAATAATGTAAATAAGAAAGATGATCAATTATGATATACTTAATTTACTCGGCAGCCCGTTATCACTAAAATATAACTCAAGCGAAAATTGAAAGTTTATTTCGGTTACAGAAGGAGGGGATTAATGTCTCTCTTTCATGTTTTCTAATACAGCGGATTGAAAGATAACCTTGGAACAGAGAGGGGTGCATTATTATGAAAGCGCTATTAGTAATAGATTATACAAACGATTTTGTAGCAGACGAAGGAAAGCTGACCTGTGGAGAAAGAGGACAGTCTATAGAGGGCCGGATAACAGAGCTGTCCCGTTCATTTATTGAAGCAGGAGAATATACAGTCTTTGCAGTCGACGCGCACGAAGAAGGAGATACGTATCATCCGGAAAACCGCCTGTTTCCTCCTCACAATATTAAAGGTACGAAAGGGCGTAAACTCTACGGGGAACTGGGAGAGTATGTTGAATCTTTAAAGGATTACCCTTATGTATGGATGGATAAAACCCGATACAGTGCTTTTGCCGGAACAGATCTTGAATTAAAGCTGCGTGAACGACAAATTAACGATCTTCACCTTACGGGGGTGTGCACCGATATTTGTGTGCTTCATACGGCAGTGGACGCCTATAATAAAGGGTTTAATTTGACCGTCCATGCAGATGCTGTAGAAAGTTTTGATCCTGAGGGGCATAATTGGGCGCTGAGACACTTTGAACAGACACTCGGAGCTGAAGTTGTGAATAAAAAAGATGATTAAAAACAGTTTCTCCTGGGAAATGGGACATAGAAGGAGGGTTTCGTTATGGAACTAAAATCAGCGAGGAAAAAATTAGAAGAACTGACCCAGGCGAGTCAGGAACTCAAAAATACTTACATGCGTCTGGATGAAAATGAAAAAGCGGAGTTTAATGCCGGTTACGAGCTTTCAGATGACTTTGAAATAGTGGCCCGGGCTCTTTTTAACTGGAATGAAGTTCAGCACGGGGAGGGTCATCCGGAAAAATAAAAATCAAAGCTGGTGCCCCGTTTACGGGGCACTTTTTAAGTTGACGGTCCAGACTGTTAATAAAGAGGGCGTTACCGGCGGAAGACAAAATAGAGCTTCAAGCTGCAGACAATCCGCTGACGCTTCGTGTAAGGCGAAAAAACAAGAGATAAGTGCATCACCTGAACAATATGTACTGTATCAGGAACTCACTAAACAGGGAGGAGATTGCTTTGTGGATTGATATATCGAGAAGTCTGCATGAAGGTATGGAAGTTTTTCCGGGAGACAGCGAATTTCAATATTCAAAAGAGTTGAACATGAATAAGGGCAGTGCGGTAAATACGGGAACGATCAAAATGAATACCCACACCGGAACACATCTTGATGCTCCCTACCATTATGATAATAACGGAAGGAAAATTAATGAACTGGATATTAACGAAGTATGCGGAAAAGCGGAAGTTATTGATTTGACCGGGGCGGAAGCAGTTACGGAAGAGTGTATCAGAGAAAAAATACCCGTCCGGACTGACATAATTCTTTTTCGACTCAAAGAAAAAGGCACCAGTTTTTCCACTTATCCTCCTTTTACAGCCGAGGCTGTGAAAACGCTCGCCGAAAGAGGAGTACGTGTTATAGGAGTCGACACACCGTCAGTAGATCCCGCGTCGAGCGAAGAGCTTCCGGCTCACCATATGTGCCGGAACGAGAATATGTTAATATTAGAAGGGCTGAATCTTGAAGGTATAAAAGAAGATATGTACGAACTTGCTGCTATGCCGCTGAATCTGTTTGAAGCCGATGGAAGCCCGGTACGTGCAGCATTGAGACGATGGAGGTAGAAGCATTTGCAGAACAATTTACAGAATCATGTGGAAAACCATGAACGAAGCCTTGTATATTTTCACACGCCCATGTGCGGTACGTGTGCCCTCGCTGAAACCTACCTGGACATTGCGGCCGAGATGGATTCAGTCCCTCCTTTATTAAAGGTGGATATTAATTTCAGTCCGCAGACAGCAGAAAAATGGAAAATCGAAAGTGTTCCATGTCTTGTACTTATTGATAATAATAGACTGGAACAAAAGATGTACGCATTTGAAAATGTTTTGAAAATCTACAATTTTGCAAGAGGTGAAAAAGTATGAGTATGCCGGCATTTGAATTATATGATATAGAGGAAAAAAGAAAATACAGCTCGGAAGAATTTCAGGGAAAACCGTTGATTATCACATTCTGGGTTTCCTGGTGTCCGGACTGCAACCGGGACCTGGAGGCCAAAAAAGTATTTTACGAAGCGATGGACTCTGACCGTCTTAATATGGTTATGATTCACGTCCCTGGGAGAGAGTCGGAGAAGGGAGCGGGGCTTAAGCACTACCACGAAAACAATTTCCCTTTTCTTTCCCTGCAGGACAACGGACAAAAAACGTACGATGCTTACCAGTGTATGACCCTTCCGACCACGGTAGTAATTGATAAAAACGGAGGGGTAGAGGCTAAATTCCACGATAAAGCTTCCATTCAGGACATGATGCCTGCAGTAGCACGAGTGATGATGTAATAAATGAAAACTGCCGCTGAAGCAGTCAAATTCTTCAGCGGCAGGCAGTTATTGTGCGGGGGGTCTGGATCCGTTCATATAAATGTGGGTCAGGAGTGGTACGGCAGACGGAGGATAACCACTTTGTTCAAGGTCTCTGACAGCTCTATTAATATCATAGCTGACACGGCGGAAATCCAGATTAATTTCATTTTTTTCCCGCTTCAGTATCACATAGGAAGCTCTCGGGTCCCCATCAAATGGCAGGCCGATACTTCCTGGATTAAATATTTTCCGGCCGTCAATATGTCGGAAGTGGCTTACATGAATATGGCCGTAAGTTAAAAATTCTGCCCGTGGATTTTCCTTAGTCCAGGCTTCAAACGTCTGATTTGAAGCTTCCTGGGATACGACGTCAAACAAACTTTCCGGCGTTGCATGAAAAGCGAACATCTGACGTTTGTTTGTAAGTGGAATTTCCAGGGAGGAAGGCAGGGAATCAAGATAGTGAATATCTTCCTCGCTCAGGCAGGAAGCAGTAAATGTCTGTTCTGTCTGCATCATCTGGAGGGCACTGTCCGGAACTTCTCCTTCTCTTACTCCACGGACAGCCCATGCGTCCGCGTTTCCTTTAATGACTTTTGCATGCAGTTTTCGTATGAGTTCAAGTGATTCTTTCGGCTTCGGTCCCCGGTAACATAAGTCGCCTAAAACGAGGTAGTCCGTTGCCCCCTGTGCTTCCGCATCGGCCAGAACGGCTTCAAGGGCTGAGGAATTACCGTGAATATCAGCTAGCACTGCGAGTTTCATTACTAAACCTCCTATTTTCTTGCGATTTGTTATTACTTTACCAGAAACATCGGCAGAGACAAAATAAATCCTTGCAATCAAAGTAATTTAATTGAACGATCCAATACGTACAGGTTTCGTCAGTGAAGGCTGAAGGTGCTTTTTTAAGAATATTTTTTGTTAAAGTAAAGTCGGGTACAAATACGCAGCCGGTTTGTCTGCTTTTAAAATTAAGTTAAAAAAACAGAGAGAGGAGTGCTACGATGAAAATAACCTCCGTAGAACCGACACCAAGTCCAAATACAATGAAATTTACTTTGAGTGAATCACTTCCTCAGGGAAAAGCTAACAATTATACAAAAGATAAACTGGAGGGAGCCCCGCAATTTGTTCAGGAACTGTTTCAAATTGAAGGTATAAAAGGGGTATACCACGTAGCTGATTTTATAGCCGTTGACAGGCATCCGAAACAGGACTGGCAGGCAATACTTCCCGAAGTAAGAAAAGTTTTTGGGGAAGAGACAGAAGCTCCGGATGAAGTATCAATTGATGAACACTTTGGTGAAGTTCAGGTGCAGGTCCAGACGTTCAAAGGTATTCCTATGCAGGTGAAAGTTACAGATGGGGAAGAAGAAAAACGGGCTGCGCTTTCTGATAAATTTATTCAGGCCGTCGGTGATGCCACTCTCCCTGAAGACAATGTCGTAATGGAAAGAAAATGGGAAGACTATCGTCCCCGTTATGGTTCACTTGAAGAAGCAGCTTCCGAAGTTTCGGAGGAGCTTGAAGCAAGTTATTCAGAGGATCGTCTGAAACAGATTGCTGCTCTGGCTCGTGAACCGGGTAAAAATTCAAAGCCGGAAAGAGAATGGCTGAAAGTAACAGAAGAAATGCTGGATGATCCGGATTGGAGAAAAAGATTTTCCTGCCTGGAGCAGATGAATCCGCAGCTGGCAGATCTTCCGGTTCTGGAAAAAGCTCTGCATGATGAAAAATCTTCCATCCGCCGCCTTGCAGTCGTTTATTTAGGTATGCTGGAAGATGATGAAGTAATACCTTATTTGAATCAGGCGATGGAGGATAAATCCGTAACTGTACGAAGAACTGCTGCCGATACGTTTTCCGATCTTGGAAGTAAGGCAGGGATAGAACCGATGATTGAAGCTCTTGAAGATAAAAGCAAATTAGTCCGGTGGAGGGCTGCTATGTTTTTGTATGAAGTCGGAGATGAACGTGCTCTTCCGGCACTGCGCACTGCTGAAAACGATTCTGAGTTTGAAGTGGCACTTCAGGCAAAACTTGCCCTTGCACGTATTGAAAAAGGAGAAGAAGCGAAAGGTTCTGTATGGAAGCAGATGTCGGAAGCTTTTGATAAAGAAAAATAAACAAGGAGGCATTCCAATTGAGCAGAGCAGATTTAATAAGCCGGCTTGAACAGCGGAAGATGGAGGAAGTTATTGAACTTATAGAAGACGCGGAAAACGGGAAGCTCGAGGAGCTGGAGCTTGCACCGTCCCTCGGTCTTCTGAGGGAAGAGGACCTGAACCGTGATGTACTTCAGTACCTTGAAGAACAGGGAGTAACCATTATTTATGTAAACGAAGAGGATGAGTAGGAAGCGAGGAGTTGTTCAATGAGGCCTTTACCTGATCGTTACCTTGCTCCTAAAACAAGGAGAGTATGGAAAATAACTGCGGGGTTTGAATCGATCTTTTTATTTCTGATCCCCGCCGGGTATTGGGGAGCTGCACAGGTTTGGGAGCTCCCTATGTGGATATTTTATACACTGACCGGTTTTTTTCTTTTAACTGCGGTTTTAAGTATTTTCATACTTCAGCCGTTGAAATGGAAGCGATGGCGTTATAAAGTGTATGAAAATGAAGTGGAATTAATGAGGGGTGTTTTCATTGTAGAGCGTGTTATTATCCCGATGATCCGGGTGCAGCACGTCGACACAAGACAGGGACCAATTTTAAGACATTACAAGCTGGCGAGTGTAACAATATCCACTGCTGCAACGGTGCACGAGATACCAGGCCTGGAAATGGAAGCAGCAGGCGAGCTCCGCGATCAGATTGCTCAGCTGGCAAGAGAAGCTGATCCGGATGAATAACTGGCAGCGGCAGCACCCCGCCGCAATTTTTATATCCTTTCTCGGCAGTTTAAAACAGATGATAATTACAGTAATTGTCGTATTTATTTTCGGCCAGCAGGCCGATGGTATTTCTTCATTGTTTTTCATTGCTTTCTTTGCACTGATTCTTATCGGATCTCTTGTTAATGGATTCATCAGCTGGTGGAGATTTAAGTATTATTTAAAGTCCGATGAACTGGAAGTTAAGCAGGGGCTGATTTTTCGCCAGAACCGTTTTATCCGGAGAGACAGGGTCCAAAGTATCGACATAAATGCTAAAATAGTACAGAGAATCTTTGGTCTGGTAGAGCTTAAAATCGAAACGGCGGGAGGAGGAAGCGAGCCTGAATTCCGGCTGGTAGCATTAAAAAGACATAAAGCTGAACAGATTAAAGCAGAGCTTTTAAATCGCGGAAATGACAAAGAAATAAATTTTTCGGAAGCTTATTTAGGCGAAATCAGCGAAGGAATGGCTCATACTTTGACTCCCCTCCCGGAGAAAAAACGGGAAGAACCTGTTTATAAATGGGAACTAGGCATAAAAAGGCTTGTAATTGCCGCGGTAACTTCAAGTGGTGTAGGAATAGCTGCAACATTTATGGCAGCTGTCGTATCACAGCTGCCGCAGTTTCTTCCGGACTGGCTGATTAATATTGCTGTCGGCTGGGTGATTCAGTCCAGTATTGTATACATCGGTATGTTTATAGTGACGGTTCTCGTATCCGCATGGTTGTTTACGATCGTATCCACAGTCTTGAAGTATGGAATGTTCACTATCAATAAAAAGGGAGAAGAGATTCATATTTCAAGAGGTGTTCTGGAGCAGCGGCAGCTTACATTGAACGAAAACAGGATCAATGCAGTCAGAGTCGTTCAGAACATTCTCAGGCAGCCGCTGGGCTACTGCGCTGTGTATGTGGAAAGTGCAGGTGGAGGAACGAAAGATGAAGATTTATCCACGATTCTGCTTCCCCTCTGCAGACGCAGTGAGGTGGAGGAACTACTCGGGGAAATTGTCCCGGAATATGCGTTTGAACCGCAGTATGACGGGCTTCCAAAAGAAAGTATGAGACGGTATATGATTAAATTAATCGTTCCGGCGCTTATCGGTGCCGGGGCAGCTGCATACTTTGTTCCCTATGGATCGCTTGCTTTTCTTCTGCCGGCAGCAGGAGGACTGCTCGGATACGTACAGTATAAAACCGCGGGAATATGCAGTGAGAGGGATTACTTGTGCATCCGTTCCAGGCAGTTTTCCAAATCGGAAGTTATGCTTCCTAAAAGAAGAATCCAGGACATGGAGATGTCACAGAATCCTCTGCAGAGGCTCGATGATCTGTACACTATCACCGTCTCTGTACTGACTACGGTAATCGGAAAGGCGTTTTCATTAAAACATATTTCTGCGGAGCAGAAAGAGACGTTTATGCAGTGGTATTCTTATGAAATAGAGGAATCAGTTAACCCTCACGATATGGAAGATGAAATAGAAAACGAAGAAAGGAGCCGGCTGTAACCGGCTCCTTTCTTTGGCTTTATATTGTTGCTGGACGGGCTGAGGCGTCGGCTGAAAGATCATCTGCCACAGGGGAAAGTGCATAGCAGCTCATGATTACTTGTCAGGCGATGCCTGTGCCGAATAAGCCGTGATCATGCGTCTGCCGTTATCAGCGGTGAACTCAAATCTGTCGAATGCTGTATTATTATCTTTTTGAACGGTTCTTTCGTAATGATGCTGTACGATTACCTGGTTGCTGCCATTGGAAAAAGTGATGAAGTTTACTCCGTTGAACTCTTTCTGTGAGAAAGAAGCAAGAAGATGCATAAGGAGGGAATTGTGACAGTGAACACAATTCTCATGTCCGAGTCCGAACTTTTTCAATCCTCTTTCCAGTGCCTGCAGAGCCGGATCGCTTATTTCATTTATGAGCATCTTATAAGGGTCGAACTGCTCTTTGTCAAGACGCAGAGAATCCCCGTTCCTTACCTTTAGAATCTGCCCTTCCGGTTCTTCAAAAGTGCTTTTTTTTCTGTAATAGGCAGGCACCCAGCCTCTTTCCGTCTGAACTTCAAATTCAAATGGACAGCCTTCTAAAGAAAGGGTATCTTTTTTTCTGTCGTCATACAGATAATCTGCGTTGTCATCCGAGTAAAACTCATAGTAGGCGTAAGAGGACTCCTGAAGGAGGTGCTCCATCTGCCATGTGCGGAGTTCCTGCTGAAGGACAGAAAGCATTCTCTCACCAGCTTCCACTTGTTCATTCTCTATGTCCCAGAGCTGCTTTACAGCTTCTCCATATGATTCTTTATAGGAGAGAGTAAATGGACTTGTTAATGGGTATATTTTTCTGCCTGGTGCAGTGATGAGTTCGTCTTTTTCATACAGCAGAGAACCGGGTGTTTCTTTCGTATTATTATACTGCGGTGCACGGAGAACTCCTTTGATCCTTATTCTGCCTTCCCATGGTTTACGGTCATGAGTAATTACTTCTTCCAGTATCCCTGCGTAAGCACCGGATTGTTCTTCTTCAATACGTACATGCTGGTCTATCCAGCGCCGGGCGGTTCTTCGATCCATCTCGATCCCTCATTTATTACTTATTCAGGCTTCAGCAGCCCGCAGCTAAACATATCTTATCACTTCTATACAATGCTGGAAAGGTGAAGAGCAGGACTGAATTATCCAGCTTCTTTTTCAGCTCTGGGAGTATCCTTACAGGCGGGCGGTGATTTCGAATGCTATATAAAAGCTGGTTTACTCCTCTGCCGGAGAAGAAGTGAAAAACTCCAAATTTTTAAGGGATTTCACGAAAAGCACTTATCGGCAGCCAAAAACCTATTGTTCGTCTATTTGTTTCTGGTGTTTTTTCATCATTGTCGAGGTTTTCATTTGATTGTTTTGATACTCCGGGCTGTACCGCAGCTCGTTCAGCTGCAGGAGGTGGTTCATGCGTTCCATGCGGGTAGCCTGGAGGTCTTCCGCCTGTTTTTTAATGATTGAATACATATTATCGAGAGAGTACAGCATTCTATCCCGGGAATCTTTTTTTTGGTCGGCGGACAAAGATACATAAGTCTGGAGCAGATTCGGAATATCATGCAGGATCATACGTTTAAGGTCATGTTTTTCTTCTATATCCAGCAAAGCATATTCTTCTGCAGTTTTTTCCATAGGAGGGATCATCTGCTGAAGAAGGTCAGAGGCTTCCTGCACTTCTGAAAAACGTTTTTTAACATCCTTCAGTGCATCCAGAAGTGCTTCCGCTTCCTGGTCTGAAGGAATTTCCGGGGTCTGCTCTGGCGACGAAGCCGACTGTACCTTCCCTGGCAGCTGCTGTCCGCTGATGGACATATCCAGACGGTGGATATGATAAAAGAGCGGCTGAAAAACCGGATGCCTCCGAATGCTTCTCACATGTGTACGTCCTTCTTTTTGATAATAAATGGTAGCATCCATTACTTTTCCCTGGCCGTTGCTTTCTTTAACATGATGGCGGTAAATAGTAATAAACACTCTTTTTTTCAAAGAGGCAGAGGACTTCTGATTATCAATCATCTCCACCTGAATTTTTTTAGGTTTTATTTTTATTTTATAAGTGAAGCCCTGAATACTCCGTTTGAACGTTTTATTCATCCTCGGAAGCTCTACAAGAGCGGCGAGATCAGAAATGAATTCTTCTGCTTCAAATACAAATTCTTTTGTATCCTCGTTCATCATAGCAGGCTCATTCAGCGGCCGCATATAATTTGGAAGAAAGGGCTGCAGCCAGTTCTGCTCTATTATTCTGTCCCGCCAGTTCATTGCTGTCACCTCATTTCCTCCTATTCAAGCAGTTTCTTTTCCATCTGTTTATTCAGCTCATCCATTTCGGAGATGAATTTTTTGCTGGAATTGATAATACGTTCGTTGGACTGCTCTGTCAGTTCGATGGCAGCATAAACATCTTCATATGCTTTACGGAATGTTTCGATAGCAACTGCCGGTTCCTCAAGAGTTTTTAACGTTTCTTCAGTATTTGATTTCAGCATTTCTGCATTGCTTAAAAGCATCTGCTCCGTCGATTTATTAACGTTCTGCACAGCATCTATAACCTGGCGCTGATTACTGAGGGAAAGCTGGATTGAAGCTGTGACGGTAATAATATTCTTTGTCATTGTGATAGAATTAAAAATAGCTTCTTCCAATTTATCATTATTTTCGACTATGATATCGACCGAACCAAGAGACTGCTGCAGGACGAGAACTGCCTGCTGCATATTTTTAATGCGCGAAAGAACCTTCTGCTGTCCTTTTTTGATCGGAGTGGGGTCATCCTGCCATTCCGGCTTTTTCATTTCTTCTTCCAGCATAGTGTTCAGCTGGTTTCCGACTTTAATTTGTTCATTCAGCCCTTCAATTCTTTCTCTTGCTACGTCTTTCAGCTGATGAAGCATGACTGTATCTTCCTGCAGTTTGTCTTTTCCGTGAAGAAGAGCTTCTACGATCGTATCAACTTCGCCTTCTACCGTCTGGTATTTTCTAGCGTATTTTTCAATAGGGCTTTTACGGGCAATTTTGGACAAAAACTGCTTGAATTTTCCCTGCTGAAGATAATTCGGCTCCAGTTCGGCAACTACCTCTTTTAATTTGGAAAGCTGATCAGGCAGATTATGATGCGGTTCGTTCATCATATCGCTTACCGGTCGTCTTAAAGCCTCCAGGGATTCCCCGGCTTTTTCCTGTTCTTTAGTACCTAGGCTTCCAATGGAATCCAGAATTTCTTCTATATTACGTTTGTCGTTTATTTTATCGAGATACTGCTCAGCCTCGTCTGTCTCAGCAGGATGACCCTGCTCTCTGTTTTCTTCCGTCATAAAAAAACCTCCCTGTTTTAATTTGTCACATACTGTACCGTGAAATCCATTAAGTTCCTGAGTTAATTATACCGTCAATATAAAGTAGTGACAATTGTAACCGCAGAACCGGCATCGTGCGTTCTTTATCAGAGGCTGTGATATAATTCATTATACAAATAAAACATAAGGGGGGAAGGAGGGTACCTTTGGCATACAGCGGAAAATTTGAAACGATAGGCTTAAATCCTGTCCCCGGTAGTATGAAAACGGCTTCAGCCTGGGATTACATCCGGATGCAGGCTGCGATTAATATTAATGCAGGAAACATGCTGCTTCCTGCTCTCGCGGTACTTGAAGGCGGGCTGACTTTTTATGAGGCCGTGCTTGTTACACTGGCTGGAGCGGTTCCTGCCTACATATTTGTATCAATTATGTCTCTGCCGGGTTCGCGTGAGGGAATACCGGCGCAGTATGCAGTCCGTTCCCTCTTAGGAAGCAGTGGATCGATGCTGTTTTCATCCCCAGTGAGGACAATAACCTCCCTTTACTGGTTCAGCGTACAGGCTGTAGGCGGAGCCTACTTAATACATTCATTATTATATGATACGGGAGTGTCCGTCTCTTTCACCGCCCTTACCGTATTCCTTGCTTCCGTTATGGTTTTTACAGCCATGATCGGATTTCAGGCAATGAAAACTTTTGCTGCATACTTTACTCCTGTGCTGCTGCTGGGAGCTGCGGCAATGTTATTTACTTTTTCAGCGGATGGTCTCCCTCCTGCTTCCTCCGGAGAGGGAGGACTCAACGCTATGATTTTTTATGGAAGCCTTGTTTTTGTACAGTACGTTTCCGGAGTCAGTACATCATCTGATGTAACGAGGTATGCAAAAAGTTCACTGCACGGGGCCGCCGGCCTGTTTGCGGGAAATACTATCGGATTTATATTCACTGCGGTACTCGGAGCATGGGCGGCATCGTCCGGCGGAGAGTGGAATGCATTTCTTTTGGCTGCAGACCGGACAGAAAGTCAGATACTTCTCTTCATTATAATTATGGCAGCTGTAGGAAGTATGCTTATTATAAATGTGAATAATGCTTATACCGGCGGATACAGTCTGTTAAACAGCATACCTGGAGCGGGACGTCTGCGCGCAGCGCTGATGTTTGGCGGGGCGGCAGTTCTGCTCAGTGCGCTGCCGCAGGTGGTGGACAGAGCAGAGGAATTTATTTCTGTACTGGGAATGTTTATTATTCCTTTGTCTGCCGTTATTTCAGCAGAATATATTATTATTCATAAAAATAAACTGGAGGGTGTAAAAGAAAGGCTGAATGTAAGAGCAGGGATAATAACCGCTGCGGGTGCTGTTATGTATGCTCTTTTTCCTTCAACTTTTTTCCCCGGTGTTACAGTATTTATTCTTATATTTGCATTTTATATGTTAACAGCGATAGTTTATAAAAATCATTAAATTACCAGCTGTGTAAAATCGGGTATTTGAGAGATAGACCTATCCTACAGAGGGAGTTCGTTGTTGATTATTGGAGAAAACGCACTTCAACCCGGCCTGCCGTGGGGGAGATTTCCGGATGGCGCTCCGTCCTCCGGAGTATTCCAATCTCCCTGTTCCACTGGTGTCCACCGGTTCCCGCTTCGTTTTCACATCCCCTGCGGAAGCCGCGACTTCTATGAACGAAGTTTTCTGCTTACCAAACAAGTGCCAAGGTTATTTTCCACGGGAGGTAAAAAGAGCCGCAGGTATACTTATATCAACATGGAGCTTGGTTGTTACATAAATAAAGGGAATACGTTTTTATGCTGGTCTATCTAAGCGGGTTCTTCTACTAAAAAAACTGGTAGAACGGACTTTAATAGAGTAGTCTGTAGGTTTAATTTTGATTTATTGGAATATATATTCTTTTTTTCAAAGTTCACGTAATAACCTGGAGCTTTAACAGAGACACTTATGCAGCATCGGTGCACCATGATAGGTGGAAATGCCCTTTTATCGTAATGCAGCCTCCTGTCTGAACAGGATAAGCGAAGCCTGGTTGGACGAAAGGTCCTGCTCTGTTGTTTTAACGTAAGCTGCAGTGGACAGGAGGGGACTCCGGGGTGATCAAGGCCGGGCGGAAGATTCTTTAAGGAAGAAAATCAGCTGAAGCCGGCCGGTCATTACATAGCTTTTTTATTTTCAAAGCTCTGTTAAAGTCCAGTGTTGGTATATGCAGAAAACTTCGCTTCCACTCGGCAGGCTTGCCGTGGAGGAGATCT
>REBZ01000120.1 GCA_007692495.1 Alkalicoccus sp.
CTGTTCTTTCTTCTGTAAAACCGATGCCCGGGCAGAGACGCCTGCGGAAAAAGAAAGCGTGAAGATCCTCCCGGACAAAAGGACAGCCGCATGCTTTCTCCGCGGCAGGTGTAAAGAGCCGCAGGCGACTTTCAAAAACAACACGGAGCTTTAACAGAGCCAAAAAAATAAGGTAAATAAAAAAGACACAGTATCTTTGACAGGTATTAAAATGATGGGATAAGCCGGGAGGGCTCCGCGATCTTTTGTCAGGATTATCCTTAATTAATGAAATTAAATTAGAAGCAGGAAGAATTAACGGCAAGGTTGCAATTATTCGTAGTAAGTTAAAAAGATTCCGATAACGTTTGGAAGTACAGCCGTCTTCCTACCATTATCACCGTAAACCAAAAGGAGAAAGTGGCTATCTACTGTGAAAAGTCAGTAAAAAAGGTTCAGGACTATTCCAGTCCTGAACCTTTCCTATCCAGTATTCTTCAATGTGTCAGTTCTTTTATCATTCTGAAGTTTCTTTTTGGAGAAGTCCGCAGGTTTCTGTAGGAACTATGCTTTTTCCGTTTTAATACGCGGTTCCCGTTTTGCTGCAAAATGCAGGAGCAGTAAAATGGCGGCAAGGACAACGGCACCCGCTGCCAGACCAAGGATCGTGCTTCCGGTGAATCCGAGTACAAGAAACGAGGCTGTTGCCGTCAAGCCCACGAGAAGCGCATAAGGAAGCTGTGTCAGTACGTGATCAATATGATGGCTTCCTGCTCCAGCCGAAGAAAGAATAGTCGTGTCTGAAATCGGAGAGCAGTGATCTCCGAATATAGCTCCTGCAAGAACAGCAGCGAGCACTGGAAGCATCATCGTAATATCTGTTGCCGCAGCAATATCCCCGGCAATCGGAAGCATAATCGCGAACGTCCCCCACGATGTGCCGGTACTGAATGCCATAAATCCTGCCACAAGGAACAGCAGTGCCGGAAGCAGAGCAACCGGGATGAACGTATCAACCTGTGCTGCCAGATATTCACCTGTTCCAAGCGCATCGATAATTTCGATAATCGTCCAGGCGAAAATAAGAATGTAAATCGCCGGAAGCATCGATTTGATTCCCGACCATAAGCCGAGGCTGATATGCTTGACACTTACTTTTCTAATAAAAGCAAGAAGGAGAGCTGAAGCAAAACTTACAAGCCCGCCGTAAAGAAGGGCAGCAGCGACATCTGTATTTTCAAATGTGGCAAGAACAGACAGCTCGCCTTCCGTCGCCTGAATCCCTGTAACTACCATAAAAAAGACGGTTCCGACGATCAATATAAGAATAGGTACAACCAGATCGGAAACCTTTCCCTGAGCCTGTGGCACAGCATCTTCGTTTTCTCCCGGTATTGGTCCTTTCGAGCGGTCTACAAGCTCATTCCACTCCACCGCCCGGAATTCGTGCGCCTTCATAGGACCGACATCGAGCTTCCAGTAGGCCACTGCAAACACAGCGATGATCGCAAATACAGCGTAAAAATTCATCGGAGCAATAAGCAGGAAGGCATGGAGCGCTTCGTACTGCATTACTCCATGTGTCGCAAGGATACCTCCGATAATCGTAATAATGTATGCTCCCCAGCTGGATACAGGAGAAATAACACACATCGGGGCAGCCGTAGAGTCCACAACGTAGGCAAGTTTCGCCCGGGAAATCCGGTGACGGTCCGTCAGCGGCCTGCTGACATTTCCGACTGTGAGACTGTTAAAGTAGTCATCGATAAAGATGATAACCCCGAGAAACGCTGCCGTAAACTGAGCCCCCACCCGGGTTTTCACACGGGCCATGGCCCATTCGCCGAAAGCCCGGCCGCCTCCGGTAATTGTAATCAGAGCAGCAATCATTCCAAGCAGGAAGAGAAAAAGAATAATATAAAATTCCCAGGTGTTGATTCCATCTTCTGTTACAAAAATATTCGTTACAATTGTCAAAATGTCCATGATCGCTGCGTTAACGAACATTTCTTCCGTCTGGTGCACCATCAGGGCCCCTGTAATAATACCGACACCGAGCGACAGCAGTACGCGCTTCGTAATAAGAACGAGTACGAGAGCCAGTACCGGCGGCAGCAGTGATAAAATACCGTGTTCCATTATTCTTCCCCTTTCTATTTTTAACACAAAAAGGGCAGGGGAATTCCCCTGCCCTTCCTAAAAGCAGTTTCCCTCCATGCTGTAAAGCAGCTCTCCGCAGTTATGCGACAGTTCTTTACCTGTTCGGTAAAGACCCAGCCTCTGAAAGCGGCATCGGCTTTCAGGACTTCGGCAGAAGCACCTTTAATATACTTTCCCAGCCGGTGCCCGGCTCCAGTATATGACTCATTGCTTCCGCTCCTCCACCTCATTCTGCATGAGGTTTCCTTGCTTGATATTCAATTCAGCCTGAAAAATCATATCATACCTTTTTTGAAGAATCAACCTTCCGTTCCAGCGTCTGAAATACGTGGGGGATTTGATTTTTTTCATTCATTTCTCCCCGTCTTTCCTCAACAGTTTCCCACTCTCTTTCATTAAATTCAGGAAAGAATGTATCCCCTGCAAACTCCTCTTCGATCCGGGTCAGGTAAAGCCTGTCCGCTTCGGGAAGAAAAGCTTCGTAAAGGGTGGCTCCTCCCATAATGACAAGCTCCTGCTCTTCTTTTTCCAGCTGCAGTACTTCTTCTTTCGTATGAACAACAGTTACTCCTTCGGGCTGGAAGTTTGTCCGTGAAGTCATTACTACATTTTTTCTTCCGGGAAGCGGCTTTCCGATCGATTCGTACGTTTTTCTTCCCATCACGACGGTTTTTCCGTATGTCGTTTCCTTGAAAAAGCGGAGGTCTCCCGGCAGATGCCAGGGCATGCCTCCCTCGTTACCTATTACACGGTTTTCGGCCATAGCAGCAATCATGGAGATCATACAGAAACCTTCCCTTTAATCGCAGGGTGATGTTCGTAGCCTGTCAGCTCAAAATCTTCAAAGCGGAAGTCTTCAATCCGCTTAACATCCGGATTCAGCTTCATAACCGGAAGCGGATACGGCTCTCTCGTCAGCTGCAGTTTCACCTGCTCTATGTGATTGTTGTAAATATGCACGTCGCCGAATGTATGGATGAATTCCCCAGGCTCAAGTCCGCATTCCTGGGCAACCATCATCGTCAGAAGCGCATAAGAGCCGATGTTGAACGGCACGCCGAGAAAGACGTCAGCCGACCGCTGATAAAGCTGGCAGGAAAGTTTTCCGTCCGCTACGTAAAACTGGAAGAGGCAGTGACATGGTGCAAGCGCCATTTCTTCCAGTTCGCCGACGTTCCACGAATTAACGATCAGCCGCCGGGAATTTGGGTTTTCTTTAATTTCATCGATTACCTGCCGCAGCTGATCGATTGTTTCTCCGGAAGGCGTCGGCCAGCTTCTCCACTGCCTGCCGTATACCGGTCCGAGATCACCGTTTTCGTCTGCCCACTCATTCCAGATGCGGACACCGTTTTCCTGAAGGTACTGCACATTCGTATCTCCCTGGATAAACCAGAGCAGCTCATGAATCATCGCCTTTACAGCCATCTTTTTAGTTGTTACAAGCGGGAATCCTTTTTGAAGATCAAAGCGCATCTGCCAGCCGAACGTACTGACTGTACCGGTACCTGTCCGGTCCCCTTTTGCCGTTCCATTATCAAGAATATGTCTGCACAGGTCGTGGTAATTTTTCATATGTCTACTTCCTTTCCATCCGTTTTTTAAGTTTTCCTCAGTTTCCAAGTCAGCACATCGCGGAGAAATTCCGGCATATAATATGACGTCGACCTGAGATCTGTAATAAAAGGATACAGATGACTGAATGTATAAAGGTCCGGTACCGCTACACTGTAGTAGCTTTCTGCATCCATTTCTCTGCCGGCTTCTTTTATCTTTTCAAGCGTATCAGCTGTCCAGTCCTTTCCTGTAAAGACAGGAAAGCCGAGCACTTTTCCCCGGAAGCCGTATCCTTTAAGTGCATAATGAATCATCGTATTATCACTCGACTGTCTCATCAGTCTGGCAATATCACTTCCGCTCATCGTCACTTTTGCGGGGTTGATCGGATGAGGACATATTTCATGAATATGCTTTCTCGTTATACTGCCCTGAGGAAGGCCGTTCAGCAGCAGTCCCGCATTGACCATGGCAATATCAGCTCCGCACCATTCCCTCAGCCCTTCTGCAAGCAGCTGGTTCAGTGAAGAAGGCCCGTACCAGGAGACATCCATCTTGTAAGGTATATCGGTTATTTCTTCTTCCATATAGACGAGAGCCCGTTTTTCTATATCGTAAAGTTTCGCTTCTGTAGAAGCGTCTCTTCTCGAATTATCTACTTTGTGTGTCTGGATATACGCTATTTCTGCCACTTCCTCCATGTTGACCGTAACCTCCCCGACATGGGAGCCGGAACGGCCGCACTGATGAATCCACGTATGATCGACTTTTCTGCCGCCGCTCAGTACGTGATGCGTATGCGCTCCAAGCAGCAGATCAATCTGGGGAAACTTTTCTGCCGTCTGTTCATCGAGGCGGAGACCTAAATGAGAGAGCCCGATAATAAGATCTGCCTCTTTCTCCATTTCGGGAAGAATGTCCCCAATAGCTTTTATTGGATCTGTTACATGCCACCCAAGCTCTTCATAGAAAGCATAAAAAGGAATAGTCACCCCAAAAACAGCAGCGGTTCTGCCTTCAGAAAGCTCGTACAGCTTCCAGGGGCGGCACCAGTCCGGACGTCCGCCGCTGTCATAAAAGAGATTCGCCAGCAGTACATCAAATTCCGCGTTTTCATACAGACTGTCGAGCTCCTTCCTGGAAAGAGTTATCCCTTCGTTGTTGCCTATCGTGGCAGCCGTGTAGGCCGCATCATTCAAAAGTTCAATATTTCCTTTTCCGAGCAGCCCTTCCGTCAGCGGGTGAAACCTGTCGCAGTGGTCACCAATGTCAAAAAGCAGTACATCATGGCCGAGTTTTTCGGCCCGCTGCCTCTGATGGGTAATGAGCGAAGTAACCGCAGACCACTGGTCAAGCTCACTATGTAAATCGTTCGTATGCAGAATGGTCAGTGTAGTCATGATCTGCTTCTCCTCTCTATCCGGTCACCCCTTCAAAGATTAACCTGATACCTATAATAACAAGCACGATCCGTAAAGCAAAGATAAGCGTACCACTTTTCAGCCGCCGGTTAATCCATGCACCGATCTGTCCGCCGAACCAGGCTCCCGGAATCAGGGCCAGCGCGTACAGCCAATTCACGTTCCCGAGTACTATATGGGAAATGGAACTTACCGCTGCTGAGAGAAACACGAGAAACATCGATGTTGCTACAGCAATATGCGGAGGAAAGGCAAACAGAATAACCATCGCAGGAACGATCAGGGAACCTCCCCCGATGCCGAAAAGGCCGGAAAACATGCCGGTAAAAAAAGAAATAACAATTCCAAGCCACGGTTCATATCCGTATTCCCGCAGTGTGCCGTCCGATTCCCGGAACGTCCGGCGGATACCATTTGGCCGGAGAGGAAGCGGCTTAATTTTCCCCCGGATCATGAGAAGAAATGAAACAAGAATCATAAACAGACCAAATGCAGCGAAGAATGCTCCCGTTTCGATCCCGTTATTCAGCCAGACTCCGAAAAGAGCTCCCGGCGCACTTCCGATGAAAAAGATCCACCCGCTCTGAAAATCGACCGTTTTCTGCTTCATGTAGGCGAGCGTCGAAGAGAGACCGGTAAATATCATTACAAGGAGCGATGTACCTACCGCTGTCTGGGGAGAAATCCCTTCCAGAATTCCTGTATATCCACCCATGACGATTAAAGCCGGTACGATAACAATCCCGCCCCCAAGACCGAGCAGACTGCCTGTAACAGCCGCTGCCAGCCCTAAAAACATCAGTAAAATCCATTCCATTCAGCATATGTCCTTTCTTTCAGGCTACTTTGAAAATAGCTTGTTTGTGAGATGGACATAACGCTGCTGCACTCTCAGCGGCGCTGCCCCCCCCCCCCGGGTGTCCCCGCCTTCGTTACACAGCGTTAGATATTTTCATGGTGCCGTTTTTAACGGCATGCCTCTCGTATGATCTAAAGTTTCTTTAAGGCTTTTTCCCGCTCGGAATGCCTTTCACGGTTTACTTTTTTTCCTGGCAGAACACTTTCTCTCTTAATTTATTCTACGGCTGCTCTGTATCCCCAAAAAGATCGAGCTGTTTCGGGGCAAGCCCTTCATATTCAATACCAAGCATCCCGATAAACTGTTTTGCGTTGCCCGCCGCGTGTCTGCCTGAATTGTTATTGAAAACGACGGTAACATTATGATCTTCAGAAGCAAGCTTTTCCACTTCTGTTTTTATTTCCTGGAGCTCCTCCCGGGAATAATCGTATAAATAGCGGATATCCCGCCATTCTTCTCCTTTGACAGGTTTCTGCCAGGCCGCTTTATTCCTTCCGTGAAGACGGACAAACGTGTGATCTTTGTGAGTACGTACAGGAACAAATGGAACAGAGCGTTCACCAATCTGAGGTTCATCGCAGACCGTATGAATCCAATCATCATCTTCCATATAGGTCAGCGTCCGCTCCCGCAGGTCCCCGCTGTACCAGGACTCATGACGGAACTCCAGCGCAGCCGGAAATTCACGCAGCTCCTCCCGCAGCCATTTTAAATACTGTACGTGCTTCTGCTGGCAGTCAAACCACGGTGGAAACTGACAGAGCACGAAGCTCAGCTTTCCTTCATCAAGCATCGGGCGGAATGTTTTGCGGTACGCCTCAAGCATTTCTTCTTTGGAATCAAAAGGAATGTCTCCCCGCTGATGCCCGGTCATGCCCTGATAGGCTTTTACGACGAACTGAAATTTCGACGGCGTTTCTCTGAGCCACTTATTAATGGAGGAAGCCGGTGGAACAGCATAAAATGAAGCGTCCAGTTCCACGACCGGGAAATGACCTGCATACGTCTCCAGTTTTGAAGCCGTGGACCCGAGGCTTTCGTATAAAGAGGGATGATCCCCCCACCCCGTCACTCCAATTTTAATATTATTCTTCATGATTTCAACACCTGCTTTCTGGTGATCTTATTAAGGTTCACGAGCTGCTGTACTTCCGCTCATATCTTTTTATTTCTATACCCTAAAAGCATACGGGACAATACTTTTTCAGAAGATGAAAGAGAAATTCATAAGAAAATATTTCATTTATGTATGTGAGGCAGGAAGGAAGTCCCTCCATAAGAAAGGCGGACCCGCATAGCGGATCCGCCGTCTCTTTATATTTATTAACCGATAGAACCTTCCATCTCGAACTTGATAAGACGGTTCATTTCTACAGCGTACTCCATTGGAAGCTCTTTCGTAAACGGCTCGATAAAGCCCATTACGATCATTTCTGTTGCTTCCTGCTCGGATACACCGCGGCTCATCAGATAGAACAGCTGCTCTTCCGATACTTTGGAAACGGTCGCCTCGTGCTCGAGGGAAATGTTGTTGTTAAGAATTTCGTTGTAAGGAATTGTATCAGAAGTAGACTCGTTATCCATAATGAGCGTATCACACTCAATATTGGAACGGGACCGTTCTGATTTACGTCCGAAGTGGACAATTCCACGGTACGTTACTTTACCGCCATGCTTGGAAATCGACTTCGACACAATGGAAGAAGAGCAGTCCGGAGCAAGGTGGTGCATTTTTGCCCCTGCATCCTGGTGCTGGCCTTTACCTGCAATTGCGATGGAAAGAACGTTACCACGGGCACCGCGGCCTTTCATCACAACAGCCGGATACTTCATCGTAAGTTTGGAGCCGATGTTACCGTCAACCCATTCCATTACGGCGTTTTCTTCTGCTACAGCACGCTTCGTAACAAGGTTGTACACGTTCGGAGCCCAGTTCTGGATCGTCGTGTAACGGCAGTAGGCATTCTTTTTAACGATGATTTCCACTACGGCGCTGTGCAGGGAGTTCGTCGTATACACCGGTGCAGTACAGCCTTCCACGTAGTGTACGGAGCTGTCTTCATCTGCAATGATGAGCGTACGCTCGAACTGACCCATGTTCTCGGAGTTAATTCGGAAATACGCCTGAAGAGGAGTATCCGTTTTAACACCTTTTGGAACGTAGATGAAAGATCCGCCGGACCATACAGCTGAGTTCAGTGCTGCGAACTTGTTATCGGACGGAGGGATTACTTTACCGAAATGCTCCCGGAAAATTTCCTCGTCTTCCTTCATGGCAGTATCGGTATCTTTAAAGATAATTCCCTGATCCGTCAGTTCCTGCTTCATGTTGTGATAGACAACTTCGGATTCGTACTGGGCAGATACACCGGCAAGGTACTTCTGCTCTGCTTCCGGAATACCAAGCTTATCGAAAGTGTTCTTAATTTCTTCCGGCACTTCATCCCATGAACGCTCGGACTGTTCGGACGGCTTCACATAATAAGTGATTTCGTCGAAGTCCAGGTCGGAAATATCCCCGCCCCATGTCGGCATCGGCATTTTATAAAACTGCTCGAGAGACTTCAGACGAAAATCGAGCATCCACTGCGGTTCTTCTTTCATACGGGAAATTTCACGAACAATGTCTTCCGTCAACCCTTTTTTGGATCGGAAAATAGAAACATCTTTATCTGAAAACCCATATTGATATTCCTCGAGTTCTGGCATTTCTTTAGCCATATGAAACCCTCCTTTAAAATCTGGTGAGGCACTGCCTCATATATCTTAACCTGACACGAATGACCATCAGCTTGTGGTTTCATTTTACATGATATGGGCCTGTATTACAAAGGCCGGAAGTTACTTCTCTTCTTCAAGCCCCTGTTCCATTGCTTTCCAGGCCAGTGTAGCGCACTTAATACGGGCCGGAAATTTCTGTACACCCTGCAGTGCTTCCAGATCACCGAGATCCAGACCGGCAGGATCAATTTCTTTTCCGAGCATCATGTCAGAGAAAAGAGCTGACATGCGGAGAGCATCCTCGACAGGGAGACCTTTTACCGCCTGGGTCATCATGGAAGCGGAAGAAAGACTGATGGAGCATCCTTCTCCATTGAATTTCGCTTCAGCGATCTTCCCATCTTCTACTTTCATCTGGAGCTGGATCCGGTCGCCGCATGTAGGATTGTTCATATCCACTTTCAGCGTTTCCCCGTCCACTTCTCCCCGGTTGCGCGGATTTTTGTAATGATCCATAATCACCTGACGGTAAAGTGTGTCCAATTTATTATCCAAAGACATCTCCGAAATACTCCTTTGCTGTTTGTAATGACGCTGTAAACTTGTCCACGTCTTCTTCTGTATTATACAGGTAAAAGCTGGCACGGGCAGTCGCTGTCACGTCGAGCCATTTCATCAGCGGCTGCGCACAGTGATGCCCGGCCCTTACCGCTACACCTTCGGAATCGAGAACAGTGGCAAGGTCATGCGGATGTACGTCATCGGAATTGAAAGTAACGATCCCTGCGCGATCCTGTGGACCGTAAACAGTCACTCCCTCTTTGTCTTTCAGCTGGTCCAGCGCGTAGCGGGCCAGTTTCTTTTCGTGGGCTTCAATATTATCAAGACCGATGTCCTCCAGGAAGTCAATTGCCGCTCCGAGACCGACAGCCCCTGCAATAATTGGGGTTCCGCCCTCGAATTTCCACGGAAGTTCTTTCCACGTGGAGTCATAAAGGCCGACAAAATCGATCATTTCACCGCCGAATTCCACCGGCTCCATGTTTTTCAGAAGCTTTTTCTTTCCGTAAAGTACACCGATTCCGGTTGGTGCACACATTTTGTGTCCGGAAAAAGCGAAAAAGTCAGCATCGATATCCTGCACATCAACTTTCATATGCGGAACAGACTGAGCACCGTCCACAACCATTACTGCACCATTCTCGTGGGCGATCGACGTAATTTCTTTTACCGGGTTGATCGTGCCCAGTACATTGGATACATGCATTACGGAAACAATCTTAGTATTTTCTGTGATTGTTTCCCGTGCCTTCTCGATGCTGATTGTACCGTCTTCTTCGAGTGGAATATACTTCAGCTCTGCACCTGTCGCTTTTGCAAGCTGCTGCCACGGAATAATGTTACTGTGATGCTCCATCGGTGTAATGACAATTTCGTCACCTTCTCCGACGTTAGCTTTGCCGTAGCTGGAAGCTACGAGGTTGATCGCTGTTGTAGTTCCTCTGAGGAAGATAATTTCTTCCATACTGGAAGCGTGAATGAACCGGCGGACTTTTTCCCGGGCTCCTTCATATCCATCTGTTGCCATTGAGCCAAGTGTATGAACTCCGCGGTGGACATTGGAATTGTAGCGTTTGTAATAATCTTCTACAGCTTCAATGACCTGAAGCGGTTTCTGGGAAGTTGCGGCACTGTCCAGGTAAACGAGCGGGTGCCCGTTTACCTCCTGGTCTAAAATAGGAAACTGGCGGCGGACTTCCTGAACATCCATAATTAGTACACTTTCCTTTCGATCAGGTCGTAGAGCTGCTCTTTAACGGAGTCAATCGGAAGCGCGCCGACAACCGGCTCCAGGAAACCGTGGATAATCAGACGTTCTGCTTCCGTCTCGGAAAGACCCCGGCTCATAAGATAGAACATCTGAAGCGGGTCAATTTTGCCGACAGAAGCAGCGTGTCCGGCCGTTACATCATCTTCATCAATCAGAAGAATCGGATTGGCGTCTCCACGTGATTTGTCACTGAGCATAAGCACACGCTCTGTCTGTTCTCCATTGGCCTTCGTCGCACCTTTTTCGATCTTGGAAATACCATTAAAGATCGAAGTAGCAGCTTCTTTCATTACCCCGTGCTTCAGAATCTGGCCGTCGGTATCTTTACCGAAATGGATAACGTTTGTCGTAAAGTTCTGAATCTGCTTTCCACGGCCGATGGAAACAGTTTTTGTGTCCCCATAGGAACCCTGGCCGTGCAGGTAAGTGGTATTCTCGGATACAGTGTTGCCGTCGTTCATTTGTCCGAGTGCCCAATAAAGTTCAGCGTCCCGGCCATTAACCTGACCGCGGCGGTTTACGTAGGTCGTAACAGCACCGGCCAGATTATCAACTGCACCAAAGCGGACTTTAGCTCCGTCTTCCAAGTACACTTCTGCCACGATGTTTGCTGCTGCTTCTTCGCCGGATCCTTCACTCAGGTAGTTTTCGATATACGTCAGCGAGCTGTTCGCTTCCGCTACAATCAGAACGTGGTTGAAAAGGCCGAAGCTGCCTTCATGTGCGAAGATAGCCTGAAGCGGTGACTTCACTTCCACGCCTTCCGGAACGTAGATAAATACGCCGCCGTTAACAAGCGCTGCGTGGGCTGCTGTCAGGCTGTGTTCATCAACGGATACAGCATCCTTCATGAAGTACTTCTGCACGAGGTCACCGTGCTCTTTTAAAGCTGTTTCCATGTCGGTGAAAATAACACCCTGTTCACGGAGATTCTCCTGAACCGCCTGATAAGTGGACCGGCCGTTCTTCTGCGTGATGAGATTTTCGACTTTTTGTTCCTCTCCGACAAGCGTGCGTACAGCGTCGGAAAGCTCTTTATATGATGAAGTGGCTTCTCCTTGTGCATCATAGGAAAAAGAAGTGAAGTTCCACTTCGTAATTTTTGTTTTATCAGGCTTTGGCAGCTCCAGCTTTCCTGCTTTTGAAAGAGCGTCCAGGCGTGCATTTGTAAACCATGCCGGCTCCTGACGGTCTTTGGAAAAGCTCTGAAGCTGTTGTTCATTTACTGGAAACGTTAATTCCGTCGTCATGTGTACATCCTCCTTCTGCAGCTTATTCCTGCCCTACTCGCTCGTCTTCAATACCGAGTTCTTCTTTAATCCATTCGTAGCCCTGCTCTTCAAGCTTCTGTGCAAGTTCCGGTCCGCCGGATTTTACGATGCGTCCCTGCATCATAACGTGTACATAGTCAGGCTGGATGTAGTTAAGAAGACGCTGATAGTGAGTGATAATCATGCATCCGAAATCGTCACTGCGGAGCTCGTTGATTCCTTTGGCAACAACTTTCAGCGCATCGATATCCAGTCCGGAGTCAATTTCGTCCAGGATGGCGATCTTCGGCTCCAGCATAAGAAGCTGGAGAATTTCGTTACGCTTTTTCTCCCCGCCGGAGAACCCTTCGTTCAGGTAACGGTGCTGGAAGGACTGGTCAATTTCAAGCATTCCCATTTTATCGTCAATTTTACGGATAAACTGCATGAGGGATACCTGGTCGTCTTCAGCACGGTCCGCATTCATTGCAGAACGAATAAAGTCTGCGTTAGTCACACCGGACACTTCGCTCGGATACTGCATCGCAAGGAAAAGTCCGGCACGGGCACGCTCGTCGACTTCCATGTCAAAAAGGTCCTCACCGTTGAAAGTTGCTTCACCGCTTGTCACTTCATAGTTTGGGTGACCCATAAGAGCCGATGCCAGGGTGGATTTACCTGTTCCATTCGGCCCCATAATAGCGTGGATCTCGCCGCCCTTTACATCTATTCCAAAACCTTTCAGAATCTCTTTTTCTTCAATGGATACATGAAGATCTTTTACACTTAAGCTTGGCTTGGTCATAACGTATACCTCCATCTTTTTTTGAAAGTTAGTTTATAATCATGTTAAGATAATAGGCATGAAAATAGGAAGCGCTGAGCTTCCTATCAGCCTTCTATCAAAACAGAAGAATCCTCAGTAGATTCCTAAATTATTTTCATTCTAATCTTATCTCATATGTATAGTGAGTTCAAGTCATACGCTTAATTCTTTTTCACATCCCCGGAACCGCACCGGTTCTGCTCTCTCTCTTTTTTTCGCACCACCTTATCCGGAATCCTCCTATTCTCAATAGGAGGATTTTTTTATTTCTAATTGAGAATAAATATTAATTAGACCTGTTTCTCAAAGCATTCTGTTCTCCGGTCCTATAAAGTAAGCTGAGCAGCTGCTCCTAGATCTGCCGTGGAGCAATCTTTCCGTTTTCCGTGAGTAGATCTCCAGCCTGCTCCGCGATAAGCGAAGAAAAAAGCCGCTGACGCCTCTTTAATAATAATATTAAACATCAACAAAGACACTTATGCAGCATCATTGCACCATGATGAATGAAAATGCCCTTCTATCGTAATGCAGCCTCCTGTCTGAACAGGAGGAACGAAGCCTATTTAGACGGGAGATCCCTGCTCTGTCTTTTTTATCGTAAGCTGTAGTGGACGAATCCAGGCTGGGCCGAAGAAATCAGCTGAATCCCGCCGTCCGGAAAGCCTCCCTATGGAAACGAAGGCGCCCGGTCATTACTTATCTACTTTTTCAAGACTGCTTTTATAAAAGCAGTCTGTCTGCCATTGTTATAAACGGAAAAAAAGAAGAGCCGGGAAGCATCCGCTTCCCGGCTGAGGTGATGTTATCCATTTATAAATTGCTCTACGATCTTTTGACTCGTTTCATAGTCTTTCTGCCGGCTGTTTTCCACTTCAAGACGGTTATCAAGTGTGCGGTTGTACTCTGCGTACCCCATTCCGTGCGTTGAATGCATAGCTCGTTCCATTCCAGCAGTTGTTTTCGTATCAATTTGATGGATAGTAAATCACGTTCCTTCCAAAATGTTTTTCCGCTTATGTGTCGGATATTTCATATTTTACCACCCACCCCTTTGTGAACCAATGCGCATACAAAGTCATATTTTCTGACAATTCTGTATTCTGATCCCTCGTTATTTCTCACCTGCTTTATCTTAATAATTTGTTGGTTTTACTCTCTCATTCTCCCGATATCAAAAACAGCACGTGTAATTGTGAACATTTTATGTCTAAATCTGCTTTGGAAAAGGGTTCGAGTATTATTTCATTGTTGATTTCTACTATTACAGCATCTGTTTTGTTCCAGTCCATTGCAAAAAACGGATATTATAAACTTCATTAATTCCACACTTCAGCCAGGGCGTTCCCAGCTTTCATGCTGTTGATAAATTGTTTTTGCGTGTGATATACGCTGCCCTGCTTTCGCCTTCCGAAACGCTTTCCGGTTGGGCCGGACTCTGGTGATACCCTCCTTAACGGATCTTCACCTCGTCCTTGATCGACCCGGAGTCGTCCCTGCGGCTGCATCAGGGAAATAGGAAGAAGTTTTCTGCCATGAGAAATCCCCTTATTTAAGCTGTTTTCTTTGATAAAGAGATGGTTTTCCCTCCGTAAAGGCGGAGACGCCGGTGGGATGAAGCGCAGTCAGACCACGGCGCAGGCCAAACAGCTGAAGACCAGCCCCATGGCAGGCTTCCGCCGGTAAGAGAAGGAGTTTATACACTGACTGGAATAAATATTCTGAAACGATAACTTAATCAACAAACTGAAGCTGCCCCGGCAGAATGGTTGCCGGGGCAGCTTCATAAAAAGAGATTTAATCTTCTACAGGGACTACTGCGCCTTCATAGTTATCCTCAATATATTCCCTTACCTCGTCAGATAGAAGAACCTCTACGAGTGTTTCAATGCGGGCATCGTTTTCGTCTTCGCTTCTTGCTGCTACAACGTTGGCATAAGGATTATCCTGGTCAGCTGATTCCATAGCAATCGCATCTTCTGTCGGGCTGAGTCCCGCATCAAGCGCATAGTTGGAATTGATCAGTACAGCATCTCCTTCGTTATTATCGTAAGCTGTTGGAAGGAGCGCTGCTTCTACGTTGTCCTGGAAGTTAAAGTCGTTTGGGTTTTCTGCGACATCGTCAATCGTTGCTTCCACACCTGCGCCATCTTCGAGTGTAATCAGTCCTTCTTCTTCAAGCATCATAAGAATACGTCCGTGATCAGCAATAGAACTGCTCATAATGATTTCTGCACCTTCCGGCAGCTCTTCAAGCGAGCTGTAATCCTGGGAGTAAATACCGATCGGCTCAATGTGAATACCGCCCATGTTTACAAAATCAAAGTCATGCTCGTCTATCTGCGATTCAAGGTAGGGTACGTGCTGGAAATAGTTCGCATCAATTTCTCCATCAGCGAGCGCTTCGTTAGGCAGAATATAATCGTTGAACGTAACAATATCCAGCTCGACTCCCTCTTCTTCCAGAAGCGGCTCGGCAAACTCCAGAATTTCAGCGTGCGGTACGTTCGAAGCTCCTACTGCAAGCGGTTCTGAATCCTCTGCAGCTTCTTCATTGTTCTCCACTGCATTTTCCGTGTTGTTTTCCTCGTTAACATCGGCTCCGTCGTTATTATTATCAGTGACTCCGTTGTTTTCCTCATCTCCACATGCTGCAAGAAAGGAAATGGATACTGCACTCAATGCTGTAAGCTTCAATACTTTTTTCACAATAAAAAACCTCCTGATTATCTTTTATCTAATTTATTTGTAATATAATCGCCGATAAACTGAAGAATAAAGACGATTATGAGTACGATAATTGTTGCCGTGAACGTGATTTCCGGGTTATTCCGCTGGAATCCGTCCCTGAAAGCAAGGTCTCCGAGCCCACCGGCTCCGATAACTCCCGCCATTGCAGTGTAGCTGACAAGGGCGATTGCTGTCACCGTAATACCTGACACGAGCGCCGGCATTGATTCCGGCAGAAGCACTTTACGAATAATCTGACCGTTGGAAGCTCCCATTGCTTTGGACGCTTCAAAAACTCCTTTATCGATTTCCCGCAGGGCTATTTCAACCATCCGTGCGTAAAAAGGTGCGGCGCCGATTATCAATGCGGGAAGAGCAGCCGAAGGGCCGAGCATTGTCCCGAGTACAGAACGGGTAAATGGAATCAACAGGACAATTAATATAATGAACGGAATCGAACGGAATATATTTACGTATGCCCCGATAATGAAATGAGCTGTTTTATTCTGCCAGAGCTGTCCCCTGTCTGTTAAAAACAAAAGCAGGCCGAGCATTATGCCAAATATAAAAGTGAAAAGAAGAGCTATGACACTCATATAAAGCGTTTCTACTGTGGCATCCCACATATTTTCCCAGTTCACTTCGCCAAACAGGGCAGATCCAGCTATCAATTTATCCACCGTGAATCACCTCAACTTCCACCTGCTCGGCACGAATATAATCGACCGCTTCCTTCACCGTATTCTTTTCCCCCTGCATACTTACGTATAAAGACCCGTAAGAGCCATGCTGTGTCTGAGAAATTTTCCCCTGCAGAATACTGATATCAACTTCAAACTGACGGATGACATGCGTGATAAGCGGGCGCTGGGTTTCTCCACCGACAAATGTCAGCTGAAGTACCTGGCCGATTCCTTCTTCTCCGAACAGGTGGTTGAGTGCTTCCTCTGTTTCTTCCGGTTCGGTCACCTGCTTAACAAATTCTTTTGTCATCTCCTGCCGGGGCCGCCGGAAAATATCAAGAACGTCTCCCTGCTCTACAATTTTCCCACCTTCCATCACTGCCACCCGGTGGCATATTTTTCGGATAACGTGCATTTCATGGGTGATCAGCACAATCGTAAGACCGAGCTTCTTATTTATGTCTACGAGCAGGTCAAGTATAGAGTCTGTTGTTTTCGGATCCAGTGCCGAAGTGGCTTCATCACAAAGCAGCACTTTCGGATTGTTGGCCAGAGCCCGTGCTATGCCTACCCGCTGCTTCTGACCGCCGCTCAGCTGAGATGGATAGGACCCCCCGCGCCCTTCGAGACCGACCAGCTTAATGAGTTCATCCACCCTTTCTTTCTGAACGCTTTTGGAAAGGCCTTTGATTTCCAGTGGAAAAGCGATGTTTTCCGCCACCGTTCTCGACCAGAGAAGATTGAAATGCTGAAAAATCATGCCAATTTCCTGGCGTGCTTCCCGAAGCTGCCTGTTTTTCAGTGTATGCATCGGCTTTCCGGCTACTTCCACAGTTCCTTCGGAAGGAGCTTCCAGCATGTTAAGCATACGGATGAGTGTACTCTTTCCTGCACCGCTGTAGCCGATAACACCAAAAATTTCTCCCTGATCTATCGTCAGATCGATGTCATCAACAGCAGTTACGGCCCCATCTTTTGTATTGAATACTTTTGCCAGTTTCTGCAGTGTAATCAAACCATCTGCTCCTTTCTTTTACTATTATCCCTATCACTTTAGTTAGTTTAATGCGCAAAAGTGTTATCAGAAAAAAAGACATAAAAAAAGCCTTTCTACACACAGATAAGTAGAAAGGCTCACGAAATCGAGTCCTGCTCTTATCTGTTGAAGGTTACTCCTTCAAAGGAATTGGCACCTTCCAGGCTTCTGCCTGGTGGTTGCCGGGTTTCATCAGGCCAGTCCCTCCACCACTCTTGATAAGAAATATGCACTTTTTAGTCTAAGATGGATAATATCACTGGCAGATATGCTTGTCAACAATTTGTTCCTTATGTATGAGCGGTCCGCTTTTTCATAAGGCTACCTTGAAAATAAAGCAGATAAGTAATGACCGGCCGCTTTCGTTTTCATGGGGAGGCTTTCCAGGCGGGCCGGCTTCAGCTGATTTCTTCCGCCCTGCCCTGACCGCCCCGGAGTCCCCCCATGACCCACTACAGCTTACGGTAAAAAAAGACAACGCAGGGTCTCCTGTCTAACCAGGCTTCGTTCCACCTGTTTAGATAGGAGGTCACATGACAATAAATGTCCTTTTCATCCTTCATGGTGCAGGGAAGCTGCTCACCACCTGCTCATACACAATCAGTTGGAAGCATCCCCTAAAAAAACACCGCAGCATTAACTGCCGCGGTGTTTTTCGGTTTCCTGTACGATCTCTTTTGCGTCTGCATGGTCTTCCGGCGATTCATCAATATGATTCCAGAGAACTTCACCATTTTCATCAAACAGCCAAGTGCCTCCCTGGATAGAAACGTCGGCGGAAGTCATTGATTTTTTCACGACGGATTTCTGATCGGCTTTTTCAGGAAGGATCTCTTTCAGTTTGCCTTTTAAAACCCCGACACCGGATTTAACGAGAAGTTTCCCTTTTGACATGCTTTTATGCCCCATGTCTTTGTAAGCCTTCCGCCCCGGGTCTCCATAGATCGGAAACGGATACGGTTCGAAAGCATCCAGAAACTCCTGAATAAATTCCCCATTATGGGGTACGATCACTATAACCTGAAAACCATTTTTCTTAATATCGTCACTGTGCTCACGCAACTGCGCGAGAAATTTCCTGCAGTAAGGTCAACCGAGGTGGCGGCCGAAAGCTACAACAGTTCGCTGCTGCTTTACAACTTCCTCAAGATTTATATGCTCCTTGCTGCTCGTTTCCAACGTATAATTTAAATTCATTAAAGAACAACCTCCCATTTCTGGTTAATACTGCTGTCATTCCCTGAATTCTTCTTTATTAAAACCTTTTCACACTGCTTATGACGCGTTTCAGTAAAAAAGCCTGCTTCCGGCTGGCCGGAAACAGGCTTTTTTTAATCTTCGTCGATCATTTCCTTGTAGGCATCCGCGTCCATAAGCTTAGCCATCTCACTATTGTCCGATGGCTCCAGAACGACCATCCACGCTTTTTCGTAAGGAGATTCGTTTACGAGTTCAGGCTCGTCTTCCAGGCTTTCGTTAATTTCCACGACTTTGCCTGTCACCGGGGCATAAAGCTCAGATACCGTTTTTACTGATTCAACACTTCCAAAAGGTTCTCCCGCTTCCAGTTCATCTCCTGGTTCCGGCAGCTCTACAAATACAATATCGCCGAGCTCGGACTGTGCGAAGTCTGTAATGCCGATGCGTACTTTTCCGTCTTCTTCTTTTACCCACTCATGTTCCTCTGAATACTTCATATCTTTTGGCAGACTCATAAGATCGATCCCTCCATCAATGTAATATCAATTCGAGATTTCTTGCGGCCGCAGGTTATGTAACGGCAGGTAACAGCTGTCTTCCTTTCCACTATAATACATGCCGCTTTCTTCCTGCAACACATTGTGGTTATTTCCATGCCTCTTCATAGGTTTCTTCCTTAAAACCTATCGTGACCTTGTCACCGTCTGTCGCCAGGGGACGTTTAATCAGCATACCGTCGGAAGCGAGAAGCTCCAGCAGGTCTTCTTCGGAAGATTCTCCGATTTTATCTTTCAATCCGAGTTCACGGTATTTTTTGCCGCTCGTATTAAAGAAACGGCGGATCGGGAGCCCGCTTTCCCGGTACATTTCCCGGATCTGCTCTTTTTCCGGTGGATTCTCCACAAGGTTTATTTCTTCATATTTCACCTCATTGTCATCCAGCCATTTTTTTGCTTTTCTGCATGTTCCGCATTTTGGGTAATGGTAAAAAGTTAAACCCATATAATCACTCCTTTCATTATCTTCTATTGTAGCGTTTCCCGCATTTATACGCACAACCTTTTTTATTCCAGCTGACGAAAGATTCCTCCAGCATTTCAGGAGTTGCCATGCAGTACAAAGCGGAAACCGTTCCAGATCCGAATTCCCACAGGCACAAAATCTCCTTAACCTCAGGCCGGGTCGAAACGAAATTCTTCCAATAATCGATAATGCTTTAACCCGGAATTTCACAAAGAAAGAGCCCGGAATCACGTGGGGAGACGTGAAGCCGGGCCTTTCTTAAAGAGAGAATGTTCTTTCTGCATTCAGAAAGAGTGTTTATAGTATTTTTAGGACAGGGAACTGCCCTAAATTTGATAATAAATTAAACGACGTAGCGCTCTTCTTCGATGACACGTTTAGCAAGTTCACGCTTTTTCTGAATAAGATCGATCGGCGTGTGGCGCGTCAGTTTTTTCAGAATCGACAGCATCGTACGCAGGCTGTCTCCTTCTTCAAGTGTCACAAGAGATTCTTTTGCAATAGCTTCAATGTTATTAAATGCTTCCTGTGTGTACACTTGTGTCATAAGAAGCTTCTGATGGGACTTTTCTTCTCCGGAAGCAGCCATCGCTTTTTCGGTGCGGAGAATCATCGATTCAATGTTAAACACTTCGTTAACGATGTCAGCTGTATTGGCGAGAAGCTCCTGTTCTTTCTGCAGCTTTTCTCCATATTTCTGGGCAGCTGTCCCTGCAATCATAAGGAAAATTTTCTTCGCATTGGCAAGCAGGTAGCGTTCCTGTTCAAGCGGCTCATCACCAGCTTCTTCCGGCATCATCATCATAAGCTCTTCCTGAAGGCCCTGTGCCTGCTCGAGAAGAGGAAGCTCTCCTTTCATCGCTTTACGGAGGAGTGTGCCCGGAACGAGCATCCGATTAATTTCGTTTGTTCCTTCAAAGATTCTGTTAATACGGGAATTACGGTACATTGTTTCCACTTCGTACTCTGCCATGAATCCATATCCCCCGTGAATCTGCACCGCTTCATCCACGACAAAGTCGAGCACTTCCGAACCGAAAAACTTATTGAGGGAGCATTCGACAGCATATTCTGCAATTGCATTGCCGACGGCTTCTCCGTCTTTCTGCTCTTCTTCGGAAAGACTTTCAAAAGCGTCGTTAATCAGACCGCCGGTGCGGTAAATCGTACTTTCCATCGCATACGTTTTTGCTGCCATTTCAGCAAGTTTTTTCTGAATCAATGTAAACTTTGAAATAGGCAGTTTAAACTGCTTACGCTCATTCGCATATTTTGCGGAAATTTCGATAGCACGCTTTGCGCCGCCGATGCATCCTACACCAAGCTTGTAGCGCCCGATGTTCAGAATGTTAAAGGCAATAACGTGTCCCTTGCCTTCCTGCCCGAGAAGGTTTTCTTTCGGTACTTTGGCATCCTGAAGAATCAATGTTCTCGTGGAAGAACCTTTAATACCCATTTTCTTTTCTTCCGGACCGACAGAAACTCCGTCATACTCTCTTTCTACGATAAAAGCGGAGAATTTTTCGCCGTCAATTTTTGCATAAACAACAAAGACATCTGCAAAACCGGCGTTTGTGATCCACTGCTTTTCACCGTTCAATACATAGTGGGAGCCGTCGTCAGACAGTACGGCTGTTGTTTTTGCGCTCAGTGCGTCTGATCCGGATGTAGGCTCGGTCAGGGCATAGGCTGCAATTTTTTCGCCGGTAGCAAGCGCCGGAAGATACTGTTGTTTCTGTTCTTCTGTTCCAAAGAAAACAATCGGAAGAGAACCGATACCAACATGGGCACCCTGCGTCAGGGAAAAAGAACCTGCAAGGGCAAATTTTTCGGTGATAAGAGAAGAACTGATTTTATCAAGTCCGATCCCGCCGTATGCTTCCGGCACGTCTGCACCAAGCAGTCCGAGCTCTCCAGCCTGCTTTAACAGACGGACCGAACGATCGAATTCATGGTTTTCGATATACTCGATCTCCGGAACAACTTTGTTTTTAACAAAATCCTCTGTCGTCTTTCCTATCATTTTATGCTCTTCTGTAAAATCTTCCGGCGTGAAAACATCTTCTGCTGTCTGGGATTCAAGCAGGAATCCGCCGCCTTTTACTCGTTCGGTTGTTTCCATAATTTATCATCCTCTCAAGTTTAAAGTAATTCGAACACGCCTGCGGCACCCATGCCGCCTCCGATACACATTGTGACTACACCAAACTGTTCATTACGGCGCTTCATTTCATGAATAAGGCTTAAAGTCAGCTTTGTACCAGTACATCCGAGTGGATGACCAAGTGCAATTGCCCCGCCATTGACGTTAACTTTGTTATGATCAAGGTTTAGATGGCGTATTACCTGGAGAGACTGGGAAGCAAACGCTTCATTGAGTTCAAACAGACCAATGTCCTCAAGAGAAAGCCCTGCCTGTTTGACGGCTTTTGGAATTGCTTCGACCGGCCCGATACCCATCACCTCCGGTGCAACACCTGCCACGGCAAACGAACGGAATTTCACTAGCGGCTGCAGACCGTCCTGTTCAGCTTTTTCCCGGTCCATAACGAGAACAGAAGCTGCACCGTCACTCATCTGGGAAGCATTCCCTGCTGTTACTGTTCCATTATATGGGTTGAAAGCAGGACGAAGCTTGCCCAGCGATTCCTGCGTTGTATCTTCCCGGATACCTTCATCGCGGGAATGAGTCACTTCTTTTTCCCAAAGCTTATTATTTTCGTCCACTCCCCGGAGTGTTACCGGGACCGGCACAATTTCTTCATCAAAACGACCGTTTTTCACAGCGTCGGCTGCCCGTTTATGACTTTCAGCAGCGAAGGCGTCCTGGTCTTCCCTGGAGACTCCGTAGCGTTTAGCTACTTCTTCTGCTGTAAAGCCCATTCCCATGTAGTATTCAGGAGCATTTTTCACGAGATCCGGGTTCGGGGCAATGACATGCCCTCCCATCGGAATAAGACTCATCGATTCTGCTCCGCCGGCAATGATTGCTTCAGACTGGCCGAGCATAATCCGCTCCGCTCCGTATGCAATACTCTGGAGGCCGGAGGAACAGTAGCGGTTAATCGTAATAGCCGGCACCTGCTGAGGCAGGCCTGCGAGCGCGGAGATATTTCTTGCCATGTTCATCCCCTGTTCTGCTTCCGGCATGGCACAGCCGATAATAACGTCTTCCACACGCTGCGGGTCAAAGTTATTTGCACGCTTTAATGTTTCTTTTATCGTTACCGCTGCCAGATCGTCCGGACGGACACTGGCAAACGTTCCTTTTTTCGCTTTTCCGACAGGAGTTCTTGCTCCTGCGACTATAACTGCTTCTTTCACTTCAGATCCCCTCCTTCAACTAGTTGCGCAGCGGTTTGCCTGTTGTCAGCATATGCTGCATACGCTGCTGGGTTTTCGGCTCACCTACCAGACTGAGAAACGCTTCTCTTTCCAAATCCAGCAGGTACTGTTCATCTACTTTAGTACCGTAAGGAATACGTCCGCCTGCAAGAACAAAGGCCAGTTTTTCTGCGATTTTCAAATCGTGGTCAGAAATATGTCCTCCGAACTTCATTGTTTTTGCTCCAAGCAGCATTGTAGCGTATCCTCTCTCCCCGACAACCGGAATCGCATCCCGTTTTGGTGCACGGTATCCCTGGTTATACAGGTAAAGCGCTTTCTGCTTCGCATCATGAAGAAGGTGGTCTCCGTTAATACTAATATCATCCTGCGGCCGGATAAATCCGAGTCCTTCCGCTTCGTGGGCACTCGTGCTGACTTTTGCTGTTGCGATTGTTTCAAAAACCTTGTTCGAAACAGCCTGGAGATCGATACTCGTTCCTTCCGGCAGGCTGTTGACATGGCGGAGATAAAGCTCTTTGTTCCCCCCGCCTCCCGGGATCAGTCCGACACCGGCTTCAACGAGACCCATGTACGTCTCCATAGAGGCCTGAATACCTGCTGCAGGCAGACAGACTTCCGTACCTCCACCAAGCGTCATCTGGAATGGAGCGGCTACGACCGGTTTTTCAGAGTAGCGGATTTTCGCCATGGAATTCTGGAACTGCCGGACAACAAGATCAATTTCCGGGAAGTTCATATCCTGGGCTTCCATAAGCATCATCATCAGGTTGGCCCCGACACAGAAGTTTTTACCCTGGTTATTGATTACGAGCCCTTTGTAATTCTTTTCCACTTCGTCAATCGACTTGTTGATCATCTGCATGACGTCCAGACCGATCGAATTATTCGGCGATGTAAATTCAAGTACCGCCACATCGTCGCCGATGTCTATCAGGGATGCCCCGGCGTTTTTCATCACAACGGTGCTGTCTGTTTTAGTGGTTTTAAGATGAATCACTTTTTTATTTATCGCGGCATCCTTGTAGCTGCCTTCCTCATAGTAGCGGGCATGCCCTTCGTAAAAACTTGTTCTGCCTTCTTCAAGCATTTTTTCCACCCATTCAGGAATCTGCTCGCCTTCTTCTTTCATGCGGGTGACGGATTTTTCAACTCCGATGGCATCCCATGTTTCAAAAGGTCCCAGCTCCCATCCAAAGCCCCACTTCATCGCCTGATCCACATCGTAGAGGGAGTCGGCAACTTCATAGCACTTTTCTGCAGCATAGAGGAGGGTCGGTTTTAATATATTCCAGACAAGCCGGCCGGCTTTATCATCTGCATAGACAAGCGCCTGCATCTTTGCAGCCTTGCCTTTTGCCTGTTTACTCTGCTGGACAGAAGGCGCTTTCATTTTACGGCGTGGAACATATTCCATCGTTTCATAGTCCAGTTCGTAAATTTCACTGCCCTTGTCTGTTTTCTGTTTTTGATAAAAACCTTTTCCTGTTTTGCTGCCGAGCATATTTTCTTCAATCATTTTTTTCATAAAAGCCGGCGGATCAAATACTTCTTTTTCTTCTCCTTCGACTTGATCGTACACATTTTTAGCTACGTGCATGAACGTATCGAGACCTACAACGTCCAGCGTGCGGAATGTGGCACTTTTAGGACGCCCGAGTGCAGGACCTGTTACAGAATCCACTTCACCGACCGAATAGCCGCCTTTCATCATTTCCCTGACTGTCACGAGAAGACCGTAGGTGCCGATCCGGTTACCGATAAAGTTCGGTGTGTCCTTTGCTTCCACTACTCCTTTGCCAAGAACATCTTCTCCAAACTGCTTCATAAAAGAAAGCACCTGCGGGTCTGTTGCATTCGTCGGGATCACTTCCAGGAGCTTTAAATATCGCGGCGGGTTAAAAAAGTGGGTGCCGAGAAAGTGCTTCTGAAAATCTTCCGAACGTCCTTCTGCCATAGCTTCCACAGAAATTCCGGATGTATTGGAACTGATAATTGATCCTTTTTGACGGTGTTCATCCACCTGGGCGAAAACTTTTTGTTTTATCTCCAGGTTTTCAACTACTACTTCGATAACCCAGTCAACTTCCTGTAACCGGTGCATATCGTCTTCAAAATTACCAGGCTCAATAAGATCTGCGTTTTCCGGACGTGAGAGTGGCGCAGGCTTCTGCTTTTTCAATTTCTTCACAGCTTCTGCCGAAAGTTTATTCCGGGCTTTTTTCTCTTTCAGCGTTGCAACACTGCCTCCGCTGTTCTGAGCTTCCTTAGGTACAATATCCATGAGAAGTACTGGAATTCCAATGTTTGCCAGGTGCGCAGCAATACCTGAACCCATGATACCTGAACCGAGAACAGCTGCTTTTTTAATATGACGTGACATGTGAAACCTCCTTGCAGTCTATTTTGAATGAATACTCATTCATTTTTACACCAAAAAAATAATTCCTTCGCTTCTTTTACTATATATAATTTTCTGCCGTTATGCAACAAGAAATGTCAAAAAATTTCTTCAATGAGTTTTCCGCTGCTTTTCTTCTCCGGCATAACAACGCCCCCCTCCATCTTTTCACCGAGGAATTCGTATGTACTTATCTGTTTCACATTACAAAAAAAGCACTCCAGCTTTCACCGGAGTGCTTTCTTATAATTTATCAGGAGGATCGTTTCATGAAGCCTGTGTATCGTCTGTCAATCAGCTGGCTCTCGATACGTTTCATTGTATCAAGCGCTACACCGACTACGATAAGAAGGCCTGTACCACCAATCTGTACCGCAGGAGGAAGTCCTGCAAGCTGCCCGAGAATAAGCGGCAGAATAGCTACAGTCGCCAGGAAAAGTGACCCGACGAACGTCAGACGGTAAAGAAGCTTTACAATATAATCCTGGGTTGCTTTACCTGGACGCACTCCGGGGATAAATCCGTTCTGCCGCTGAAGATTCTGCGCCATCTGCTCCGGATTCATCTGGACGAACGTATAGAAATACGCAAAAGCAATGATTAAAAGGGCGTAAAAAACCATCCCGATTGGATTCGTATAGTCGAACGTCTGGACGACCCACGTTGCAATCGGACTGCCTTCTCCTACGAAGTTAGCCACAGTCGGCGGAAAAATAAAGAGAGACATTGCAAAGATAACCGGAATTACCCCTGCAGCGTTTACTTTTATCGGCAGGTGGGAAGACTGGCCGCCGGTAGCACGGCCGCCGGCAGCAACCTGCTTCGCGTACTGGACAGGCACTTTACGTTCTGCCTGCTGAACGTAAATAACACCTACTACCACTGCAAGAATAGCGAGTACAATTAATGCAACAATAATAATGTTCATAAACAGCTGCTCGCCGGCATCCGCAATATAAATGGAATAAAGCTGCACGACACCGTTCGGAATACCCGCCGCAATACCGGCGAATATCAGGATGGAAATCCCGTTTCCAACACCTTTTGCCGTAATCTGCTCACCGAGCCAAAGAAGAAACGCTGTCCCCCCGGTAAGAGTAATAGCAATAAGCAGGTACGTTGCAATGGACGGATCCGGCACAAGACCCGGCATAATGTTATTAAAACCAATAGACATACCGAGTGCCTGAACGAAGGCGATACCGATTGTTCCGTATCTTGTAACCTGTGCAAGTTTTTTGCGTCCGGCATCCCCTTCCCGGGACCATTCTGCAAATTTAGGTACTACGTCCATACGAAGAAGCTGCACAATAATCGACGCAGTAATGTATGGCATAATTCCCGTCGCAAAAATCGAGAAGTTTTCCAGTGCGCCGCCGCCGAACTGGTTGAGAAAACCCAGCGCTGCCAGTCCTTCAAAATCGACGGCATCGGCGTTGACACCCGGCGCCGGAAGATGCGCCCCGATACGGAATACTACCAGTATGGAGAGCGTGAATAAGATTTTATTACGCAGATCCCCTGCGCGGAACATCCCCTGTAATGCATTAAACATAAACATCTACACCTCTGTTCATTTCAAATATATCCGATGCTGCACATTCGTTATGTGCTCTGCGATGTGTTACCATCTGCATCTTTGTAAAGCTTTGGAACTATCGACTATTCAGAAAAATACTGCTTTATTAGTCTATCATATTCCAGCAGGAGGTGCGTGGACAATTTTACCTATCGTAAAAAAAATTTAATACCAGGCTATTGAACTTCGTATTTGCTGCCCCAAGGTGACATGTCAAGGCTCCGTCCCCTCCTGAAAGAAGCATACCTAAAAAGCCGTCCCGGAAAAGCAGACAGCTTTTTCATCACTTATCCTATACGGATTTTCCTCTGCCGTTCTGAACGAAAAGGACAGCTGTTCAGGAATGTTCCGCCTTTCGTACAGCTTCTTCATAGGCTTCCTTTGACTGCAGTCCAGTCATTTTGTTGTTTCCGATTATAAAAGCAGGGACCGCCTGGACATTGTCCTCCTGATGGGCACGGCGTATAGATTTCTGCCTTTCCTCGGAGTACTGTCGTTCTTCAAGAGCTTTAAGGAACTTGTCACCGGGAAGTCCGCTGTCTTCTGCCATCTTTGTCAGCACCTGGAGATCACCTATATCTTTTCCATCCTCGTAAAAAGCCCTGAAAACGCGGTGCGCATATTCATTTCCCTTATGAAATTCTTTAGCAAAGAGCAGCCCTTCATGGGCGTAATGCGTATGAGGCTGTGGATCCGTCATATTCAAATGCATCGTTACGCCTAATTTTTCTGCCAGTGGCAGGATGGACTGATGCCAGGCCTGCTGAATATAGTTGCTGTGCGGACTCAATGTTTCTTGGGGATAGGGCCGGAGTTCAAAAGGCAGCCAATCCACCTCTGCATCTTTTCCTTCTATAGCTTCAAAAAGCGGAGCCTCCGCCAAATAGCAGAAAGGTCAGACGAAATCACTGTAGATTCTTATTTTCACAGTCATAGTTTTTTCTCCTCTCCATGTTAATTATGCCTGAGTCATTAAAGTGTTTATCCTTCCTGGCATTATAAACTTCATACATAACAAATTGTACGTATTTACAGCAGCAGCTCGTTCAGCCACGTTTCTTTACACAGGGGAGCCGGATCGATGGATGGATCCAGACGTTTGAGCATTACAGCCGCTTCAGGTAAACTTTCCGCTTCCCTCAACAATAAAAGAAATCCTGCAGCAAGACAGAGGGCATCCCTCCCGGAAGGCAGACCGCTGATAATTATCCGGTGGCCTTCCACGTAACTGTGCTCCAGCAGACAGACCACCTTCATTAGGGTCCGTTCACGGGACTTTTTATGTTCATCCACGTAGGAAAGGTATCTTGTTCCGTATAGAGGGAAGGATGCATGTTTTTCTTTCAGGGAGGCAACATAATGTATCCTGTTCCGGTATACTTCTTCAAATGTACACCTGCTGCTTTTTCTGAGGACGGCACTTTTCAAAAAGGACTGAATTTCTTTCATCACCGCTGTCCTCCTTAAACTTCAGCAGCCTCCTAAGAGCAGACCGCCTGTTTTTTTATCTGGACGCCTGCTTTCAGATTGCCGCTGACTGCATATACACGCAGACCGTCCTTGTAAAACTGTTTTTCCTCTCCCTGCACGAAAACACCTTCTCTTCCGTGTTCCGTATGAATATCAGAAACTTTTCCCTCCAGCCGCTCCAGGCCGGTCCCTGTAATAAACCAGTAAGGAAACGGTTCCGGCTCTCCGCTCGTTCTTTCCGGCTCGTCGTCGGAAACCGGAGGCTCTGCCTCCGCGGTATTCGTCCAATGATTAATGACGTCTTCAATTACCGCACTCGCAGTTGGATACTTACCGGCACCGGCCCCCTGAAAAAGCAGCGATCCTGCGATACTTCCCTGAACGTTCAGGCCGTTGTTGACTCCTTCCACCCCGTATAGAGCATGATCGGCCTCTACAAATCGTGGAGCAACGGAAGCCGCTGTGCCTTTCAGAACAGCTGTATGCTTTATCCTTCCGCTGAAGGATGATGCCAGATGAAGATCTCTTACGTCTATCCCCCGGATACCACGCGGTTTCTCTTCTGACCAGTCGGGATTTTTCCCATGAATCCACTGACTTAGAATGACCGTTTTATACCAGGCGTCCCATCCATCAACGTCTTTATCCGGAACCGCCTCGGCGTACCCAAGCTCTTGTGCTTCTTCAAGTGCTGCTTCAAAAGAAGTGCCTTCTTGTCTCATCTTTGTGAGTATAAAATTCGACGTCCCATTGACGATTCCTTCTATTCTCTCTATTTTATTTGTTTTCAGCGTATGGCGGATGCTTGTAAGAGCTGGAATACCACCGGCAACCGCAGCTTCAAAGTAAAGCCGTGCATTATGAATGGCTGAAATGTATAGAAGTTCCTCCCCGTGCAGAGCGACCAGCTCCTTGTTGGCAGTCACTACAGTAATTCCTTTTTTCAGTAGTCTGCGGACCACGGGATAAGCTGTTTCGGCATCCGGGGAAACTTCCACCACCGTATCTATATTTTGTTTAAACAGCTCTTCTATATCATCTGTAACCTGTGTATCCGGCTCTACGTTCCTGCTCCGCTGGATATCCTTTACGATGACCAGCGGAATGGAAAAAGAACCGGCAAGCCGCTCAATTTTTCTCGCTTCTGCTTTCATTACTTCGTACACACCACTTCCAACCGTACCAAATCCTACTAATGCCAGCTTTTTCTGACCACTCATATATGATACCCTCCTTTTTCCTATGCCCGGCCGGTCTCTTCCGGCGCGTATTGTTATTTAAACAATTTTCTTTCGCATTTATAAGTCTGCTTCTTACGTGCCCCGGCTTCTGCAGAGAATACAATTCAAAACAAAAATCCCCCTATCTGAAAAAGATAGAGAGACTAAGAATAATAAAATATCCCGCTCTCTCATCTTTCAGAACACATTTGTATTCTGCAGGATTTGGCACCTTCCAGGAATTCACCTGATGGTTGCCGCGGGTTCTTCGGGCCAGTCCCTCCGCCGCTCTGGATAAGAGAATTATATTATTGATGCAGAGCCTATGCCTCTGCCGGTTTAAACTTTGTTAATAAATATGAGTTGTTAGAATGTTAACACTCTGCATGCGCAGTGGTCAATCACTTTTTCACAGCACCGTACAAAAGATGCGTGTTATTGTTTATGTTTACAGACCTGAAAATACAGAAAAAGCAGAAACGCCCCTGATGTACCGGGATTCGCTTCTGCTCTGCTCTTGATCGTTGAATGCATTTCCGCCACAGACTTTGGAACTTAATCCTGATCTGCACCAGGATGACCGGTGGAGCTTCCCCCTTTATTAGTCGAGGTCGGCATCGGTTACCGCACCTTTGGCCGACGAGGAAACAAGGCGGGCGTATTTCGCAAGAATGCCTCTCTTATACCTCGGCTCCGGAGCCGTCCATGCTGCTTTCCGACGATTCAACTCTTCTTCGTCCACATGCATGTTAATTTCCTGGGTGTCACTGTCGATAGTAACTTTGTCCCCTGTTTGAAGCAGGCCTACCGGGCCGCCCATTGCTGCTTCCGGGGAAATATGACCAATCACAAAACCATGGGAACCACCGGAAAAACGTCCGTCCGTCATGAGAGCGACTTTTCCGTTGAGTCCACGGCCTACAATCATTGCCGTGATTGAAAGCATTTCCGGCATACCAGGCCCGCCTTTTGGACCAACATTTCGGATAACGAGAACATCCCCCTCGACAATTTCTCCACCCTCAATCGCAGAAGTGGCATCGGCCTCGCTGTCGTACACTTTCGCGTTCCCTTCAAAACGGCTGATTTTCTGTCCGGACATTTTGGCAACGGCGCCTTCCGGTGCCAGATTGCCTTTCAGTACAACGAGAGGACCGGTTTTTTTGAACGGCTGATCAAACGGGAGAATAACTTTCTGTCCTTCTTTTAAATCCGGTACTTCCTCAAGGTTCTCCGCCATCGTTTTTCCGGTAACTGTGAGGCAGTCGCCGTGAAGAAGCCCTTCTTTCAGAAGTACTTTCATTACAGCGGGAACGCCTCCCACTTCATAAAGGTCCTGCATGACGTATTTACCGCTCGGCTTCAGATCAGCAATGTGAGGAACCTGTTTCCGGATACGCTCAAAATCATCAAAGTCCAGTGCCACACCTGCAGAGTGAGCCATCGCCGTCAAATGAAGAAAAGCGTTTGTAGAACCGCCGAGTGCCATTACAACTGTAATCGCATTTTCAAATGCTTTCTTCGTCATAATATCGCGCGGGTAAATATCTTTTTTAAGAAGATCAATGACGAGCTCTCCGGCCTGACGGCACTCTTCTTCCTTGTAGTCGTTTACGGCAGGAGTCGAGGAAGAGCCGGGAATGCTCATACCGAGAGCTTCTACGGCAGAAGCCATCGTGTTGGCTGTATACATGCCTCCGCATGCACCGGCACCGGGACAGGCACTGCATTCTACTTTATGCAGCTGCTCGTCATCGATCAGCCCTTCCTGATACTGGCCGACCGCCTCAAAAGAAGAAACAATATCGATATCTTCCCCATTAAGTTTACCCGGAGCAATCGTTCCGCCGTATACATACACCGCCGGCAGATTTAAACGTCCCATCGCCATAACACAGGCAGGAGTTGTTTTATCACAGCCCCCGATAGCAACGACACCGTCCAGCCTCTCCGCTCCTACGACCGTTTCGATAGAATCGGCGATCACTTCCCGGCTCGGCAGGGAGTAGTTCATTCCTTCATGCCCCATTGCGATACCGTCGGCCACGGTTATAGTGTTAAAGATCATCGGTGCTCCGCCGCCGGCTGATGCACCGGTTTTTGCTTTTCGGGCCAGGTTATCTATATGTACGTTGCATGGAGTTACTTCACTCCACGTACTGGCTACCCCGATCATCGGTTTTTTAAAGTCTTCATCTCCAAACCCGACCGCGCGGAGCATGGAGCGGTTGGGCACTCTGTTTGCCCCTTCACTGATTACTTTACTGCGGATCCGCAGATCTTTTTCTTCACTCATCTTCTCGTCATCCTTTCCTGCTTTCGATCAAATACTTGCTTGAACTATAACCTTTATCTTAACTACTTTTACACACTGATGCAATGAGTTTTCAGAATTCACTTCGTATTCAGACAGGATGTGTTCGTATTTGCACCGGGCCTGCCGGAAAGGTAAACTTAGGAACAGATGATTATTTTGACAGACGAAGGAGTGAAGTTTCATGAGTGACGCAGTTAAACAGTATTTAATGGAGCATGAAGAAAGACTGCTGAAAAAACTGGCAGACTTTTTGGCGATTGAAAGCATCAGCACCGACCCCTCCAAAAAAAACAGTATGGATGACGCAGTAGTTTTTTTAATGGAGTACCTGAAAGAAATCGGTTTTGAACTTGTCGAGCGCAGGGAAACCGGCGGTCACCCTCTTGTGTACGCAGAATATATGCAGGCAGAGGGAGCCCCGACTGCACTTTTTTACGGTCATTATGATGTGCAGCCGGCCGATCCGTATGAATTATGGGAAACACCTCCGTTTTCTCCAGCCGTCCGCGATGGCAGATTGTTTGCCCGCGGGGCCAGTGATGATAAAGGACAGGTATTCATGCACCTCGCCGTATTTGAAGCGATGATGCAGACAGAAGGGCGCCTGCCAGTGAATGTAAAAGTAATTATCGAAGGGGAAGAGGAAATTGGCAGTGAAAATCTGTACAGCTTTTTGGAGGATAATCAGGAAATGCTGAAAGCAGATTTTTCCCTGATTTCCGACTCCGGAATGGTGGATAAAGGAATCCCGACCATTCTTTACGGGCTGAAAGGATTTACCGGCCTCGAAGTGACAGTGAAGGGACCGGACCGTGATCTTCATTCCGGCCTCTACGGCGGAGCGATTAAAAACCCGGCAATGGCACTCGCCCAGCTGCTCGCCTCGATGAAAAATACCGAGGAAACCGTTACGGTTCCCGGTTTTTATGACGGGGTGGAAACTCTTACCAATGAAGAACGAAAGCTTATGAACGAGGCTCCGGGAGAAGATTACCCTGTTTCCACCGGTGTCCCTGAAACAGCTTCTGAAAAAGGCTATACCGCAAAAGAACATACGATGGCAAGGCCTACCCTCGAAGTCAACGGCCTTTTCAGCGGATACCAAGGGGAAGGAACAAAAACGATTATTCCTTCCGAAGCCACGGCCAAACTGACGTGCCGCCTCGTTCCCGGTCAGGAACCGAAGCAGGTGCAGGACTCACTGGTGGACTTTATTGAAAAAAACCTGCCTGCCGGAGTGACCGCCGAGGTTAAGCGGGAAGCACTCGCTGCCCGTGCGTATAAAGTAGATCCAAATCATCCGCTTCTTCTGAAGGCAGCGGAGAGCTATACCGGAGCGTTTGACAGAGAAACAGTGTTTGTCCGGCTCGGAGGATCCATTCCCGTAGTAGAGACGATCGACAGTTTGTTTCAAATACCTGTTGTCCTTCTCGGCTTCGGGACTCCGGAAGATAACCTCCATTCCCCGAACGAAAGTTTTCCACTGGAGCATTTCGGTAAAGGAATGGACGTATTAACCCGTTTCTATTACAGTGCCGGAGAAAAATAGAGCAAGCAGCTTTTCCCACTTTTCAGGAGCCGGCCCGTGTATTTATGGGCCGGCTCCTTTTGTTCACCGCTGTGGCAGATCTTATCCTTGATGAAATGTACCCCGCCGTGTATATTGGTCAGAGCTGATTTTATTTTGAAAGCTCATTCAGCGTTCATCTGCCGGTTGGAAGCAGTATGTTTCCCTGCAGCAGAAAGTACTTATCCAGCTTGTTTGAAAGGAGGGTTTTCGATGAATCATGCCTGGATGGTCGGTCCGGTGCTTGTTCAGCTGAACATGATCTTTGCTGTAGCAGCATTTGCTGCTGCTTTCGTTCTTCTGCGTTATTTTTCTCCTTTGAGGGAAGATCTTCCTGTGAGGGACGGGGTACAGAATGCTTTCCTCTGGGGATTGGCTGCTTTAATTTTCAGTACAGCTTTCTTTCAGATACCGCTTCTTTTTCGTGATCCGCTGGTCGTTCTCAGCTACCCCTCCGGCAGCAGAGAAGCAGCTGTATCTGTAATCGTGGTGCTGACTGCTGTGCTCTATGACATGCGGAAAAAAGGCACGAGTGCAGCTTCACTTACGTGCGGAATTGCATTTGTGCTGTTTTCGGCAGATATTGTTTATACGTTTTTTACGCAGCCGGCCGGCATGGATATATCATGGCTTCCGGTGCAGCATCCTGCTGCTTTATATTCTATGGGTGTTTCTTTTATCGGGCTCGTTATGCTTTTCCGGATCAAGCAGAGTCGGTGGGGCTGTTATATTCTTGCCGGATGGATGCTGAGTCAGTTTTTAATCAGCCTGGCGGAAAGACTCCCCCATTTTTTTCTCGTTACTGTACAGCCTGGATTTTATTTTTTTGCGGGAATTTGTGTATTGGGCTTCGGAACCATTATGAATCGAATACAGAAGCAGGCTTAATTTCCGGTTACTGCTTTCTTCTTTGCCATTCCTGGACGCTGCAGTCAGGTAAACACCGTGTGTTCCATGAATAATCCCTGCGGCCCCTTCATGGAACACAGCGGGGAGACAAGATTCCACCGGACGCAGAAGGTAATGTTCCTTCCATATAAAAGACTTAATCAACACACTCTGCTTCTAATAAGCACCACGAACATTAACAACTACTTATGAATACTGGTTCAGGGGCTCTGCATAAAGTAATGGCTGCGTGTTTCTTCGATCATTTTATTTTTAAGCCGCCACAGATCCACAGACAGATCGACATAATACACCTGGGGATTAGTTTTTCTTTTATGCTCTTCCCAGAACCGGTTTAACGCTTCTTCCCTGTAGTTTCTTATTTCTTTTACGGCCGGGTGGACAATAATCTTTTTTCCCTTTTCTATAACTTTTTCCTGCAGTTCCACCGCTTCGTAATCTTCCACTGTTTTTTGTTTCCATGTGTTAACCGGATCAAACAGCAGCAGGTTTCTGCCCTGATGCGGAACTTGCTCATCAGCTAGAGCGATATAATCTCCTTCAACTCTCCCTGTTCTGCTGTTAAGAATTCGATAAGGCTTTTTTCTTCCGGGAGTAATTATTTTTTCTATGTTATCCGACAGCTTTATTCTTGGGCTTCTTTTTCCTTCTTCTTCTACTTCAACAAGTTTGTACACTCCGCCTAATGAAGGCTGGTCAAACGCTGTCATCAGTTTCGTTCCCACAGCGTACATATCTATCAGCGCCCCCTGACTTTCCAATTCGGAGATAATATATTCATCCAAATCCCCGGAAGCCGCTATCTTAATATCCGGAAATCCGCTGTCATCGAGTATTTTTCGTGCTTCTTTGGATAAATACGCCATATCCCCGCTGTCCAGCCTTATACCATCCACCGTCTTCCCTTGCTCTTTCAGTTTTTCAGCGGTTTTTAAAGCATTCGGCACACCGCTTTTTAACGTATTATATGTGTCAACAAGTAGTACAACATTCCCCTCATTTTCCTCGGCATAGGACATAAATGCCTCTTCTTCTGTTTTAAAGCTCTGAACAAACGCATGAGACATCGTACCGACCACCGGAAGATGAAACATTTTACCCGCTTTCACCAGCGATGTACCGTCTATTCCTCCGATCGCAGCAGCTCTCGCTCCATAAAGAGAAGCGCCGGGTCCATGGCCCCGCCTTGCTCCAAAATCTACTGTCTTCTTTTCGCCGGTTATCTGCTTAATCCGGGAGGCTTTCGTTGCGATAAGCGTCTGATGATTGAAAATATTTAAAAGTGCCGTTTCAATCAGCAGAGCCTCTATAATTCTGGATTCCACTGTTAGTACCGGTTCATTCGGAAAGATAATCTCTCCTTCTCTCATTGAATATACATCCCCGGTAAAACGAAAATCTTTTAAGACATCTATAAATTTATCCTTAAAACCGAGTGACTGAACATATGCTAAGTCTTCCTCTGTAAAAACAAGTCCCGTTAAATAGTCCATGATCTGCTCGAGTCCGGCAAACACGGCATAGCCATGGCCGAATGGCAGGCTTCGAAAAAACATATCAAATACTACCTTCTGATTCTGAAGATCTTTTTGGACGTAGGTCTGCATCATTGTCAGCTGATAAAGGTCTGTATGAAGAGCCATATCTCTGTAAAAATTCATTTCTACCGCTCCTTCCCATGTATTTGCAGCTGATTCAAACCATTTTTTCCAGCGATACATAGTTTCTGAATTAATTCATACCAGTATACTACATAAATTTGGTTTTAATGATTTATTTTGGATATATATATTTACAGGAATAAATTTCATAATACAAACTGTAATTAGAACACGCGAATAATGGATAGCCTGATGCAGGCGGACTTACCCTGAGAGCCTGTCTTCCACCCGTTTGTACATCCGATCATTATAATGCAATTTATTCTGAATAGTCGTTTAGTAGTTTTATAAAGAATAATGAAATTGGTTCAGATAAAAAACTTTCATAACATATAAAGTCCCTCTCTGGACAGCGGTATGATGGCAGCCCCTTCCATTGATTGTTCCTCTGAGTCTGATATACTACTCTGCAGGACGTCCCTCCAATAAACATATGGTTTTAACAACAGGAAAAGAGGAGATATTTGATGAAAAAGTATTACTTAACCGCTGCAGCAGCTATTTTTCTTACAGGTTGCGGAGCTGAAAATCAATCAGACGTAAATGAAAACCAGAACAACAACATGTCAGAAGAAGAACCTGAAAACAACGAAGCAGACAATGCACAGGAAGAAAATGATGAAGAGGCTGAAGTGAACGACGACTCTTCAGAAAAAGAAGAGAGTCAGGCAGCTGTCATTGCCCACCGAGGCGCAAGCGGCCACGCTCCTGAACAGACAATGCCGGCACTTGAAAAAGCCATTGAAATGGACGCTGACTGGATTGAACTCGACATTCAGATGACGTCTGACGGTGAACTCGTCGCTTTTCATGATGATGAAATCGACCGTACGACAGACGGAGAAGGTGAAATCGGTGATCATACGCTGGAAGAGCTGAAGGAGCTTGATGCCGGTTCCTGGTTTAACGAAGAATATCCGGATCAGGCTGATGAAAGCTTTGAAGGAGTAGAAATTCTGACGCTCGAAGAGATATTTGAGGAATTCGGGGACTCCGAAAATTATTATATCGAAACAAAATCCACTTATCTGAATGAGGATATGGAAGAACCGATGGTGGAACTGATCGAAGAATACGGTTTTGATGAAACAGGAAACGTCATCATTCAGTCGTTCCACCAGGACAGTCTCGAAGAAATAAAAGATTTGAATGACTCTATTCCACTCGTGCAGCTTCTCTGGTGGGAAGTGGATGAAGAAACCGGTGAAATGGAAGAGTGGCTCGACATTACGCCTGCTCCTGAGGATATGACTGAAGAAGACTTTGCTGAGATTGCTGAGTACGCTGTCGGCCTGGGTCTTCATCTCGAATATTATGACGGTACTGAAGTCATTGATGAGTCATTCGTACAGACCGCCCGAGACGAAGGCTTTGAGGTTCACGTTTATACAATCAATGAAGAAGAAGACATGGATCGTCTGCTCGACTGGGGCGCCACCGGCCTTTTTACCGACTACCCTGACCGCATGCAGAACGTGCTTGAAGAAAGAGAATAATAAAAAAAGACTGCAGATTCCCCTTATTAAGAGGGCTTGTCTGCAGTCTTTTGTCTTCGCTTGCAGCGAAGTTTCCTGTAATATTGACGTTTCACCAAGGTTAAAATATAAAGCTCCCTTAAAAATAAAGAGGAACATTCGCTTTAGTTTCCATGGAGAGGCTTTCCGGGCGGGCCGGCCTCAGCTAATTCTGCCCTCCTTTTCTCGGTCAGAATGGATCTTCGGCTCGGCCTGGATCGCTCCGGAGTCCCTCCATGTCTCCTTCCGCTTTCGGTAAAAAGACAGCGTCCTTTGCAGGAAGAAGCAGGGGATGTAAAAACCGACGATATAGAAGGCTGGTTTCACTCACCATGGTGCAGCTATTTTGCATGAGTGGCTCTGTTAATGTTTACTATTAATTATTAAATTGCGCCTGCCGCGGAGAAAACTTTCAGCTATCCTATCCCAGCCACCTGGAGGGGCTTTCAGCTTTCTTTTCCGCAGGCGTCTTGAAAAATCATCTTGGCGCTCGTTTTATCAGAAAACTTCGGTCAAAGAAACAGATATTTTTTCACTGTAAAAAATAGAAAAACGAAGCGAAAACCGGCGGACGCCAGTGGAAGAAGGAGGTCGGAAGATCCCGCAGGACGAAGTCCGAGGAAGCTGGAGATCTCCTCCACGGCAAGCCTGCCGAGTTACAGCGAAGTTCCCTATATAACTCAATAGCAATTTAACAACATTTAAACATAAAAAAACCACCATAGGCTATGTATGGTGGAGACGGCGGGAATTGAACCCGCGTCCAGAGATAACGTGACTTACGCTTCTACGAGCGTAGTTGATTTATTATAATTCGCCGATACTTCAGCCAATCAACGGGCTTCCGTATGGCTAACCTGATTGGTCTCTTCTGTCTTTCCCCAGGTGGAGGAAAGACAGCGTATCCCACTTAGAGTGAGTCCCTTATACCTTCACGTGGGTGATGAAGGGAGGAACCGCAAGCAGGGTTGTTACGCCGCTGCTAGTGCGAAGTTATCTTCTTGTTTGCCAACTATAGGCGTGTGAGCGTTTTTACGAGGACACTCAGCTCGACTCGCCACGTAAGTCCGACCTATCCCTGTCGAATCCAGAACGTCCCCTTGAAATAAGAACGTTAAGGAGAATATTTCCCTTAACTCTATCACTAATTATAACACACCTGTATATACAGTCAAGTGATCAGCGTCCAAGCTGGGCATCCTTCATCGCACGCTGAATGTCCCTTTTTGCATCTTTACGCTTCAGGTCTTCCCGCTTATCATATTTCTTTTTACCTTTACCCAGTCCGATAAGCAGTTTGGCTACACCGTTTTTAATGTACATCTTAATAGGAACGATTGTGTACCCTTTCTGCTGGGTCTGTCCGATAAGCTGGTTGATCTGCTTTCGGTGCAGAAGCAGCTTCCGCGGCCGGATTGGATCGTGATTATACCGGTTCCCCTGCTCATATTCACTAATATGCATGTTATGAACCCAGACTTCACCGTTGGAAACTCTCGCAAATGCTTCCTTCAGATTCACCCGCCGGTTCCGGATAGATTTGATCTCGGTCCCTGTCAGCACAATTCCCGCTTCAAAAGTTTCTTCTATATGATAATCATGATTGGCTTTTTTATTCTGTGCAATCAATTTTCCTTCTGTTGCCATCTGTTTCCCCCCTCTGCAGTTGTTCAGGGACCGGAACCACCGGTCCCATCTGCTCCCTACTTCTTCTTTTTCGCTCTATTACGCTGTTTTTTCGGGAGATTTTCGTAAAAAGCTTTCTTTTTCTTTTTTTTCGGCCCTTTTCCTTTTTCCTGCTTCAGATCGATGCCTTTTCCTTTTTCCTGCTTTTCTTTCTTGGCTTTTCCTGCACCTTTGTTCGTTTCAATAACGCGCGGCGTTTCTTTCCTGCGTATTTTACGCGGTTTCATACCAATTACTTCAAAATCAATAACCCGCTCATCCACGTTGACGTTCGCTACGCGGACTTCAATTTCATCACCTATACGGAACGTGTTGGCAGTACGTTCGCCGGTCATAATATAATTGGACTGGTCGAAATGGTAATAGTCGTCCGTCAAATAGCTGACGTGGACGAGACCTTCGATCGTATTCGGCAGACGTACAAACAGTCCGAAGTTTGTCACACTGCTTATAATGCCCGAATATTCCTCGCCGACTTTATCTTCCATATACTGAACCTTCTTAAGCTCGTCTGTTTCGCGTTCAGCATCTTCTGCCCGGCGCTCCATTTCCGAGGAGTGCTTAGTTATTTCCGGAAGTTTTTCCTCCCACTTTTCCACTGTCTTCCTGCCTGTTTTGCCTTCGATCAAATAGGTTCGGATAAGACGGTGAACGATCAGGTCCGGGTACCGTCGGATCGGTGAAGTGAAGTGCGTGTAGAATTCCGCTGCCAGACCGAAGTGGCCTGCATTGCCGGGATCGTATTTAGCCTGCTTTAATGACCGGAGCATCATCGTGTTAATAACAGCTTCTTCCGATTCTCCTTTAACGCTTTCTAAAAGCTCCTGTAATGCCCTCGGATGAACAGAATTAGCAGTGCCTTTTACTACATAACCGAAATTCGTAATGAACTCGAGAAACTGGTTCAGCTTTGCTTCATCTGGATCTTCGTGAATACGGTAAACGAACGGAAGCTTCATCCAGTGGAAGTGCTCGGCTATCGTTTCGTTTGCAGCCAGCATAAATTCTTCAATCAGCCGTTCGGCCACGCTTCTCTCACGGATAACTACGTCTACAGGATTACTTTCTTCATCCACGAGCACCTGGGCTTCCTTGAAGTCAAAATCGATGGCTCCCCGGTCGAAACGCCTCTTGCGGAGTACCGCTGCAAGCTCCTCCATGTTTTTAAAGAATGGAATGAGAGACTCATAGCGCTTCATAACTTCTTCATCTTCTTCTTCTAAAATTTTACGTACATCCGTATAAGTCATCCGTTCGTTAGTCCGGATTACGCTTTCGTAAATGTCGTGGTTGACTACTTCACCCTGTGGTGTAATTTCCATGTCGCAGGAAAGCGTCAGACGGTCCACCTGTGGATTCAAAGAACAAATGCCATTGGAGAGGCGGTGAGGGATCATCGGGATGACCCGGTCGACTAAATAACTGCTCGTCCCTCTTTCATAGGCTTCCTGGTCAATTGGGGAATTTTCGTCGACATAGTGGGAAACGTCCGCAATGTGCACTCCGAGAATATAATTCCCATTATCAAGTCGTTTTACCTGAACGGCATCATCCAGATCCTTCGCATCCGCTCCGTCAATCGTAACGATCGTTTCCTCCCTCAGATCCCGGCGGTTTTCCAGGTCTTTCGGGTCAATCTCATCCGGCACCCCGTTCGCCTGTTCGATCACCTCATCCGGAAATTCTCCCGGGAGTCCGTGTTTATGAATGACAGATATAATATCTACTCCCGGATCATTTTTATGTCCGAGAATCTTTGATATATGTCCCTCTGCATTCATGCGTCCTTCTGCATACTTGGTTATTTCCACAACGACTTTGTGGCCGTCGACGGCACCAAGTGTCTGGTTTTTAGGGATGAAAATATCTGAAGGGATCCGTTTGTCATCAGGAATAACGAACCCAAAATATTTGTCATCGCTGAACGTACCGACTGTCCGGGTTGTTCCCCGTTCCAGTATCCGGATGATCGTTCCCTCCTGACGGGCACCTCCCGATTCTGACTGGAGGCGGACAAGTACTTTGTCTTTATTCATTGCCCCGTTTAATTCGCCCGGTGCGACGAAAATATCCTCATCCTGATCCTCCGTTTTAATAAAAGCAAACCCTTTTGGATTCATGATCACTTCTCCACGCATCAGATTCATCTTCTGCGGGATACCATAACGGTTCGTTCTCGTTCTTACGAGCTCTCCCTCTTCCTCAAGCTCGTTCAGTAATTTCATGCCTTCTTTAAAGCGCTCGGCATCCTCAAGTCCTACTTCTGCTTCTATATCTTTCATTGAAAGCGGCTTATCCGCTTCTTTAATTGTTTCCATAATGAGGTCTTTTGTAAGTTCCTGCATTATTGGTCTCCTTTCTGTATACGAGACCCTTCATGGGACGGACGATTATTCGCTCCAGTCCAGTCCTTCAAGAAATTCGTAAATGTCTTCATTCAGCTGGTCTCGTTCTTTATCTAGTGTTATTACGTGGCCTGATTCTTCATACCACTTTATATATTTTTTTTCTGCTTCTACTGAATCATAAATAATGTCGGCACTTTCTATATCGATAACATCATCCTTGCGTCCCTGCGCAACAAACGTCGGCGCGTAAATCGTATCAATATGTTTCCGCACATCCTGATTCATTTCAATCAGGCGGCGGATTGTGTTCATCTGCGTACCGTCGAATGCTTCCATCTCTTCTTTTATCTGCTCGTCGGACTTCTGCTCGTTACGCTTATATTTTTCAGCGTACTCTGCGACTCCTCTGCGCAGCCTGTCTTCGTCCTGGGGTATCATCGGTGAACACATAGTAAACAGACCTTTCACAGGCTTCGTGTACCCTAGTTTCAAGGAGTAGACGCCCCCGAGTGAAAGTCCGCCGACAGCAATTTCCTCATGTCCGAGCTCTTTCAAATAATCGTAGGCTTCCTGAACATCCTTCCACCAGTCTTCCGGACCGGTTTTTACAAGCTCTTCCGGCGGCACCCCGTGTCCTTTCATATGGGGGGCATGACACGTGTAGCCGCGTTTGTTCAAATATCTCCCCAGCATACGCGTATCAGCGGAGTTTCCAGTGAATCCGTGCAGAAGAAGAACCGCTCTCGGTCCCCCTTCAAAAGTGAATGGTTTCGGCTGCGCTATCTTCATCATGACGTTTTCTGCTCCTTTTATCATCATTTTCGGGACCGGCAGGAGTCTTTAAAAAGGACTCAAGTTTCTTTAAAAAAGCTTCTTTATCGCTGCCGTACCATATATAATGTTTCGCTTCCTCAAAAAAGTAAATTTCTTTATCTTCCGAGCGGATGTGTTCATATATATATTCTGCGCTTCTGACCGGCACAAGCCCGTCTTTTTCCCCCTGGACAATTAACGTTGGGACATTAATATCATTGAGGGCGTGACGCAGTTTTTTAACTAGTTTAGTGAATTCCACCGCTGCGGATACCGGGGTTCTTTTTATTTTTTCCCGGTAAAACCGGTATATGTCGTTTTGGTCCAGTTCCCCGCGTATTCCTTCGAGGAACCATCCCTTCAGGTCTTCGGCAATCTGTTTAGGGTTCAGGTAAAATACAGCAGAGGAAATCAATACAAGTCTGTCTACCGGATACCTGGCGGCCAGATAGCCGGCAATGACTCCTCCCATGGAAAAACCAATAATATATACTTCGTCACACCGTTTTATCAGTTCTTCCAGTGCCACCTGTGCTTTATACACCCATGCCCGGTAATCGGCGTCGCGCATAGATTCTCTCGTCCCGTCATGACCGGGAAGTTCGGGGGTGTACACGAGCCAGGAGTCTCCGGCAAAATGGTTCTGGATGTCTTCTACTTCCTTCGGGGCACCAGTAAAGCCGTGTATAATCAAACAGCCAATCATTTTCATCACCTGTTCCTGTTGTATTTGTCCCTGGCTCTTTACATTATTCCCGAATTGCCTCCTCGTTAACCGGGTTCTCCGAGGTGAATTCCCTGCCTGTCTTTATGCACAAAAAAGCAGCAGATGGCTGTCTGCTGCTTCGGTCATTCTTATCAACTAAAGTAACCAAGCCAGAGTGCAAATCCAAAAAACAACACTCCAAGTACTACCGTTGCACGGCTCAGTACGGCTTCAAGTCCTCTTGCTTTCTGTTTACCAACCATCTGCTCCGCGCCCCCGGAAATAGCCCCGGAAAGTCCCGCGCTTCGGCCGGACTGAAGCAGTACTACGGTAATCAGCAGAATGGCTACAATAACCAGCAATACAGATAGAATTTGTTCCAACAGACACACCCCTTAAATAAAACGAACGTTTATACCTTGTGAAAATATAACACGAAATTTTATCTGTTGCAAGAGGGTATAGATTTCTTCTGAATATGGGATGGTGGCAGCCGTTTTTATAAAATCTGCGGAAGATGAGCTGGTGAAAATTCTTTTATGCAAGTCCTTGGTCCCCACGTAGTTCACCGTTCCTGTTTCACTTCAATAAATTTAAATTCAACTAAAGTTCTAATCAGCTGATAAGATTATCACATCATCATTTAGCTACCTTGAAAATAAAATATATAAACGTCCGCCTTCGTTTCCATGGGGACGCTTTCCGAGCGGGCCGGCCTCAGCTAATTCCGTCCTCTTTCGTCGGTCGGAATGGACCTTCGACCCGGCCTGAATCGCTCCGGAGTCGCCCCATGTCCACTCCAGCTTTATAAAGAAAGGTCTTTTTCTCCTTCTGCTGAGGAAGAAACACCTTATCAAATAGGATACATTCCATCTGGAAAGAAAGTTATTTTCATCCATCATGGTGCAACAATTTTGCATGAGTGTCTCTGTTAAATTCCCTTGTTGGTGTAGACAGAAAACGTCGCTTCAACTCGGCAGGCTTGCCGTGGAGGAGACGTCCTTCTGCTTTTTATGATTCCTATTTCTCCTTCCGTAAAACCGGTG
>REBZ01000013.1 GCA_007692495.1 Alkalicoccus sp.
CCCTGCAGCGTCCCCCTCGGCAGGCCGGAGTGAAGCGAGGTTTACTTCTGTAATCAACCAGGAGCGTTAATACAGCTTGCAGAAAAGAAGAAGTAGATGATGGAATTTTTACTATCCGTACAGAATATGGGGCCGCTTTTTATTTTACCGGGGAAATTGAAGTTGCCCTTGACACGGTTAAGCTAAAAATTTATAATTTACAAGACTGCCTGCCGCAGACTGTGGTTCCGGCGAGATCGATCATGACAATAAACAGAACTTATTGTTTTAATATGAGCATGCAGGAGGTGTTTTCACATGGGTAAGCCAACATTCAATCCAAATAACCGCAAGCGTAAGATGAATCACGGTTTCCGTGCGCGTATGGCTACAAAGAACGGACGTAAAGTTCTTGCCAACCGCCGCCGCAAAGGAAGAAAGGTTCTATCTGCGTAACAAAAAGACCACTGGATGATCAGTGGTCTTTTTTTACAGGAAGCGGATATATTCATATAATAAGAACAGGCAGCTGTCCTTGAAACCTGCAGGACGGCTTCTTGTCGGTTCGTGATCGTTTTGTGACTTTAAGGAACAGTGATTGAATCAGCACATAAGTTTAGGTAAAATGAATAGCGTCACAGGCGCTGTTATGAAGAGGTGCCCGTGAATGAAAAAGCAGCATCGTTTAAGAAAAAATGAAGAGTTCCAGAAGGTGTTCCAGCACGGAAAATCAGCTGCAAACCGCCAGTTTGTCGTATATCAGCTTTCCAGACGCGAGCAGAAACACGTCCGGATCGGCCTTTCGGTAAGCAAAAAGCTTGGGAACGCCGTTCAGCGCAACCGTATAAAACGAATAATGAAGGAAGCGCTGCGCGATGCGGCCGAAGAGCTCAGGCAGGACTGTGATGTCGTTATTATCGCAAGAAAACCTGCAGCTTCGATGGAGTTGGAGGAAGTCCGGAAATCCTTAAAGCATGTGCTGAAAGTAGCCAGACTCTACAGGCGGGGGCCCCGCTGAAATTTTCCGAGGTGACATCATGAAAAGAATACTGATGGGAATGATTCGATTTTATCAAAAGTATATTTCCCGGCTGACGCCGCCCTCCTGCCGCTTTTACCCGACCTGCTCCCACTATGGCCTGGAGGCTGTACGGGTGCACGGAGCGGGAAAAGGCCTTTATCTGACAGTACGGCGGCTGTTGAAATGTCATCCTTTTCATCCGGGTGGAATTGATCCAGTGCCGGAAAAAAAGGAGCGCCGCCCGTAAAAATCAGTAGAGAACAAAAGAAGGAATTTATTTCATGTGTGACGAAAAAGTTAGGAGGACCAAGAGTGGTTAAGAAAATAAGTATTGCATCCATGTTTATCGGCGTCATGCTGCTAATGACAGGGTGTTTTAACATTAATGAGCCGATTACATCCGACGCAGGCGGGATCTGGGATCCGTTTTTTGTGTATCCGCTGTCCTGGCTGATGACAACTATTGCTGATGCTCTGAACAACAGCTACGGGCTGGCAATTATTATTGTAACGATCCTGCTTCGTATTCTGATACTTCCGCTGATGATCAAGCAGACAAAAAGTACGAAAGCAATGCAGGCTCTCCAGCCGCAGATGAAAGAACTCCGGGAAAAATACAGTGCAAAGGACCAGCAGACCCAGCAGAAGCTTCAAAAGGAAATGATGGAGCTGTTCCAGACGCACGGTGTCAACCCACTTGCCGGCTGTCTGCCGATTCTCGTGCAGATGCCGATTCTGATCGCTTTCTACCATGCCATCATCCGCACACCGCAGATTAACCCGGACGTGGATCCGAGCTACACGGGTACACCGCAGGAATTTCTCTGGTTTGAGCTTGGAAGCGCCGATCCGTTTTTTATACTGCCGCTTGTCGCAGGGGCGACAACGTTCATTCAGCAGAAAATGATGATGGTGCAGGACAACCCGCAGATGAAGGCACTTCTTTACATTATGCCGGTCATGATCATGGCATTCGCTGCCTTCTTCCCGTCGGCTCTTGCGCTGTACTGGGTTATCGGTAACCTGTTTATGATTGTGCAGACATACTTTATCACGGGTCCTAATGTAGGAAAAACTAAAGAAGGTTCTAAGCAGACCAAAACGGGGGGAGCGAAGAGCTAGTGAATAAAGTGACGGTATCAGGGCGTACAGTAGAGGAAGCAGTAGTACAGGGTCTGGAAAAACTGGAAGCAGAACGCGGGGATGTAAACATCCACGTCGTCGAGGAAGCCCGGAAAGGTTTCCTCGGACTGATCGGCAGCAGGCCGGCAGTAGTGGAAATTATCCGCAGACCGGACCCTGTAAAGACCGGCCTGAATTTTCTGAGGGAAACAATCGATCATATGGGAGTCAGTGCGAGTGTGGAAGTTGAGGAGCGCAAAGAAGGCCTTTACTTCCTTATCAGCGGCCGGGAAATCGGCGTGCTGATAGGCCGCCGCGGCCAGACACTTGATTCCCTGCAGTACCTCGTCAATCTTGCAGCCAACAAAGTTTCCGATAAATTCGTACGCATTCATCTTGATGCCGAAGGGTACCGTGCCCGCAGGAAAGAAGCTCTGGAGACGCTTGCCGGACGGCTTGCAGAAAAAGCTCTCCGCATCCGCCGGGACGTACAGCTGGAGCCGATGAACTCGATGGAAAGAAAAATCATTCATTCGGCCCTGCAGAACGACGGGCGGGTGGAAACCTATTCGGATGGAAAAGATCCGAACCGAAGGGTTGTCATCAAACCTAAATAAGGCACGGAACACCCCACTTTCCACAGCTTTTGTTTCATACCGGTCCCGCCGGAAGCACCCGCTTCCGGCGGGATTTTTGCATGATCTGCAGAAGCACACATCTTTTCAGAAGAAGCCGGATGTGGTAATCTAGTAAGTTGGAATCAACAAAATTATTATTTTATACAGCAATCTCAGCCGCGTCCTCTATATGACAAGAGAAAAACGTGGACTTTAATAACGATAATGGAAGAATTATTTATATAAAAGGCTGTGTAAAAAACGCCAGAATATACAGCAGTTATTTTTACGATAGGCTCTGT
>REBZ01000039.1 GCA_007692495.1 Alkalicoccus sp.
CGTTCTGTCTATAAAATGAATACAGGAGGAACATAATGAGCCAGCTGAAAAATATTAAAAAGGTATTAGTAGCAAACCGGGGAGAAATAGCTATACGAATCTTTAGAGCCTGCACCGAATTACATATCCGCACGGTAGCTGTTTACTCTAAAGAAGACACCGGGGCTTTTCACCGGTACAAAGCCGATGAAGCCTACTTAATAGGAGCAGATAAAAAACCGATTGATGCATACCTCGATATTGAAGATATTATTGCCACCGCTAAAGAAAATAATGTAGACGCGATTCATCCCGGTTACGGATTCCTTTCGGAGAATATAGAATTTGCAAAACGGTGCGGTGAAGAAGGGATCATTTTTATCGGTCCGGAAACAAAGCATTTAAACATGTTTGGGGACAAAGTAAAAGCGCGCAGTACAGCTATCGAAGCGGGTCTTCCCGTTATTCCGGGAAGTGATGGACCGGTGGACAGCCTGGAAGAAGTTGAGTCGTTTGCAGAAAATCACGGCTATCCGTTTATTATTAAAGCTACTCTCGGCGGAGGCGGGAGAGGCATGAGAATCGTCCGGGATGCTGCCTCTCTGTCAGAATCCTATGACAGGGCGAAGTCGGAAGCGAAATCAGCCTTCGGAAATGATGAAGTATATGTAGAAAAGTTTGTAGAAAGTCCGAAGCATATTGAAGTGCAGATTTTAGGGGATACCCATGGAAATATCGTGCACTTGTACGAAAGAGACTGCTCCGTGCAGAGAAGGCACCAGAAAGTCGTGGAAATTGCCCCGAGTGTGTCTTTAGGAGAAGAGCTTCGGGAAGAAATCTGTGAGGCAGCCGTGAAGCTCAGCAGAAATATCGATTATGTCAATGCCGGCACCGTCGAATTTCTCGTCGACCCTCACGGGGAATTTTTCTTTATTGAAGTGAATCCGAGAATTCAGGTGGAACATACGATTACCGAAATGATTACCGGATTTGATATTGTGCAGACGCAGCTTTTTATCGCGGATGGAAAATCGATTCACGGGAAAGAGCTGAACATGCCGGAGCAGAAAGACATTAAAACATTCGGCTATGCGATCCAGTCCCGTGTTACAACAGAAGACCCTGCCAATGACTTTATGCCGGATACAGGGAAAATTATGGCGTATCGTTCCAGCGGCGGGTTTGGCGTACGGCTTGACGCCGGAAACGGCTTTCAGGGAGCTGTGATTTCTCCACATTACGATTCGCTTCTCGTTAAAGTGTCCACCTGGTCGTTAACATTTGAAGGTGCGGCGGCAAAAATGCTGCGAAACTTAAGAGAATTCCGCATCCGCGGTATTATTACGAATATCCCCTTTCTGGAAAATCTTGTTCAGCATAAAGGTTTTCTGAGCGGAGATTACAACACTTCTTTTATTGATAATACGCAGGAGCTGTTTGTTTTTCCTAAACGAAAAGACCGGGGAACAAAAATGCTCACTTTTATTGGGGAAACGATTGTTAACGGCTATCCCGGACTCGAGAAAATGAGAAAGCCGGTTTTGGATAAGCCGCCTGTACCTGCGGTCGAAAAGGGTACAGTGCCGGTAAATGGCACGAAGCAGATATTGGACGAACGCGGACCGGAAGGACTGGCCGAATGGGTGAAAAGTCAGCCGCACGTGCTCCTGACAGATACGACTTTCCGGGATGCTCATCAGTCGCTTCTTGCTACAAGAGTAAGAACACATGATTTGAAAAAAATTGCCGGGCCGACAGCCCATCTGCTGCCGCAGCTGTTTTCTTCTGAAATGTGGGGAGGAGCTACTTTCGATGTTTCCATGCGGTTCCTGCACGAGGATCCGTGGGAGCGGCTGCTTTTATTGAGGGAAAAAATGCCGAACATCCTGATGCAGATGCTGCTCCGCGCTTCCAATGCCGTGGGGTATAGAAACTATCCGGATAACGTCGTAAAAGAATTTATCGGGAAAAGTGCCGATGCCGGCATGGATGTTTTCCGCATATTTGATTCCCTGAACTGGATCGAGGGGATGCAGCTCGCGATTGATGAAGTCAGAAACAAACAGAAGGTGGCGGAAGCTTCTATCTGCTATACGGGGGATATACTGGACGCTTCCCGCACGAAGTATGACTTGAATTACTATAAAAACATGGCTGTCAGCCTCGAAGAAGCAGGGGCTCATATTCTTGGAATCAAAGATATGGCTGGTCTCTTGAAGCCGGAAGCGGCCTATCAGCTTGTAGGGGAACTTAAAAACACGATTTCCATCCCGATTCATCTGCATACGCACGATACGAGCGGAAACGGTATATTCACCTATGCAAGAGCCATTGAAGCAGGTGTCGATATCGTGGACGTGGCGACCAGCTCGATGGCCGGATTGACTTCCCAGCCTAGTATGAACAGCTTATACTATGCAATGGAGGGAAGCGGCCGGAAGCCCGATGTGGACATCAAAGCAATAGAGGAGCTGAATGAGTACTGGGATTACACGAGGAAGTACTATCAAGGCTTTGAAAGCGGAATGAACTCTCCTCATACAGAAGTGTATGAACATGAGATGCCTGGAGGACAGTACAGCAACCTGCAGCAGCAGGCGAAAGCAGTCGGCCTTGGTTCCCAGTGGAACGATGTAAAGAAAATGTACCGGAGAGTAAATGACATGTTTGGTGACATCGTCAAGGTAACTCCTTCTTCCAAAGTGGTTGGGGATATGGCCTTATATATGGTTCAGAATGAGCTGACCGAAGAAGATGTTTTTGAAAAAGGAAGCAGCCTTGATTTTCCTGATTCCGTCGTTGAATTGTTTCAGGGCCAGCTCGGACAGCCGTACCAGGGTTTCCCTGAAAAACTGCAGGATATTATTTTAAAAGGACGGAGCGCGATTACGAACCGTCCAGGTGAAAATATGGATGAGGTGGATTTTCATAGTCTTCAGGATGAACTGTATAAAGAGGTGGACCGTCAGATAACAAGCCACGATTTACTGTCCTATGCTTTGTATCCAAAAGTATATATGGACTTTGAACGCTTCCGGGAGCAGTTTGGAGATGT
>REBZ01000012.1 GCA_007692495.1 Alkalicoccus sp.
TCACTCGTTCTCCGGTATCTTCGAGCATTGTAAGCACCGCTTTCTGTGAAAAGTCTTTCTCAGTATAACATGGAGAGAAAATAAAAAGAGGCAGGCGGTTTTCGCATGGGGAAAAGGATTTATCGCACGGCGGAAGGGGCTTTCAGAACCGTCCGTTCCCCGTTGGTCCGGATGTTTAATCATTATAGAAGAGTTATCTGTCATTATAAGAGCTGATTAATCATTATAGGAGGTTTTTTTGTCATTAAGAAGGTTTTTAATCATTATAAACCATTTTTAATCATTATAACTATGTCTTCAAAGAGAACTATTCATTACAGGCCTGCAATTAATCATCCGGCTGTAATATCAAAAAAACGCTGAGTGTACGGGAATGCTGGAAACGTTTTTAACACCCCCTCTTTCCACAAGAAAAGGAGCTGCCATAAATGTATGGGCAGCTCCTGTAATTATTTCACCATGAGTACTGGTGCTTTCACGTATTTTATTACTTTGTGGCTGACGCTGCCGAGTACCATCGTCTGCACGGTGCTCAAGCCGCGGCTTCCGAGAATAAGAGCATCATAGGAACCGTTATTCGCGTGTTCAATAATCGCTTCGGCTGAACCGTCTTTCCCGTGAAGCACAGTAGTTTCAACGGAAATATTTTTTGATTGAATCATTTCTTCAAATTCTTTCAGCATTCTCTTTCTTTTCATAGAAGCACTGTCGGAATCCCCGTAGTGAAGTACATCGGATTTTGATTTGCTGCCCGGTACTACGTAAAGAATTTCGATGGAGGAGCCTTCCGAAAGTCCGGCAAGCTCCAGAGCTTTTTCAGTGGCGCGGCGGCTGTGTTCCGAGCCATCCACGGCAAGAAGCAGATTTTTAAACATATACATGTCCTCCTATTAGTGACCGGAGGCTTTGCTTAATCCGCCGATCTTCTTCATCAGTTCAGAACTCTCCTTATTAAGGCCGGTAACAGTTACTTCAATATTCCGAAGACCGTATTTGTGCTCAATTTTATCGATTGCCCCGGCAGCAGAGTCATCCCACAGATGAGCGTTTGTTACATCTAAGATAACATGACGCGTGTCTGCATCAAAGTCAATCTTTTCGACGAAGTCCTGAACAGAAGCAAAGAAAAGCTGTCCGTGAATTTCATACGTAAGCGTCTTTGTTTTTCTGTCAAAGTGTTTTTCAACTTCCACCTTGGAAACCTTCCATGCAAAGAATATGGCACTGAGAATTACTCCCGCGAACACTCCAATGGCCAGATCGTGCGTATAAACAACCGTCGCAACGACAGTGACCATTACAATTGCGTCTGTTCTCGGCAGCTTATGAATGTTGGTCAGAGAAGACCAGTCAAACGTACCGATGGAAACCATAATCATTACTCCGGCAAGAGCAGCCATCGGAATCTGAACCACCCAGTTTCCAAGAACGAGGATAAGAAACATGAGGAATACCCCGGCGACGAGCGAGGATAATCTTCCCGTGCCTCCCGATTTTACGTTAATTACCGACTGGCCGATCATGGCACAGCCTGCCATTCCGCCGAAGAAACCGGTCGTTACATTGGCAATGCCCTGTCCGCGGCTTTCCTTGTTTTTATCGCTTTCTGTGTCCGTCATATCATCTACAATCGAAGCCGTAAGAAGCGATTCCAGAATCCCGACCATTGCAAGCGCGAGAGAATAAGGAAAGATAATAGCGAGTGTTTCAAAATTCAAAGGGATTTCCGGAATAAGGAATACTGGCAGCGTTGCAGGGAGTGCTCCCATATCCCCGACAGTCCTCACGCCAAAGTTCATCGTAATCGCAATTGCTGTAACAACGACAATTGCTACGAGCGTTGAAGGCACTGCTTTTGTAAAACGCGGCAGGATGTAGATGATCGCAAGTGTAAGTGCTACGAGAGCATACATAATCCACGTTTCATTAACAAAATGCTGCAGCTGGGATGTAAAGATCAGTATCGCAAGCGCGTTCACGAAGCCTACCATTACAGAACGGGGGACGAATTTCATTAAGGCAGCCAGCTTGAATACACCGAATATAATCTGCAGAATACCTGTCAGAATCGTTGCCGCAAGCAGGTATTCCAGCCCGTGCTCCGCGACGAGTGTAATCATTAATAAAGCCATAGCCCCTGTAGCTGCGGAAATCATACCCGGACGCCCGCCGACAAAGGAAATAATTACAGCGATGGAGAAACTGGCGTACAGGCCGACCATTGGATCGACCCCTGCGATAATGGAAAAAGCGATTGCCTCCGGAATCAGCGCAAGCGCGACTACGAGCCCGGCCATCACATCTCCCTTCACATTGCCAAACCACTCATTTTTCAATTTTTCTACCGTAGTCAACATCTGCACCTCTTTCATATTTTTGTTTTGTTCTATGACTAAAAAAACGGGGCTTTTTAAGATGAGTCCGCTGATGCCGGGAAGCAAGCTGTGGCTCGCTGCCGGAGAAAAACAGGCGGTGTTTTTCATCATTATCAGGCGGAAGGCATAAAAAAAAGCAGACCCGGATGTTCAGTTGTGGATCCTTCCAAGAAAGATCCGGTCCGTAGAGAACAAAAGGATTATAACAGTTTCCTGTTAAAATGCAAAATGCTATGTAAGCGTCAATCATTTCATAATAACTTCTATTTTCTTTTGTTTTCTTTTAATATCAACAACTTTTAATTTGTCGAAAAAAGGTCACATACGCTTCGTTTGCTAAGTATGGTGTGCAAAAAATTCTGCTGAAGTTTTTTGAGTCGGCCGGATCGAAATGAATTGTATCCTTATAATCTCCATCCAAGTCTTAATTTAAAGCTGTGTTAAAGTCCAGCGTTGGTATAGGCAGAAAACTTCGCTTCAGCTCTGCCGTGGAGGAGATCTCCAGCTTCCTCAGGCTTACGCCCTGCGGGATCTTCCAATCTCCTTCTTCCACTGGCGTCCGCTTCGTTTCTGCCGTGAAAGAGACATCCTTCTGCTTTTTATGATGCCTATT
>REBZ01000011.1 GCA_007692495.1 Alkalicoccus sp.
GGTCAAAACGGATACTTCCGTTTTGACCGCGGTGGATAATGGTTATTTTGTCAATGCTTTCAGACGTTCCAAACCTTTTACCTTATCTGCCTGCCATGGAATGATACACGTTTTTCGAGCGTAGGATTCCTGTACTTCGCGGATCCATTTTCTTTCCGCATGGGCCCGTCCCGAAAGAACCGGGTCTGTCGTGCCGGTTTCGTGGTAGCTCTGGTTGATGATCCACCAGGCCGGTTCGATCTGTGCCCGGCGAAGATCTTCCTGCAGACGGCCTGCTTCATAGACGGGCGTTGCTTCCGGCAGCGTTACGAGGCTGATAAACGTTTCCTCCGGATTTCTGAGGCGGGGAAGCAGCTGTTTGACCGATTCCGGGAGATCCCCCTGGGTGCGCTCCACTTCCCGGTGATAGGACTGGGCAGCATCCAGGAGAAGCAGCGTGTGTCCCGTCGGTGCTGTGTCGATGACGACAAAAGCATCCTTCGCCTGGTCCACGGTTTCTGCAAATGCGCGGAAAACAGCAATTTCTTCTGTACACGGAGATTCAAGGTCTTCCTTAATATAAGCAAGCTCATCTTCTGTCAAGTCTTCCCCGACGTTTTCAAGCACCTGCGCTTTGTACTTCTCGACTTCTTTTTTGGGATCGATGCGGCTCACAGTTAAAAGATTGTCCCCGCTGTCTGAATCCATTACAAGATCCACGTGTGCCGCTGGATCAGTCGTCGTGAGCAGGACGCGGTGCCCGCGGTCCGAAAGCCCGGCCGCCACAGCCGCAGCGACGGTCGTTTTGCCGACGCCGCCTTTCCCCATCGTCATGAAAACACCATGTTTTTTAGCTGACAGGTCGTCGATCATTCCGCTGATGGAAGGAAGCTTGATCGGCTCTGTTTCCGGAATCTCTTCTATCATCTGCAGTGCTTCCGGATCAAACAAATCACGGAGTGCCTGGAAGCCTGTAAGATTGTAGGGAACAAGCGGAAGATGATACGTCGGTTTGTCGTCAAAATAGGCCGGGATGGACTGAAGAGCTTCCTGCTGCATCGCTTCAAGCTTTATCGCTGTTTGATCATCAGAGGAGCGTTCAAATACTCCGTTTACGACAAGCATCTGATTGCGGATGCCGATTTCCCCGAGCTCTTCCGCTGCTTTTCCTGCTTCGATCAATGTCGATTCATCCGGGCGGGCGATAAGGACGAGCTTCGTACGCTCCGGATTGGACAGTGCTTCCACCGTTTTCTGATATAGGGCTTTTTTGTCTGCAAGACCTGCCAGCGGTCCGAGACAGGAGGCGCCGTTGTCGTTGGTTTCAAGAAAATCGCTCCACGCGTTTGGCAGCTGCAGAAGCCGAAGTGTATGGCCGGTCGGTGCGGTATCAAAGAGAATATGATCGAATTCCGAGGTCGTATCTTCATCGGTCAGAAGGGTGGAAAACTCATCGAACGCTGCGATTTCCACAGTGCAGGCTCCGGAAAGCTGCTCCTCCATACTGTCCAGTGCTGCCTTAGGCAGCGTATTACGGTAGGGATCAATCATTTTCTGGCGGTACGAAGCGGCAGCCTCCTCGGGATCGAGATTGGCAGCGAAAAGGTTTTTCACACCGGGTACGGGCGCCGGTTTGTTGGCAAGTGTTGTACCAAATACATCCTGCAGGTTTGAAGCCGGATCGGTGCTTACAATAAGTACTTTTTTTCCTTGATCCGCAAGTGATACTGCCGTCGCGCAGGCAGCCGATGTTTTGCCGACGCCCCCTTTACCTGTGAAAAACAAATAGTTTGTATCAACAAAATCACCGATCATTAATTGTTTCATCGTATGGTGCCTCCTTCATTATCTGTACAAAATTTCTTCTTAAATGGAGACAAGACTTCATTAAACACCGCAGTCAGCAGGAAGGGGAGGGGTTGTTAATACCGCTCCCGTTTTCATCCTGCTGCAGGCGTCTCGGGAAATCCGGTTAAAACAGAGTTTTACGTAATAACAGCAGTGAACTCTGCGAGAGCCTTATAAAAGAAGGATTATCCTTTGAAAATCTGATTAAAAATATTAATTATTTAAAGAAATATTCAACGTTTTCTTTGGTGTTTTCAACTTTTCGCGCAGCTTATCGTCTTCGATATCAAACCAGGAGGCAAATTCAGACACGGTCGGGTAGCGCCCGCTGAACGTAAGTTTACCGTCTGCAACGACCGCCGGAAGACTTTCGACACCGTCATTTTCCATCAGTTTGACTACTTCGGGATTTGTAGAGAAGGGCATAGGCTCCTGAGCGAGATTGTAGCGTTTAACGTCGTAACCCATGCTGTTCAGGACAGAAACAAGTCTCGCAATCTTTGTCAGTTCCGGATTGACATCCGTTCCGCATACACCTGTCGGGCAGCAGAGGGCAGGGTCGAAAATTTCAACTTTTTTAATCATAGGATGGAGCCTCCTTTAAAATCATTCATTTTACGAAAACAGCGTCAAGTAAAATAAAAGCAGAATCAGCTTTTCTCAAGAAAACGAATTTCTGTTATTTCAATAGAACAGCGCGTCCGGAGGCCGCTGGCCGTGATCTCATCCACCTGCTCTTTGGCGGAAGGGAGCTGCTGGAGTATCTGTACGAGCTGATCGTAATGCGCATATTCTTTGTTGAGCGTGTAAATCTGCCACTGGTCATGCTTATGGGATGTGATCATACCAGTCTGCTTCAATTTTCTCAGGCTCTGGCTGACAGCGGGCTGACTGCTGTCGAGCAGAGTTTCAAGATCACAGACGCAGAGGCCTGCTTCATATAAAAAACGCAGTGTATGAAGACGTTTTTCATCTCCGAGCATTTTGTGCATCACTGCATGGGAAGAAAGATCAGGATGTTTCATTACCTCACCTCATTATCGTATATAATAAATCAAGTATATAATCATTTTGTTATATAATCAACCGTTTATAAAAAACACTTGAATTTGTTTTTAATAAGCTTTTTGGAAAGCTCTGTTAAAGTCCAGTGTTGGTATA
>REBZ01000094.1 GCA_007692495.1 Alkalicoccus sp.
TAACAGGAGAGGGGAGGCGGGCGTATGCTGGAAACAGAGAAATTGACGAAGGCATTCAAAGGAAAAACCGTCGTAAAGGGAGTGAGCCTGCATCTGGAAAGAGGGGAGTCGGTCGGACTTCTTGGGCCGAACGGCGCCGGTAAGTCCGTGACGATTTCCATGATTTCCTCCCTTTTGAAACCAACGTCCGGTGATGTCCGCCTCCACGGGAAGAGCGTCGTGAAAAATCCAGGGAGCATCCGGAAAGTGCTCGGGATTGTTCCGCAGGATATTGCTTTGTACGAGGAACTGACCGCGTATGAAAACCTGAAGTTTTTTGGCAGAATCTACGGTTTGTCGGGCCGCCGCTTAAAAGAAAAGATAGAAGAAGTGCTGGTGCTTGTCGGGCTGACTGACCGGAAAGAAGATATTTTAAGCACCTTCTCCGGCGGGATGAAACGAAGGGTCAACATTGCGGCGGCGCTGCTTCACGATCCGGAGCTGCTTATTATGGATGAGCCGACCGTCGGCATTGACCCGCAGTCGCGCAGCTACATTCTTGATATGATCAGGAAGCTGAATCGTGAAAAGGGAATGACGGTTCTTTACACGAGTCATTACATGGAAGAAGTGGAACGTCTCTGCGACCGCGTTTATATTCTTGATCACGGGGAGGTCATTGCTTCCGGGACGAAAGAAGAGCTGAAAAGTATTTTATCAGGTGAGGAAACGATTTTAATCGGTCTCGACCGGCCTTATCCGGATATGGCAAAGGAGCTGAAAGCCCACCCGGCAGTCCGGCAGCTTGTGGAAACGGAGGACGGGTGGAAGCTGATTCTCCCGAAAGGAAGCCGGGTGTTAAGCCACGTGTTTCATCTGGCGGACGAGCATGACGTACAAATTACAAATGTGAACGTCCAGGTGCCGACACTGGAGGACGTGTTTCTGCATTTAACCGGCCGCAGGCTCCGCGATTAAAAGGAGGAACCGATGAAAAATTTCATCTGGAAAGATTTTGTCGTCATCGTCCGGAATAGATCGGATATAATCGTTCTGCTTCTCATGCCTCTCGTTTTGATCGGTATACTGGGATTTGCGCTCGGCGGTCTAATGGCAGGGGATACGTCCGGAATTGATGTACAGGTGGCGCTCGTTGAGGAAGATGATGCGGACGCAGGGCTCGCCCGCTTTACTGAAGAGCTTGAGGCGATGGAACTGCCGCCGGAGGCCGCTGCGGAACTTGAGGAAACAGCGGAGAACATTCAGCCGTCAAGGCTCCTGCAAGACGTGCTGACGAATTCGGAAATAGAGGAAATTCTTACGGTCAACTATTTGGCATCCGACGAAGCGGAAAGTCTTCTGGCCGAAGGAGAGCTTGATGCAGTCGTAACACTTCCGGAAAACTTCACATATGATGGCCTGCAGGCGATGATCTGGAATGAGGGAGGGCCGGCTGACATCCACGTGATGCTCCGGGAGGACGGATCACTCTATGCGGATATTTTTACGGATGTACTGGAAGGCTTCGTGGAAAACGTGAATCTGGAAAGCGCTATTGCGGCAGCGGCCGGACTGGAAGTTCAGGAAACAGCGGGGCCGGTGGAAGAAATCGGCGGGGCTGTAACAATGTCGCAGAATGAGCCGGTTCAATCGATGCAGTACTACGCCGTTGGTATGGCGGTTATGTTCGTGCTGTACACTGCCGGGACAATCGCCGAAAAAGCGTTTGTGGAAAAAAGGGAGCAGGTATACAACCGGATTATTTTGTCAGGGGCCCATCCTGTAAAATATTTAAGCGGCAAGTGGCTTTCCGGTACCACGATTGCTTTATTGCAGCTTGTGATTTTGTTTCTTCTTTCTACGCTTTTGTTCCGGACTTTTCCGTTTGCGTCGATTGATTTCTGGCTCGGTATGATGCTCATTACGGTGGTGCTTGCCGTCTGCGTCGGCAGTTTGACAAGCCTCGTCACTTCACTGAGCATCCGCTTTGAAAACGAAGCGATAGCGACGATTTTTTCCGGAGGGATGGTTACGCTTGCCGCTTTCGCCGGCGGAAGCTTCTTCCCGCTTGCCGCGATGCCGGATGTAATAACGGCTGTCGGAAACTGGACCCCGAACGGGGCGGCGATGACCGGCTATCTTCTCTGGATCCAGGGGTTTGAGCTGACGGCACTTCGTCCGTTTCTCGAGCGGCTTATTCTGCTCAGCGTCGTGATGCTGGCTGTCAGCGTACTCATCTTTCCGAGAAGGGGGGCGTCGTCATGAGGTCTGTTTTTTTCCTGCAGCTGCAGCGGTTCCGGAGAAAACCGTTTCTTGTGACGTCGTTCTTCGTACTGACACTGTTTTTCGTTTTCTTTCTCGGGGGAAACGATTTGAGCGGCAAACTGCTCGTGCAGGCCTACCCCGGAGAGAACACGTCGGAAGAGGAAGCAGCCGGATGGATTGATCTTCTGAATGAATCCGACGCGTTTCTTTTTGAGCTGAAGGAAGAGGAAGAAGTCCGGAACACGATCATGCGCGGTGAAAGAAACATGGCTGTGGAAATACGTCCGGACGACTACCGGATGCTCGTGGCCGTGGATGATCAGAACTATCAGCTGACGGAAAGCTACATCCGGCAGGTATTTACAGAGGAGCTCCGGCTTTCGGAAGTGGAGAGAGTTTCCGAAGAGGAAAATGTCCGGGGACAGGTGGAGGACGAGCTGGAGAGCCCGGTGCTTACACTGGAAACAGAGACGGTAAGCGGCAGGGAGGAAAACGGAATCGTTTACGATCAGAGCCTCCAGGCGCTGTTTGGGATGACGCTTTACTTTTCCGTTTTTACGATGATGTTCAGTTTGTCGACCGTCGCAAAGGAAAAAAGAGACGGGACGTGGAACCGGCTGCTGATTTCCCCGCTCAGCCGCTGGCAGGCGTATCTCGGACATTTTACGTACTGTTTTTTGATCGGGACGCTGCAGATTATGCTGATTTTCCTTTTCTTTGACTACGTGCTGGACTTTGG
>REBZ01000072.1 GCA_007692495.1 Alkalicoccus sp.
GGGAAGTGAATATAGCTATGCTATACCCTTTTTGATGGAGGTTGTACCTTATTTTCTTTTCTACAGCATTAATATATTTATACTCTTTTAGTAATTAGAGTTAATAGAAGGGTGCATGCTACTGTTTTCTATTTCTACAGAAGTTTTGAAAAATCGCCTTAGTACTGATTTTCACGAATAAAAATCAGGCGTGTTTAACTTCAAATTGACGTAATAACTAATCGTAAATTCAGTGAAAGAAGCTTAGAAATCTCATCCTTCCGCTTATTTTCAAGGAATTCTGAGTTTAAAAGTCAATACAATTTATTCCAGGTTGGCATGACGGTCTTTCCAATTGCTGTTTTCTGCATTGCTCCCTTCCATATAAACAATAAAAGCATCGAGCAGCAGATGAAGACTTTGATCAAATTGATTACCCAGGGGTTGAATCGTTTTTGGTTCCTCTGCCCTGCGGTACTTAGTCGCTGCGGGAATTGTAATTACCTGGTCACTCTTTTCAGCAGCCGGAGAATTGCTGTCCGTCGTAAAACTGACAATTTGAGCTCCTGTTTTTCCGGCTGTTTCTGCCATAGTAACTAGACTTCCGGTTTTTCCCGAACCGGACAGGACCATCAGAAGATCTCCATCTGCAATACTTGGGGTGATGGTTTCCCCGGTAACATACACTTCATACCCGCCATGCATGAGACGCATAGCGATCATTTTTCCTACCAGTCCGGACCGCCCTTCGCCGGCAATAAAAAGTCTCTCCGCTTTTTTGATCCGGTCTGCCAGCTCATCGAAATTATTGTCCTGAAGTGAGCTCTCAAGTACCTGTTCCACCTCTTTAACTACTGTTTCTACTGTCTTTCTCATTTGTCGATCGCCTCCCTGACGGCTCTGGCAGCTTCTGCCGGATTATGGGCTTTTGTTACTGCACTTCCTACAATAACTGTATAAGGGTTTACTTCACGCAGATTCATAACTGACTCCGCATTAATTCCCCCTGCAGCTGCTGCTTTCATTCCAGGAAAAGGCTGGAGAGGGATGAAATCCTCGCTCCCGACCATTTTTTCCGACTGCTGATCCTTGCCAATATGCAGGGAAACAAGCGTTACCCCAAGTTCGTCCAGCTCAGCGATTCTTTCCGGGGGTGAATTTAAAAGATCCACCATGATTTCTCCCCCTTCTTTCTCTGCTGCCTCCAGAGCTTTTTGAATCGTTTGGTTATGGCTGAAAGCCATGACTGTTGTGATATCCGCACCGGCCTGCAGCACCTGCTTTGTTTCATGCTCTGCTGCATCGCATGTTTTCATGTCAGCCACTATTGTCTTATCCGGATAAGCCGTACGGATTTCTTTGACAATAGTCATGCCGTATTCTTTGATAACACCTGTCCCGATTTCTATCCAGTCGATATATTGTTCTGTTTCATTTAAAATCCGCAGGCATTCTTCTCTGCTCAGACGGTCAAGGGCCAACTGAAAATTCAAAGCACATCCCTACCTTTCAATTCTTTCTTTAAAACCGAGAGCCTGTTCGACTTCTTCCAAATAAGGCAGACCTTCGTTGTCACCGGATACTGCGACTACCATACTGCCTATCTGATTGGCGAACTTCAGGGATTTTTCCAGGTCCCACTCTTTTAGCTCCCCGTATAAAAAGCCGGCATTGAAGCCATCCCCGGCTCCCACAGTATCCACTACCTTTGTAACAGCGGCAGGAGGCGCATGCATAACGCCGTCTTTTGAAGAGGCACCTGATGCCCCGTCTTCTCCCTTTTTCACAGCAATTTTCTCGATTCCAAAGCTCCTAAACGATTGGATATGTTCTTCTACGGACTGTTCTCCGAATAAAATGTCGGCTTCTTCCGCTCCACTCATAACAATATTAACGTGGGGAAGAAGATCCAAAAGAGCTTTTTTAGCTTCTTCTTTCGACCAGAGCTTCAGACGGATATTTGGATCCAGAGCTATTTTGACTCCGTGTTTTTTTGCTGTTTTAACAGCTTCGTGTACGAGAGCTATGTTTTCTTTTCTAAGCGATGGATACACTCCGGATAAATATAAAATTTTTGCGTTTTTTATATTCGAGGCATAAATGTCTTCAGCTGTAATGGTTTCAGTCGGAGACGGAAAGCGGTAGTAAAAGGTACTTCCAGAGCCGTCTTCCCGAATTTCTTTGAAGTTGACTGGTGTATTATATGCTTTTTCTTTTTTTACATCCTTCGTCTCAATGCCTTCTCCCCGCATATAATTAATAATGTGCTGGCCGAATTCATCATCCCCGACGCGGCTGATCCAGGAGGTGTCCAAACCAAGACGTGCACACCCTACGGCCAGATTCAGCTCCGCCCCGCCGGTTTTCCGCTCGAATTCGTTAGAAAATCTCATCGGACCTTTTGACTTTGGGTTCATCGTAATCATTGCATCACCAATCGTAATTACATCACACATTAGTTTACGCTCCTTCTTTATAACTCCGATATTGTTCATACTGGTAGCTGTTATTCAGGTTCTTTTACACATCAAATAAATTAGGGAACCACATAAACAGCTGCGGGAAAAATGCCATAATCAGTATGACAACTAAAATGGCGCCGATATAAGGAATCGTGGAATAAAATGATTTTCCGATCGGCAGATCTGCAATTTTACTTGCCAGAAGCAGACACAGTCCGTATGGAGGCGTCACAAGTCCTACTGCCAGACATACAAGAATCAGCACCCCAAAATGCACTGGATCCACCCCGAGGGTCATTGCTGTAGGAAGCACGATTGGCACAAAGAGAATAATAGAAGGCACCGTGTCCATAAACATTCCTACAAATAGAAACATAAGGATGACAGCAATAAGGAACATCCAGTCGTAAGGAAGCGAGTTCTCAAAGAAGCCTGCAATAATTCCAGGAACATTGTAATAGCTGATCAGTCTACCAAGTGAAGTTGCTGTCGCCAGAGCAAACAATGTGAGAGAACTCAGCTTCAGCGTATCGTACACAATATCCGGCATATCAGCCAGTTTGATCGTACGGTATACAAAGAAAGACAGAATGAACGCATAAATACAGGCGATAACAGCTGCTTCCGTCGGTGTTACGTAACCTCCTACTATACCACCGAGGATGATAACAGGAGTTAACAATGGAGGAATAGTTTTTAGGCCGAGCTTAACAATCTCTTTAAATTTAACTCTTTCATGCTTCGGATAGTTATGGCGATAGGAAATAAAACCTACCAATGCCATTAATGAAGCTCCGATAGTCAGCCCAGGTATTACTCCACCCAGAAACATACGCCCTACAGAAACCCCGGCAATGCTTCCATAAATAACCATTGGAATACTCGGCGGGATAATCATACCCATCGTAGAGGAGGAGGCGGTAACTGCCGCTGCGGTCCCCCGGCTGTAATTTTCCTTTATCATACTCGGGATAAGAATCTTTCCTACTCCTGCCGTATCAGCGGTTGAAGCTCCGGAAATTCCTCCAAAAAACATGGACACTACAATGTTTGCCTGTGCGAGTCCGCCACGGATATGTCCGACGAGAGAGATAGCAAAATTGATCAGTTTCTCAGATATTTTTCCCTGGTTCATAATGTTGGCTGCCAAAATAAATAAAGGTACAGCAAGGAGAATAAACGATTCCAGCCCTCCAAACATCTGCTGGACCACTGCCTGCAGTGGAATCGCATCCAGTATGAAAAAGCCGACGTAGCTGACTATCCCAATAACAAATGCAATAGGAACCCCAAGCACCATTAGAGCAATAAAAAGGAGTACCAGAAACAAACCGGTCATACTGCAGCCTCCTTTCTCTTATCCTTGAACTTGGAAAAATCTTCCCACCAGTTCTGCAGTGCAAAAATAATCATAGCTGCTCCTCCTACTGGAATGGCCATCCAGGCATAGCCCTGGCGGATCTCCGGAAGATTGTTCATTGTCCATCCCCAGAACTGTACTGTTAACCCGTAACCATCAACAATCATTACGAGACCAAAAACAGCAATAAGAACGTGCGTTAAAGACTGTACTAGAAACAGCGGAAGACCTTTCACGTTATCTATGACGAGTCCTACAGTAAAATGCCCCTTTTCACGGACCATGACCGCTGCACCGATAAAGATCATCCAAATAAAGGCATAGGTTGCCAGTTCTCCTGCCCAGAGCACCCTAATGCCAGGGATGTACCGGGAAGCAACCTGAAGAATGACGCAGGCAATAAAGATAAGGAAAAAGAGGGCAGCCAATTTCAAAAATATACTTTCGATAGTATTAATAATTTTTTTCATTCATTCATCCACCTTTCGTATTCCCTTCAAGAAGAATGGAAAGAAAGAAAAAAAGGGCTTGCTTTAAGCCCTTTTATTCACTCTCTCATCGAATCCACTTCTTCCAGTTCCTCTACCATATCAAGTGATTCTGCTGCTTCTTCCCGTACGCTTTCCGTCATTTCAATGAATGGCTCCTGGTCTACATCATTTACTTCCATGCCGCCTTCTTCCAGAAGATCCAGTGATTCCTCCGCAAGATCTCTATCCGACTCCCTGGCTGCGATTGTTGCTTCTTCCGCCGCTGTATCAAAAGCCTGCTGTTGCTCATCGGACAGGCTGCTATAAATTTCTTCGGAAGTAAAGAACATTCGGGTCGTGTAGTCATGCTCCGTTAGTGAAATGTTTGTCGTTACTTCATGATGGCTTGCCTGATAAATATTAGTAAAATCATTTTCTGAAGCATCGATTACCCTATTCTGCAGCGCCTGATACATTTCGTCCCATGCTACACTTGTCGGGTTGGCACCAAGGGTTTCCCACGTATTAGTTACAACCGGAGAGTCCTGTGTGCGAATCTGGACGTTCTGCAGATCATCTGGTGATTCGATTGGATCAAATCCGTAATAGTTACGTACACCGGCAGACCAATAGCCAAGCATCTTAAAGCCCGTATTATCTTCCACCTGCTCAAACACAAGATCTCCGATGTCACCGTCTACGACGGACTCCCAGTGCTCATTGCTTTCGAAAAGATATGGCATTGCGAAAAAATCGACCACATTAGTTGCCTGCGCCATAAACCCTGGAGAAGCAACAACAAGATCCACCGAGCCTGTTTCCATGTTTTGAACAAGTTCATCTTCGTTACCACCGAGAGAACCGTCTGTATGAATCTCCACCGTAACCTCTCCATCTGTTTCCTCTTCAATTACTTCTTTAAAACGTTCGAACCCTACCACAAAGGGACTATCAGAATCAAGCTGGGTCGCCGCAATCAAATTCATGCTGTCCCCGTCTGCTGAGGCATTGTTTTCCTCAGCGTCATTTTCCTGAACGTTATCGTTCGTTTCTTCTCCCGTATTGCCCTCTTCTGCTGCATTGTCGTTCCCACACGCTGTAATCATAGCGGCTCCGGCAAGTACACTGATTGACATCATATATTTTTTCATTAGATTCTCTCCTTTTTTCTTTTAATGGATGATTCTCTTATATTCAGTCTGGCTGTAAATCTGTATTCAGCCTTCTGTGTGCTCAGGCTTCCTTTTTGTTCAATCTGCTCCATCAACAATTCCGCTGCTTTTTTTCCCATTTCAAAAGCTGGCTGTTCCACAGTCGTAATAGCCGGATCGAAAAATTCTGCAAATTCCACTTCATCAAATGTTAATAACGCCAGGTTTTCTGGTATTCCATGATACGCTTTTTTCAAGAATGGAAGAATTTTCATCAAACTCAAATCATTACTTGCAATTATTGCTTCTGGTTTTTCCGGCTCAGAAAACATGTTCTCAAGAAAATTTCCCACCCCTTCCAGCTTTCCAGTATAGATCCACTGATCGTTCATCGGAATCCCGCGTCTTTTTAAAGCGTTCACGAAACCTTCATAGCGCTCTGTTCTTGGACTGATGGTCAATTCTGAACTGACATAGGCTATATCCCGGATGCCTTCCTCACTTAAATGCTGAACAGCTTCTTCCATTGCCTCCAGATTTTTAACAACTACAGTCGGCACTGACAGCGCTTCCACAATACGATCCATAAAAACAAGTGGATAATTTTCGTTTAAAAGACTTTCATAAATTTCCCGGTTGTGTGCAGTTGGAAAAATAATGAAACCATCCACTTGTTTTGCTTTTAGCATTTCTATATATTTCTTTTCTTTTTCAGGATCATCGTCTGCATTGCATAAAATAACGTGATACCCTTTGTCATGACAGAAATCTTCAATCGCACGCGATGTTTGAGTAGAAAATCGGTGGAGAATATTAGCAATAACTACACCGATCGTAGTAGTCTTTTTCTGTTTCAGGCTTCTAGCAATGGCATTTGGCTGATAATTTAACTCATGAACGGCCGCTTCAATTCTCCGCCTGGTTTCTTCTCCCATATAAGTAAATCTTCCATTTAAATACTGGGAAACAGTGCTTTTGGAAACCTCAGCGAACTTTGCCACATCCTGTAAGGTAGGTTTTTTTATATTCGCTCCCCCCTTTTGATAAATCGGTTTACTAAATCGATTTATCAAAAGTATATATGAAAGCGAATACATTTATCAACCTTTTTTTATTATTTTTTTTCTGCAGCTTCCATATAAGCCTCTGCCAGCTGCTTAACTTTTTCAAAATCCTGCTGTTCCCCTGCCCGGTTAATTTCTCCACCGATTCCTACAGCAGTGACTCCTGCCTCAAACCAGTCTTCAATATTTTCCAGGCTTACACCGCCGGTAGGCATAATAGACAAATGAGGAATAGGAGCCTTTACTGCTTTAACAAATGAAGGTCCGAAGTGATTTCCGGGAAACAGCTTAATGATCGATGCTCCATGCTTTTCCGCGACGAGCATCTCGTTAATTGTCATACATCCGGGTAAATAAGGAAGCTCCTCCTTCAATGCTATATCACAAACTTCTCTGCTGAAATTAGGTCCTACAAGGTATTCTGCCCCGGATTCTACTGCTTCTTTGGCCATCTCTCCATCTAAGATGGATCCAGCTCCAATAATTACTTTATCTGTTTTCTTTTCATTAAGCCTCTTTACAAGCTCTCCTGCTTCCGGTGTGGTCCAGGTTACTTCAATGGATGAAATCCCACCCTGCAAACAGGCGTCAGAAGTCTTTTCCCCCGTTTCCATCGTTTCGGTACGAATTACTGCTGTCACTTTCGCTTCTTTTATTTTTTCGAGTCTTACTTCTTGTATACGCATATCATTCACTCCTCTTTATTTTGTACTTTTTTTATTCTTACCTTTTCCTTCCTGGAAAGTCAACCCTCCCCACCGGCAGAAATAATAAAACATTATTTTCCTGTGTTTTTCTGCTGCCGGGTGATCACCTGTATCAAATTTATGAACGAAAGAGCCGTCCCATTTCCCTCTATCGGCTTAGATTATGGAAAAGCCAGCTATGTACCGTTTTCACAAAAAATATCCGGCGTTTTATGCCGGACAATCGCAGAGCTTATTTAATAATTATTGTGGACTGCCTTTTAAGTCCTTAGGAAGTCCGTCTGCACGTGGTGGTGGAGGTGCTTTTAAGAGGACTCTATCAGCCAGATACCCGATACCTATTGCAGCAACTATAGCAAGAAGGACAATGGCCAGCATATCAAAACTTGTCTGCAGCGTCCCGCCGAAAGGATAAACCCTTGTGAACATCTGAACCAGAAAGAAAACGATAACAATAGCTCCGAATGCAATTTTCATCGTTGTTCGGCCTCCTTTTGCCGCTTTTAGTTATTGTTCCTTTTTCACGAATGATTCAAACGTCATTAATTAAATACTTATTTATCTGCCATAATTATGTAATAGTAAATTGTTTTTTATAGAGGTCCCCGGCTGGAACTCCCCGGTTAGCTGCACTGCTGCTCTGCTTATACTTTCTTCCCCATTTATCCCGTGTTAGAGTGTACAGGGACGTATAAACAGGGAGGATTACATCATGCGCAAATACATATTTACAGGCATTGCAGCTGCCGGACTGCTTGCTGCAGCTGCCTGCGGGAATGAAGAAAATGCGGAGAACAACCAGGTGGAAAATAACGAAACAAGCAGTAATAATGACGCGGAAATCGGAAACGACGAAAACGAGCCTGCACCGTCTGATGAAGAAGAGGAAGCCTCGGAAAGTGACGAAAGAACTGTTACCTTCCCGGCAGATTTTATGGAAGAAACCGATATGGAACCGGAAGACCTTGAGGATTCGGCAGAAGAGGATGATACGATTCTTGACGTCGAAGTGCATGATGACGGTTCGGCCACCTATACAATGACCGAAGAAGCTCACAGCGAAATGCTGGAACAGATGGCCGCTGAAATTCGTACAAATATGGAAGAAATCGAAGACGGGGAAGAGTTCCCTTCCATTTCCGAAGTACAGAGCAGCGACGATTTCTCCGAATTTACGTTTCTGGTCGACGAGGAATCATTTGAGGACAGCTTTGACGGCTTTGCTGCATTCTCTGTCGCCTACTCGGGAATGTTCTATCAGCTTTTTGACGAAACAGAGTCGGACGACTATGAAGTAGTCGTGCACGTCGAAGATGAGGAATCAGGCGAAGTGATCGATACGAGCACGTTCCCCGATGATATGGATGAAATGGAAGAATAATAAAAAACAGGCAGCGCCCAAAGGCACTGCCTGTTTTTTTATTGTACAGAGCGCTGCCGAGATATTTGTTTCAGCCCGGCGTTCATAAGCGTGAAAATAAAAATCCAGGCAATGATGATAAGCACAAGGTACCGGAAGTAAAAGAAGTCGAAAAAGTATATCGGCATGTTCCAGAGGGAGTGAAGCACCACCGGAACAGCAAACAGCTTTAAAAATGCAGGATCGGTCAGATGCTTCCGGGCGAGCGGACCGGCTCCTTTTACGAGTACGAGTGCTGCCCCGGCAATACCGGCCCAGACGACATGGGCGCCGACCGAGAGCCAGGCGCGGTCAAAGATGTTATTGATGAGTGCTGCTTCCCCGAAAGCGAGTCCAATATTAAAAGCATAGCCGGCCGATTCGAAGGCAGCAAATCCCGCACCGACAGCCGCACCAATCAGCAGCCCGTTCAAAATGTATTTCACTTTCAGCTGATGAATAAAGTAGGCAATAATGACAAGTTTTCCGACTTCCTCCATGACTCCGACAACAATCGCCCCTCCCACCGTCAGCTCGTATACCGGGAATACCGAAAAGAAAAAAAGCGTCGCAACAATGGAAGCCACCCCGCCGACGAAAAACATTTTCACTACTTCCACAATGCTGATATTCCTCGGAGCATTGGTTTCCCAGAAAAAAATTAACAAGGAAAACGGCACGGTAAAAGCCCCGATAAAAATCAGCCCCGGCAGTGCATTCGTATTGTAAAAGCTGAAAGCAGCTACGTACAGCATCAAAAAAGTAAGCGCAAGCACGAGAAAAACACGGGAAAACAGCCACGGCTTCGGCCAGGAGGTCGGAATATCCTCTTCCGGCGGCGTAGTGACAGACGTCCCTGCAATAAACAAAAGCTCCCGTTCTTCTTTCGTATGCTTCTGCATCACAGCGGAAAAAACATCCTTCAGCTGCAGATCGATATTACCCTTTTCCCCGACCATTTCGTTAATCCGGGCCGTTGTATGCAGAAACGCACCTTTGACCTGATGCGAAAACCCGGCACGGCCCACCTGGCGGTTCGGTAACGCAGAAAGCTCCGTCTGATAAAACAGTGACCAGTTACTGTCTCCTTCCTGTTTAACCGGAGTCCCTTCCCCGATTACTTCCTCCTGCCGCAGATCTTTCATTTCTTCCCGCGTATACGGCCCCCGTACTTCCTCGTGATCGGCAAAATACCATACCGACATCGCCGCCCCCTCCTTCCCTGTCTATTCAGACTATTCTCTGTATAAAACAAAAAATCCTTGTTTTCCCATCGAAAACAAAGAGAAGCTGCATGGTATTCCGAACTGTCAGCATGAGGCAGATCTTCCCGCCCTGGATACAAAAACGATAAAGCAGCAAAGCACACATAAAAAAACAGCCCCGGACTGCTCCGGGACTGGTCTGACTGTTACGTACCGCAGAACGTGCGGTATGGCCCCGCTGACGGGGCAGGAGGTTCCGTGTACGCTTCCTGCTCCGGGGTGTAGGCGTACGGATTGGACAATACCTCAAGCAGGTTTTCCATTACACTGTAGTCGCTGTGCTTTACAGCCGCCTCCAGCGCTTCTTCCACCCGGTGGTTGCGTGGAATGACGGATGGGTTATGCTGCTTCATCCGTTCCCGCACAGCATCTTCCGGCTCCTGCTGGCGGCCGAGCCGTTCCTTCCAGCGTTTCTGCCAGGACTCGAATGCTTCGGTACCGGCAAACGGCGTTTCTTCCGGGCAGCCGAGCGTGAGGCTTCGGAACGTATTCGTAAAATCCGCTTTCTTGTCTTTCATCATGGCAAGCAGATCTTCCACGAGCTGCTTATCTCCTTCTTCCGCACCGGTAAGGCCGAGTTTTGCCCTCATGCCGTTGAGCCAGTGTTCATCAAACAAGGTAGTGTAGCGGCCTACAATTTCCTGGGCAATTTCTACGGCTTTCTCACTGTCCTCGTGAAACAGCGGAAGCATCGCCTCCGCCAGACGGGCAAGGTTCCAGCCGCCGATCATACGCTGGTTGGCATAGGCATAGCGGCCCTGCACATCGATGGAACTGAACGACGTATCGGGGTGATACGTGTTCATGAAAGCGCACGGACCGTAGTCAATTGTTTCTCCGCTCAGAACCATGTTGTCCGTATTCATTACACCGTGAATGAATCCGACCAGCTGCCAGTCGGCAATAAGGGCTGCCTGCAGCTTCACAACCTCCTCCAGCATAGCGCTGTAACGGTCTTCTTTTTCCTGAATTTCCGGGAAATGGCGTGCGATCGTGTAGTCTGCGAGCTTTTGAAGATCCTCTTCACTTCCACCGCCCCGTGCAAATTCAAACGTCCCGACGCGGATATGACTGGAAGCAACCCGTGCGAGCACCGCCCCCTGCTCAATTTTTTCCCGATAGACCGGCTCTCCAGTCGTTACGACAGAAAGGCTCCGGTTCGTACGGACACCGAGCGCATGCATCGCTTCACTCATAATATACTCCCGAAGCATCGGGCCCAGCGCCGCCCGGCCGTCCCCTCCACGGGAGTATGGAGTTTTTCCGGATCCTTTCAGCTGAATGTCCACGCGCCTTCCGTCCGGCGTCATGTGTTCACCAATCATGAGCGCCCGGCCGTCGCCGAGCATCGTGAAATTGCCGAACTGATGACCTGCGTACGCCTGTGCCAGCGGCAGCGCCCCGGGAGGCATCGCATTACCGGCAAGGACGGCTGTTCCTTCCATTTCTTTCAGTGCCTCAATATTCAGGCCGAGCTCTCCGGCTAAACTTTCATTCAGCTTCACAAGCTTCGGTGAACGGACCGGTTTCGGTTCTATAATTGAATAAAACAGCTGCGGCAGTTCCGTATAGCTGTATTCCAGTTTCCAGCCGGCATCCGTTTCTGTATGTCTCGAACTCATAGTTATCCCTCTTTTCTTTATAGCTGTACTGCTTTTCGACCAAAATCTTTCCAGATAAAAAAGCTGTAATAACCTTTACCCGATTTCACGGAGGCTTTATCTTGTTTTAGACAAGTTAGGACTTGGGAACCAACTAAAAGGCACTTCCCACATGTAAGCGGAAAGTGCCTTTCAGGCTACAGCTGAATTTCTTTCAGCAGCTCGAGGGCCTCGTCGTTGTTTTTTACGCTCAGAAGGCGCTGGCGGTAATCATTATCCTTCAGTTTTTTGGCGATCATCTGCATAATCCGCAGATGCTGCTCTCCCTGATCGTCTTCTGTGTCCGCAACCATAAAAATCAGATGCACAGGTTCTCCGTCTTGGCTGTTCCAGTCGACACCGTGGGAAACGAGACCGAACGCCACCCCAGTTTTCAGCACTGCCTCCGACTGTCCGTGCGGCACGGCGACTCCACGGCCGATACCGGTCGAATCCTGTTCCTCACGTCGCATAACCGCTTCTTTAAAATCCACCTTGGAATTAATTGCATTATCTTCCGCGAACCGGTCCACCAGCTCATCGATAATTTGTTCTTTTGTTAAGCCTTCCATATGCACATGAATCAAATTTTCCAGAATTAAATCTGTCAGCTTCATATTCCTGCCTCCTCCTGAGACCGGCCAGGCCGCTTTTCAGCCTATGTATATGGCTCATGCCGGATTGTTTAATACTGTTCCTTCTTTATAGTATATCAAATCTTTTCCCGTTTCCGGCATACATTAATGCGGTTTTTTCCATTAATTTCACTGAAGAGCGGAGGCAGGGGAAAACGGCCGCTGCTTAAAATATTTCATACCTTCTGACAATTGTAATAAAAAGAAGCGGCAGAGGGCCCGACTCACGTTTCCTGTCAAATACTATTTCTTCTTTTCATAAAATTAGAGTGGCATCGGATAAATTTAATGATATAATAAAAAATAAATATTGTGAAATTATTCACGTTCTATTCCGGAAAGGTTTTTCTGCATGAAAAATGCTTACACCTCAAAAATGTTGTGTTAGGCTGTATTTTATACAAAGAAAGGGGAACCATACATAATGAAAATTAATTTTCTCACGCAGATTTTTATCGCCTTTGTACTGGCGATAATTCTCGGGGCTATCGTCGGTCCGCCGATCGAGGTTGTTTCTCCGCTCGGGGATGCTTTCCTCCGTTTAATTCAGTTTATTATCGCTCCGCTTATTCTTGCAACGCTCGTCGTCGGAGTGGCCGGACACGGTGATTTAAAGCGTGTCGGACGCATGGGCGGTAAAACTGTCGCCTACTACCTCGTAACTTCTGCGATCGCGATTTCTCTCGGTCTCGGAATGGGCTTTCTTTTCTCTCCGGGGGATGGAGTCGACATCCCGGCCGAAAGTATCGACGAATCCGCTGCCGAAACAGAGGGGACGGATGGCATTGTCGATACCCTGCTGAACATTATCCCGACCAACCCGTTTGAATCACTGGTGGAAGGAAACATTCTTCAGATTATTTTCTTTGCCTTGTTTCTCGGTATCGCGATTTCTGCCGTCGGGGAAAAAGCCCGGCCGGTACTGACATTTTTCGAAGCTTTTTCGGAAGTTATGTTTAAAATCACCGGTTTCGTGATCTTACTCGCTCCGATCGGGGTGTTCGGACTTGTAGCGCCGATTATCGGTACGCACGGCCTCGGCGTTCTCCTGCCGCTTCTGCAGGTCATACTTGCAATGATCACCGCCTGCGTTATTCACGTCGTCATTACGTACGGTATTGCCGTAAAAACGCTCGGGGGAATGAACCCGATTACGTTTATTAAAGGTATTGCACCGGCCGCGATCTTTGCTTTCAGCTCGGCAAGCAGTGCCGGCACCCTTCCTTTGACGATAAAAAATACAACCGAAAACCTCGGTGTATCCAAAGGAACGAGCAGTTTTGTCCTTCCGCTCGGCGCGACGATCAACATGGACGGAACAGCTATTTATCAAGGGGTCGCGGTTATTTTTATCGCCCAGTTCTACGGAGTCGATCTCAGTGCGATGCAGCTTCTGACCGTTGTACTTATCGCCACGCTCGCATCGATCGGTACCGCCGGAGTTCCGGGGGCCGGCCTGATAATGCTGACGCTCGTACTCACGAATATCGGTCTCCCGCTTGAAGGGATCGCCCTTATTGCCGGAATCGACCGTATTCTCGATATGTTCCGAACTTCCGTAAACGTCATCGGTGACGCCTCCGCCGCTGTCATCGTCGACCGGAAAGAACCGCTCGATAAAGAAGAAGAAGCCGCTTAAGCAGGGTAAAAAAAGCTCCACGACGTTTGTACGCGTCGTGGAGTTTTTAGTTTCGGAGGAAAAGCAGTGATTCCGGGCGCTGCGCGGGGGAGGGGGAGGCCGATTCTTCCAACTTTCCCGGGAATTCTTCCAACTTTCTCCGGAATAGTTCCAAACAGCGGGTGGAATACTGCCACCCTCTGCTGTATTTCTACCAAATACGCGGAATTCTACCAACCTGTATCGTAATTCTACCAACCTTTTCCGGAATACTTCCAATTTCATACGGAGCACTTCGCTCTGCCTGTTCGGAAGCTTGAATCATCAATTATCTCCGCAGAAAACACCGCTCC
>REBZ01000010.1 GCA_007692495.1 Alkalicoccus sp.
ATGTTCAGTCAGTCCGTGACCCGGGCCTTCCTTTTCCCTGGTTCTTTAAGATGAAAGTCTATTATTGTTTATCCTTTGGACTGCCGACGCTTCCTTGCCTGTTTACGTTAGTTATCTAAAAATGCCTTATCAAGTGCCTGCCAGGGCATGAGAGCACAATTATGACGTGCACGGAGACGGTGTACGCCTGCCAGGGATAAAGCGTCTCCAAGATCCACGTCCCCGGTTTCCTCCCCCTTTCGAATGAGACTCTCCACGCCATCTCGTAAGGCCGCTATTTCTTCATAGCTTTTTCCTTTTGTCATTTCAGTCATCATCGAACACGAAGCCATGGAAATGCTGCACCCTTCTCCTACAAAACTGATGTCTTCCAGCCTGCCTTCCTCGTCCCATTTCCAGTAGAGTGTCATGACATCGCCGCACGTCGGATTTTTATAATAGAGGTGACTGCCTTCTTCCATTTCCCGATGGTTCCGCTTATGTCCTGCATGATCCATAATCAGCTGGCGGTAAAGTGTATCAAGCATAGTTTATCTCCTTCCAATGAACGGATTCGTGCATCTGTTTTTTTAAATACGGTAAGAATTTATTACCATTAATTAAATCGTAATAATTACGATTTAATTTGTCAAATCATACTGCTTTTATCAGGCCGTGGTCTCCGGCGAAATCCCGGATATTTTCTGCGGACAAAAAAAGCCCCCGGATAAGTATTCCGGAGGCTGTTTTTAATATTCACTGATTACCTGCTTCATGTCTTCGACAGTCGACTCGGCGTCGAAATTGTCTTCTCCGGCGTACATCCGGTGGACCATACCGTCCGGGGCGACAAGGTAAAACCGGGTAGGATGCATGATATCCTCCTGCTCCGGTACTTCCTGAATTTGTGCTTTAAAGGAATCGAGCGCATAGGACTGGATCTCTTCTTCACTATAACCGGTTAAAAAATCCCAGTTGTCAAAGTCAGCTCCGTACGATTCCCCGTAATTTTCGAGCCGCTCCGGCGTATCAAACTCCGGATCGACCGTAAAGGAGACGATACGGACGTCTTCCACGCCCTCTTCCGCCATTTCCTTCTGCAGCTCAGCCATGTTCGGGGACATGACGTTGCAGACGGTCGGACACCTGGTGAAAACCGTTTTAGTAATCCACCATTCTCCTTCGAGCATTTCACTCGTTACTTCCTCTTCGTGCTGGTTGACTGCTTCAAAGTCCCCTGTTTCCCACGAGTCTTCAGTAGCCGTCGTATCAATGATAGATTCCCCCTGCGCCGATTCCGATGCGTCTTCATAAAGAAAACTGCATCCGGAAAGCAGGAGGACAGTACCGAAAAACCCTGCTGATTTTTTCATAGTATCCGTCCTTTTTACTGCACTTTTGGCTCGTACATGTCGTACTCTTTAAACTGAAGCTTCGGCGTTTCGCTTTTGTCCCGCTTCACCCAGAGGCGGAAAGAGTAGCCCATCGCTACGCCGTAGGCGAGCTCCTGAATAATTTTCATAATCGCTCCGCCGAACTGCTGGTCATTTTCTGCAGAAAGGAACGTGAGCGACTGCTCTCCTGTAATGACTCCGTACGGTATATCTGCCCCGGGCGGCAGGCAGTATGCAATCGCTGTCGACCAGACGGCCGGGTCAGTGTATGTAGCATACAGCGGCGTACCCGCGAAGATAATCAAGGCACAGGCCGGAGTAAAAAGCACCCCGCTCATAAACATATAGCCGATCCGTTTCAGCTCAGACAGTGTGTATTTTGTCGTGATCCGCGGAATAATATGCCACCACATCAGCACTGCCAGCGCGAGCATACCGAGCTGATAAATGTTATGGGCACCTTCGTTAACCATTAGAAAGTCAAACACGCCTGGTACATGGTATATAGAAAACGCAGCGTTGAATGCGATGAGACCAATGATTGGAAAACCGACCACAAGGAAAATATTCCGCAGAGCTTTAATCTGCCGGAAATACTCGTAAAACCACGACGGGATTCCAAGCAGGAGCAGCGGAGGCGCCAGAAGGAACACAATCGCCATCGAGATCATGTGCATGCTGAGCATAATGTGCCCGAGCACGTACAGCGGACCGCCGAAACCGAGGTACACCGCGAGAAGGCCGAGATGGAAATAAACGATACGCCGTGTTTCCACCGGTCCTCCTCCTGGAAAACGATCCCGGAATTTTGTTATGATAAGAAAATAAACAGCACTGATCAGGCCGAGAACGAGAATCAGCTCCGGCGTCCAGATTGTGCGGAAGGTAAACGTCGAGAAAAATTGTTCCATCGCCTTCTCTCCTCTTTTATTAAGTATAGATAACCGATATAATATAAGGGCTTCACGCCTAATTATAGTTATAACACGATTCTCGCATAAATCCTACCATTTCTGAACAGGCAGAAATGACTATTCCTTGAACAACGACTGCAGTTTATACAAAGGAGAATTGCTATGAAAATTTACCAGATACAAAAGCCGGGTACCCGGGAGGAAATCGAAAAGCTTGCCGGACTTATGATGGAACAGCTGGAACAGCTGAGCAGTCCGCCCCACATCGATGAATTGAAAAACACGATCGAGACGGCACTGAAGCAGGAATGCGCATCGGAGTTTTTCGTTGCAGAAAAACACGACGAATTCATCGGCTGCGCTTTTATGAACAAAGGGGTCGCACTCGATAAAGGCGGCTATTACATATGGCTGAACGATCTGTACGTAAAAAAATCGCACCGGAAGAAGGGTATCGCACGCAAAGTTCTGCTTCACGTGCTTCAGTGGGCGGAAGAAGAGGAATTTAAAGGAATTGAGCTGGAAACAGGCATGAACAACGAAGCGACAAAGCGCCTTTATAATTCGCTCGGCTTCTACGACATCATTTCCAAACGTTACGGCCGTACGCTTTAGTGCGTTCTGTAAACGGCATGACTTCGGTCGTGCCGTTTTTTTGGTGTGCAGCGGGATCAGG
>REBZ01000154.1 GCA_007692495.1 Alkalicoccus sp.
CAAACCATGGCCTTGGTTTGTGCTACTAATGTTAGTATGTTTCCGGGCGGGCCGGGCTCAGCTAATTCCTTTCGCCCATAGGTTGAAAGGAATGGATCTTCGCCTCGTCCTTCATCGCCCAGGGGTCGTCCCTGCGGCTGCAGCAGGAAAATAGGAAAAGTTTTCTACCATGAAAAATCCCCTTATTGAAGCCGTTTTCTTCGATAAATAGATGGTTTTCTCTCCGTAACGACGGAGGCGCAGGCGAAACAGCTGAAGTCCAGCCCACGGCAGGCTTGGTAAGAGAGGAACTTCTGCTTACAGGAACGAAGTTTTATGCTGGAAAACGAACATTAAGACGATTTTTTGAGACGCCTGTGGAAAAAGAAAGCGGTAATACCCTCTCTGACGAAAGCTTTATTCATTACAGGTGAAAAGAGCCGCAGGAGCCTTCTATCAACATGAAGATTTATTAGAGGATTCTATTAAAAGGCTGGTTGAAGAAAATTTAAGCATGATAAATCTTAATACGAGGCCAGACTGCTTTCCAATTTTTATTAGTTATGCGTTCTTCATAAACTGCAGCTCGTTCTATTGTTTCTTTAAAATAAGGTGTAGGCTTTACTTCTAAATTTAACAAGTCAATTACGCCATGGGGAGTAGTAAGAATGACACGATTGTTTATATCTAATTTCACTGCAAGGGCCGTTGCTGTTTCAGGAAATTTCGAAATAGCATCTTCTGCAGAATAGTAGGGAGGAATGTCGTTTATGAGATGCATTCTCGCTTCATTTTTAACAGACCAGGGGACAGCTGGAAGAATCTTTCTCAATTCTGCTTCTAATTTTTTCTCCACAGTTTTTTCAAGGTTTTTATTATCAAAATAAATAACGTCTACATCTGGTACAGAAGTTTTATACTCGAATCCGTGTAATGAATCCCATATTTTAGCTCGTACAAACCCGGCACAGATCCACCAGTCCGGAAGCTTCATTTTGCTTGCAGCTTCAAGTATTTTCATCATTTCAGTGTTATTTTCAATTATCTTTATTATATCTTCCTCAGACTTAAGCATAAGGTCTCCTCCTCAAATAACTGCTTTTACATTACAAGCACAATTCAGCTGGATAAATACATAGACAGCAATATGGGAAACATTTACTCTATTGAATTATATCTGATTTTCTTCTGCGGCGGAACGGAGGAAGCGACTCTGGGACGATCAGCGACGTTCGAAGATCCACCGCTTGTCGACGTAAGGAGACAGCGGTTAGCTGAGAACAAGCCGTCCAGAAAGCGTCTTCCGGGAGTGGAGCCTGCACTCCTTAAAAAATCTGCTCTAATCAATAGGCTCTGTTAAAGTTAATGCTGATTAATGACAAAGAGAAAGGACTCTCATATTAAGAAAGTCCCTTCTTAGTATTTAAATGACGTAATAATTAAGAGTCTCTTTTATTAAGCCTTAATCTGCTTTTTTCTCTTCTTTCATGTAGAAATTTAATGAGCAGTAAAGCCAATAGTAAGCCAACATATACCCACCAAGAAACAAAGAGTGCTGTACTAGGGGAACCCATCCCCGCACCTTCCATCCTGTACCAATAAAACAACGATTGATTGTTGTTGAGAAATGCTACGAATACAATTAAAAAAATAAGCCACCAGTATTTCATTTCTAATCACCAACTTGAAAATTTTGACAACCTTAGTGTATCATAGGTTTCTTCCATTAGTAATGAATTTCTTCAATTGTCATAGCTGCGTCAAGAATCAGCACATAAAATATTATCCGCTGAAAGTTTTTGACCGACAGCTTGATCTAATTGTAATGTCTTAACCTGCCCATACCTGTTGTTCGTGAAAAGTCATTTTTGCAGTCTCCAGCAGCAATCACACAAATTTGCTTGTTACTTGTACCTTGTTATTTTTCGGGACCACCATAATTACGGGATTTTCCACCTTTTATTTTCCTCTGTCCTTTCTCCGAATAAAGAGAATAGATTTCGTTCATTTCTTCAGTCTCTTTAAATTCAAGTATCTCCATTTGCTTTAGAGGATAATAGTAATTTATGTCTGCAATTAGTTCTGCTGATTTTCGCAGGGAATATCCTTCAATCTATACACTCTGCAAATTTCATCCGTTTTTGGAAACGACGAGTTCGATATAACACTGTATTCGAAAGGTCTGTATCCACGAAAGTGACGTCTTTCTACTTTTTAAACCTGCTTTTTCCTAGGCAGGCGGGGACAACGAGAAAGGGATTTTCTCCACAAGGAAGCCGGAGTGGACATGGGCGACTCCGGAGCGATTAAGGCCGAGTCCCACTCCGACCGACGAAAGGAGGACGGAATTAGCTGAGACCGGCCCGCTCGGAAAGCGTCCCATGGAAACAAAGGCGGACGTTAAACGCTAACATATTTGTTTTCAAAGTAGAGAATTAATAATAACCAAAACAGCTGCTCTATTGGAAGGGAATTTATTTCCAATGCAGGCCCTCTGTGATACGCTGGAAATATTAATAAGGCGGATAAATGGAAGGGAGGAGAGAAAAGATGCTGCAGATTTTAACCGGTGTATTGATGATAGGTGGAACAGCAGCCTTTATTATTAGAGATAAGCGTAAATTATCGAAAGAAAAAAGAAAACCTTCTGCGAACAGCGGAACGAAGCAGAATTCAGAACTTTTGCAGGCTGAGAAATTGAATGAATATCAGAAAGGCCAGGGAAGAGCCGGTGGAGGTCCTTTTTAAGATAATATTTATCCAGCAAATCATCTGCGGACGGGTGCGGTTGATCGGAAACCGGGTAAGAACAATTACATCTCAGGATGACATGTTCATGGAGGAGATAATGTGGAAAAGCTGAAAGCCGCCGCCTGGTTTCTTATTACAGCCGGGGTCATCATGTTTATTATGTACTTTGATACGATGTGGCCTTATGCTGCGGGAATGATTTTAATGGGGGCAGCTTTACATATTGCAGTATCATTAAAAACAAAAAAGTCACTGCCCCTTTTGTGCCGGGCTGGTTATCACCGCTATGAAATTGCCGGGTACGACGAAGAAGTCCGCTCGATGAGAATATACGAATGTACCCGCTGCGGAAAAAAACATAAAGCTTTTTTAGGCGGCGGGGGAGCCTGAAAGAGCAGCATGCAGCAGCTCATAAAAGGAGAATTTTAATGAATAAAAAATGGTTCTGGCCTGTAACACTGCCAATTCTGTTTCTGCTCGTCAGTATCGGGCAGCAGTATTATTTAGGAGAGTCTGTTGATTTTATGCGCTCGTTTCTGAGCGCCGGGATACTGGCGCTTTTTATCGTGTTTTATCAAAAAAGGAAGGAAAAGAGTAAAAAGAATCCGGGAGACCGTAAATAGTTTTCTCCTTCAAAGGGTAAACTAAAAGGAGATGTACAGGAAGAGGAGGGAGTGCGATTGAAATTAACAACGGCAGGCTTCTGGGGAGCGTTTCCGGAAGAAAACAGTGCAACGAGCTGCTACGTCGTGGTATCAGAAGGAGAGACGTTTCTGCTCGACTGTGGAAGCGGAGCGATGGCCGTGCTGCCGCGGATCGCGGACCGGAACAATATCGATCAGATGATTATCAGCCACCGGCATTTTGATCATACGGCAGATATCGGTGCTTTCGTTTACAGCCGGGCGACGGCGATGGGGCTGAAGGAGACGGACCGTCCGCTCACTATTCACGTTCCGGCTGGAGAAAAAGCTTTTTTTCAGCAGTTTGAAAAAGAAAACATTTCTGAGCTGAAGCTGTATGAAACAGAAGACCGACTTTCAATCGGGGGAGTCAGCATGACTTTCCAGAAAACGACGCATCCTGCCCCGTGCTGGGCTGCGCGCCTTGAAAAAGACGGGAAAACGGTCGTATATACAGCGGATACCATTTACGACGAAGCACTGGTTTCTTTCTGTGAAAAGGCAGACCTCCTGATTGCGGAATGCAGCTTTTATGAAAATCAGGACGCTTCCGCTTTCGGCCATATGAACAGCCGGGAAGCAGCGGAAATTGCTGAAGCAGCGGACGTGAAGGAGTTGTGGCTTTCCCACCTGCCTCACTTTGGGGAGCATGAGCAGTTAAAGCAGGAAGCGGAAAAATACTTTTTAGGAAAAATTCACCTGGCCGCGGAAGGGCTTTCCTGGGAAGGATAAAAAAAGAGCTTTCCGGCCTGTGTCAGTTCGGAAAGCTCTTTTCGATTACGACAGCTGCATCGTTGTAATGCACGTGTCGTCTCCCTCAAACGTGGAGATTTCTCCGCCGGTTGTTTTTCCGTCGTGGCCGATCGCTACGTGATACGTTTCGTTGCGTGGCAGCCACAGGTCAAGAAATCCATGGTCCGGAGCCGTCATTGTTTCATCGATGATGATGTTTCCGTCCGTGTCCTTAATCAGAACGTCAAACTCTTCACCGGCAAGCTCTCCCTGACAACCTGTCAGGTTATGAATGCTTCATGGATGAGTTTCGTTAATGTAAGGAGCGATGGACACAAAAAATTCTTCTTCCGACGTGTCATAGCTCGTCTCCGATCCGTCTGCAGCAGTTACTGTCAGGTCGTGTGAGGAGATAGAAGCGGATTGTGCTTCTGCCGTGCCGGCGCTGTAGGATTCCACGAGATCCCGGACGTCTTCGGCGCCGCCGTCTCCGCTGAAGGCAAAGACGAGAATACCGAAGGCAAGAGCAGCAAAGCCGATGACAGAGATGATTTTTCCATTCATACGGTTTTCTTCCTTTCTATTTTTAAAACATTAATAGTAAATTCCTTATATAAAAATATGACATTTCACAGGAAAAAACAATAGGAACAATCATGTTGTTTTTGAACGTTCTGTGGAAGATGAAAGCCTGATGACGGCTTTCTCAATGTCTTTAGACTGTTTTGCAGGAGGGGACGATGAAGAAATTGACAACAGCGGGCCTGATTCTCATTATGGCCGGGATAATTTCACTTATTTTATTTTTCGATACGATGGCTCCCGTTTCCATCGGCATGATCGTAACAGGCGCTCTCATGGAAGCAGCAGTGGCGATGAAAACAAAAAAAGACCTTCCGGTACCGTGCCGCCTCGGGTTTCACCGCTACGATCATACCGGGTATGATGAAGAAAACGGATCGATGAGAGTATACCAATGCCGCCGCTGCGATAAAACAAAGAATGCAGTGCTCGGAGGAGGATAAGAAAGGAGGATGCAGCATGACTGAAAAAGTGGTGTGGGGAACAGCCGGTATCGGTAAACTGGGGACTGCACTGCTCACACAGTGGGCAGCTCAGGATGAGAAAACAGGGCTGTACCATCCGGATAACGAAAAAGCCGCAAGAGCAGCGGAAGAAATGTCGGCGGACGTTTTGAGCAAAAAAGCTCTCGGAGAACTGGATTACCTCGTTCTGGCACTGCCAGCCGATCAAATGATGCCTTTTATTAAAAGTCTTCAGAAGGACAATATCCCGCTGGAAAAGACAATATTGATTAATATGGCAACGAAACTGGAGACAGACGCGCTTCGGACAGCTTTCCCGGAGCTGAGCTGGGCTTCCGTGAAGTTTGTCGGCCACGCAGAAAGCCTGAAGCGGGACGGCAGAGGACTTTTTATTATGGAGGATGCGGACGAGCAGATACGAAGCAGATTTTCCAGTATCGGACATATCGAATCAGCACCGGAAAAAACAGCCGAGCAGGTAAATAAGCTGGCCACTTCCCACGCTGTCCGGGCCGCAAAACAGCTGGAACTGGAAATGAAAGAAGAAGGATGGGACGATGTTTATATAAATGAGGCGCTGCGTTCCCTCCTTCCGGAAGTCATACGGGCATATGCGGACGGAAAGCTCGGCCATTTCGGCAGAAAGATTGCTGAGGACATCGAAAAAGAAAAAAATCCTGAACATAAAAAGGTGGAATAGGATACTCATTCAATTCGAGAGGGAGTACTGACTTGGATATAATATTAGCTGTTGTACTTACAGCAGTACTGCTCGTCTCGGTTCTTCCCGGAGCTTTGGAAGAATTCAATGATAGTCTGTTTAATAAAATTTATTACACGGCAGCTTTAAGTCTTATCGCTCTGTTTTATATTGTTTTCATAGCGAAGATGTGGAAGAAAATTAATAGAAAGAAAACGAATAAATAAAAACGGTTGTTCGTCCGGAGAAAATAGATCAGGTACCTGTAAGATCTTTGACTGAAAAAGTGCAGTCTGAAGATTCACTTTTACGAAAAGCCAGCTGAAGGTAAACCCCAGGGAAGCGTCTATCTGAAACGAAAAGTTCTTCCACCAGCTGTATTTCTGGTTTTAGTTTTTATGATGAAATTCATTCCGTTTTTTTATATCCTCTGAGACGTTTAATAGTTCAAAAGATTTTTCTGGAGGGGGTTATTAACATCCATCGCCAGTGGGGGAATAAACGAAAACTTGTCACTTTTTTTGGCTTTTTCATAGTTATCTGGTCAGTCAATTTTTTTATTCCATTGGATTTTGGTTTTTCCACTGCAGGGATGATGTTTTCACATACAGAGAGAATGTGGCTCGCTGCAAGTATTTTAGTTTTTGTCCTGTCGTTATTCATCATCATTAAATATAAGTCGTTTGCTTATAAACATGTCATTCCCGCGGTTATTCTTGGATTGCTTGCAGGAATAATCAACCCGCCGGCTGGAGTTGTTACTGTAGCTGGTTATCTGGCTGCGCAGATGATTTTTTCCGAAAGAAGTTCAAAGATTGTAATGGTACGTTCTTTTTCACTTCGTCAACTGTTTCTCTCCATTGGGTTAGGCTTATCAGCGGGCGGTATTCTTGGGGGAATAAATATTTGGATGGCGATGACCGGGGGAATGGAGCCGGTATCCGCTTCTGTCATTCCAGCATTTATTGCAGCTTTCAATCCCGGGATCTATGAAGAAGTCAGTTTTCGTTTTTTTGTGTATGCTTTTTGTTTATTTTTAATAAATCAAATGAGGACAAGGACTGAAAAATTGATTTGTTTAGGAATCATTTCCGTACCGCATGTCCTTCTTCATCTTCCGGATGTTTTATTGGAACAAGGAGTGGGAGCGTTTTTCCAGTCATTTATTTTTTTATTGCTGCTGTTTGGACTGCCCTTGGCCATTTTACAGCTGAAGCGTGATTTGTTGTCTGCAATGACAGCCCATTACGTTATTGTTCTCCTGAGATTTATTGTCTTTGGAGTCGGATAATCCCGGACAGTTAAGCTTCCTTATCACAATCATTCAGTAAGAAAACCAGCAGTACGCTCAGATAATAAAGTCTGTGCGTTTTTTGCTGATCTGGGTGCAGTTTTTATTGCCACGATCTTTCAGGCAGAAGAAAGCTTTTTCAGTATGAAATGAACTTTCTCTAACAGTCTTCCTCCCGGAGCCGAGGTTTAAAAAGAAAAAGAAACGGAAAAATGATTTACGTGAAGAAAGGAGAGATCGTATGGCACAATTAAAACAAGCACATAAACTCGGATTCGGTACAGCACCGCTTGGTAATATGTTCCGGGAAATCCCGGACGATGAAGTAAAGCAGACCGTGGAAGCCGCCTGGAAACACGGCATCCGTTATTTTGATACAGCCCCATTTTACGGGGCGGGACTGAGTGAAATCCGTCTTGGTGAAGTACTTTCCCAGTATAACCGGGATGATTTTGTCCTCAGCACAAAAGTAGGGCGCCTCGTCCTTGAGGAAAAGGAAGAAAAAGAAGGATTGTTCGGGTACGGCCGCAAAAATAAAGTGATCGATGATTACAGCGGCGACGCCACGCTCCGTTCTCTTGAAGAAAGTATGGCACGCCTGCAGACAGACCGGCTCGACTATGTGTACGTCCACGACATTTCCCCGGATTTTCAGGGGGATGAATGGCTCGCACGATTTGACGAAGCGCGCACCGGCGCCTTCCGTGAACTGGAGCGTCTGAAAAAAGAAGGCGTTATTCAGGACTGGGGAATCGGTGTCAACCGGACAGAGCCGATCGAAATCGCGATGGAACTGGAGGAAATGCAGCCGGGAATCTCGCTTCAGGCGACACGCTATAACCTGCTGAACCATGAGCACGCGCTTCAGCGCCTTATGCCGAATGCAGAGGCACATGGAATGGACGTGGTTGTCGGAGCTCCGTTCGGATCCGGCGTGCTTGTCGGCGGCTCCCACTACGATTATCAGGAAGCACCTCAGGAAATCGTGGACCGTGTCGATAAAATGAAACGGATTGCAGAGAATCACCAGGTGAATCTCAATGCAGCCGCGATTCAGTTTTCCACAGCACATCCGGCAGTTGCCGCCGTGATTCCCGGTGCAACCCGACCACAGCGGATTCAGGATAACCTGACGGCCTTAAACGAAAAAATTCCGACGGACTTCTGGAAAGAGCTCCGCAGCGAGCAGCTCGTTTCCAGCCAAGCTCCGCTTCCCGGACTCGACTAAAAAAGATATGAAAGAGAGAATGCCCCATCACAAAGGTAATGGGGCATTCTTTTTTGTTTACTGCAGAAGCTTCCGGTTGTTTTCTGGCAGCGGTCATTAATCATTATAAAAAAATTTATTGTCATTAGAAGCATTAATAAGGTGTAAATTAACCACCAGTATCATAAACGAAATGAAGTTACGATGATTAATATGATGGAAGAAGGGGTTTACTTCCAACTGTCGAAACTTATGATGCCCTCAAATTATCTGCTTTCACGATGGGCCATTGAATCTTGTTACCCAAAAGAGATAAGAACATTTTTTACAAAATACCATCTTTTACCGGGGATAGTTGGAAATAAAATGTTGTTGTGAACTGAGACAAAGTGATTTTGAAAGGGATTTGTAAATTCTTAATAGAATGATATATGAAGATGACTAGGTAAAAATTTCTTGCAAATAAGGAGATAAAGCTATGGCAAAAAACAATTTACTAAGAATGGACAATATCGGCATCGTGGTAGAATCCCTTGATAAGGCAATCTCTTTCTTCGAGGAGATTGGCTTGAACCTTGAAGGGCGGACCACTATCGAAGGTGAATGGGCAGGTCGCGTAACCGGATTGGGTTCTCAGTCTGTAGAGATTGCTATGATGGTTACCCCGGATGGTCACAGCCGACTTGAACTTTCGCGATTTCTTACCCCACCTGCTACATCGGATCACCGTACTGCTCCTGTAAACGCCCTAGGTTACATGCGTGTTATGTTTACTGTTGAAGATATTGACGAAATGACAGCCAGGCTCATTAAGTTTGGTGCTCAGCTTGTTGGTGAAGTGGTTCAATACGAGAACTCGTATCGGCTCTGCTACATTCGTGGACACGAAGGACTCCTGATTGGTTTGGCGGAACAACTGGGTAACAAGTAAACGAATGAGGTTTTATAAAAAGCTTTTACTGAAATATACATTACTAAAGGAAAAGAGCAGTGTGAAAGTAACTCAAAGAAGTCGGAAAATAGATTCAGGCGAAAAGGTTATACGCCAATCTGTCTCGATTTAAAGGGAATTTTTATTCGATAAGCTATGGTGGAGTTCGGGGGTTCTTACGTAAGGAAATACGTTTTTCTGCAGGCCTGTCTCAGCGGGTTCTTCCACTGAAAAAGCTGGTAGAATGGACATTAATAGATAAAGTTTCAGGCTGTAGATAAAGTATTTACAATGTATATATATGCTTCCCTGTTTTCCGTGCGGGCCAGGCTCAGCTAATTTGTTCCACCCAAACGGATCTTCACCTCGTCCTTAATCGCCTCGGAGTCATCCCTGCGGCTGCTGCAGGCACATAAGAAGAAGTTTCTTGCCATGAAAACCTCATTATTACAGCCGTTTTCTTCGATAAAGAGATTTCTTTTCACCGGTAAGAGAAGAAGTTTATACAATGACTGGTATAAATATTCTGGAACGATAACTTAATCAACAGGCTGACTGTCCCATCGCAAAAATGATGGGACAGTCTTATTTTGTTTTATACAGGCGCTGTCGGCAGCTTTCAGGCAGCGGTCATTAATCATTATAGGAGCCCGGTTTAACTTCAGCGGGGGTGGATTAATCATTACAGCCGGGTTATTTGTCATTAGGGGCGTCATTAATCATAATAAAAAATTTATTGTCATTATTGGTTTCAATAAAGGGAGAATTAATCAGCAGCGGCCGGTTATTAATCAGTTGGCCAGCGCATTAAAGAGTGATACACGCCGCTCATGTTAAGCACCTGTTTACAAATGATTTACAAATATTCACAAAGCCTTTATTTAAGATTAACAATTCAGGACTATAGTAAGAGTTGTGAGAGAAAACATACTCGGTGATAACCAAGGAGGAGTTAGACTGTGAAAAAAGTGGGACTCAGCGTATTTGCAATCGGATCAGTGGCAGTACTTGCTGCATGCGGGGGAAATGATGAAGCTTCAGGTACGAACGCAGGAGAAAACGGGCAAAACAACACGGGCAGCGGGGAAGAAGCTGTTTCGGGAGCGGTATCCATCGACGGGTCCGGCACAGTGTACCCGCTGATGTCGCGTATTGCCGAAGAATATATGGTCAACGAAAATCAGGAAGTGAGCGTGGAAGTCAGCCGGGCCGGAACAAGTGCCGGCATGCAGCGCTACGTGCAGGGAGAAACAGATTTTGCAAACGCGTCGCGGACCGTCCGTGACGAAGAGATAGAAGAAATGGAAGCAAACGGCATCGAATCCCAGGAGTTTCCGGTGGCACTCGACGGCATGACGATCGTTCTCCATCCGGACAACGACTGGGCAACGGAAATGACAGTGGAGGAAGTAGAGTCCATTTTCGTCTCCGGTGCGGTGAAGGACGACGACAATGTGCTCTGGTCCGACATTAATCCGGACTGGCCGGAAGAAGAAATCAACACATACGGACCAAATGAAAACCACGGAACGTATGAGTTTTTCGTCGATGAACTGATCGATGAACAGGACCTGAAAGAAGGCACGAACCTTCAGCAGGAATACCCGACACTCGTTGAACTTGTGAATGACGACGAAAACGCGATCGGCTTTTTCGGATTCGGCTACTACGAAAACAACACCGATCATCTCGGTGTCGTATCGATCGACTTCGGTGAAGGCAGCGTCACGCCGTCGCTCGACAATATCGACCTGGAAGGTGACTACGCTCCTTATACACGACAGGTATTTACGAACCTGAACATGGATTCGGCAAGAGAAAATCCGGCTGTTAAGGATTTCGCCCGTTATATCTTTGAAACCGCGGATGAAATGGCACCGGAAACAGGCTTTGCCCCGCTTCCGGAAGAAGAGCTGGAGCAGTACAAAGAAGAAATCGAAGCGATTGAAGAGTAAAGGAGAAGGGGCGGCAGTCCGCCTCTGTTTTCCTGTGTAAAACGAAAAAGGGGATGCAGGGAGGAAACAGCGTATGGCGCAGACAACAAGTGTCAGTGAACTCATTAAACAAAAAAGAAATAAAAGCAGACGGATGAAGATGGAGAAGGGGGTGCCGGTGCTGCTTTTTCTTGCAGCATCCGTATCGGTTCTGACAACCGTCGGTATTCTGCTGACACTGGTGGTCGAAACAGTGATGTTCTTTACGGACGTATCCTTCCGGGAATTTTTCCTTTCGACAGCGATGCAGCCGCTGAACCGGAGCGATCCATCCTTCAGTATTCTGCCGCTTTTGTCCGCAACGCTGCTTTCCACAGGGATCGCCATGCTTGTCGCTGTACCGATCGGCCTGACAACAGCTGTTTATTTAAGTGAGTATGCGACCGACAAGGCACGCCGCGTACTGAAGCCGATGGTGGAAGTGCTCGCCGGTATTCCAACGATCGTCTACGGATTTTTTGCTTTTACGTTCGTCACCCCGGTCCTCCGGGAAATTATCCCAATTCTGGACCGGACGAATATACTCAGCCCGGGAATTGTCATGGGAATTATGATTATTCCGATGGTTGCTTCACTGTCGGAAGATGCCCTGAGTTCGGTGCCGAATTCCATGAGGGAAGGTGCGATGGCGTTTGGTGCTACGAAGCTGGAGGCGACAATAAGAGTTGTCATTCCGGCGGCACTTTCCGGTATTATCGCTTCCTTTGTTCTCGGGATCTCTCGTGCGATCGGCGAAACAATGATTGTAACTATTGCAAGCGGCAGCAACAAAAACCTTACGTTTGATGTGACCCAGTCGATGCAGACGATGACCGCCTACATCGTTGAAGTGACGAGCGGGGATGCCGGAGCCGGCACCACAGCCTACTACAGTCTGTACGCCGTGGCACTCACCCTGTTCCTGTTCACGCTCGCCATGAATATGCTTGCCAAATATATTTCAAAGCGCTACCGGGAGGTGTATTAATTGGCAGAATATATTGATCACGAACTCGTTCATAAACGGCTTCCGCGGCGGATAGCCTTAAACAAAATAGTACGTGGACTTTTTCTCGCCTCGACACTTTCCGGGTTAATTGTATTAGCGGTACTTCTTTTCGATGTAATCCGTGACAGCTGGGGCTGGCTCGACTGGCAGTTTTTGACGAGCGTTACATCATTCAGCCCGGAGCAGGCGGGAATTATCGGCGCCATATCCGGAACGCTCTGGCTCATGACGATCGTCGGTCCGCTGACGATGATTATAGGCGTTGCCACCGCCGTTTATCTGGAAGAATACGTGAAAGAAGGACGCGTCCGGACGTTTTTTGAAACAAACATTTCCAATCTTGCCGGTGTGCCTTCGATTGTATTCGGTCTGCTCGGACTGACTGTTTTCGTCCGCATGCTCGGGATGGGTTCTGTCGTACTCGCCGGGGGACTGACTATGTCTCTACTCGTCCTGCCGATTGTAATCGTTGCTTCGCAGGAAGCACTGCGCGCCGTCCCGTCGTACCTCAGGGAAGCATCGTTCGGTATGGGAGCGACCCGCTGGCAGGCTATACGTACCGTCGTCCTTCCGGCAGCTCTTCCGAACATTCTGACGGGAATGATTCTTGCGATGTCCCGTGCTATCGGGGAAACGGCGCCGCTCATTGCCATCGGTATCCCGGCACTGCTGATTCCGCTTCCGGGGAGCCTTTTCGACAGTTTCACCGTGCTGCCGGTGCAGATATACTACTGGACGATCGATGCCGCACTGACAGCAGAGTATGCCTACATGGCCGCAGCAACGATTGTCGTCCTGCTCGTCATCATGTTTTTGTTGAACGCGACCGCCATTTTTATACGAAATAAATTTCAGCAGCGTTTTTAATAATCGCAGCCAGAGGCGAAAGCTGCCGACGAAGGGGAGATAGCTCATGACCAGCTTATTGAAACAAGAAGTACATTCGGAGAAACAGCCGGAACAAAAACAGGAACCGGCGAAAGAAACGGTGTTCCGCACCGAGGGACTGAATCTCTGGTACGGAAAAAAGCAGGCGCTTTTTCACGTGGATCTGGAGCAGAAGGAAAATGAAGTGACAGCGGTTATCGGCCCATCCGGCTGCGGAAAGTCTACGTACATTAAAGCGTTGAACCGAATGGTGGAAATGAATCCGGAGGTAAGAATTACTGGGAGAATTTCCTACCGGGGAGAAGATATTCACAGCCGGCGTTTTCCGGTGGAGGAGCTCAGAACACGTGTCGGGATGGTTTTTCAGAAACCGAACCCGTTTCCGAAATCCGTTTTTGAAAACGTCGCCTACGGACCGAAAATCCACGGTATCCGTGACAAAAAGCTTTTGGAGGAAATCGTGGAGGAAAGTCTTCGTGGGGCGGCGATATGGGAGGAAGTGAAAGACAGGCTGCAGGAGAACGCCTTCGGACTTTCCGGCGGCCAGCAGCAGCGGCTCTGTATTGCCCGCTGCCTCGCTGTGGAACCGGACGTTATTTTAATGGACGAGCCGACGTCCGCGCTTGATCCGAAATCAACGCTGAAAGTGGAGGACCTCGTACGGGAGCTTAAGGATAAATATTCGATCATGATTGTCACCCACAATATGCAGCAGGCGGCCCGTATTTCCGACCGCACAGCTTTCTTTTTGAATGGGGAGATCGTGGAATGTGATAATACAGATAAAATTTTCTCTACTCCCGCCGACAAGCGGACAGAAGACTATATTACCGGAAGGTTCGGATAGGAGCATACGATGACAAG
>REBZ01000092.1 GCA_007692495.1 Alkalicoccus sp.
GTATCATGAACGAGTGCCCTTCCGTCTTTAAAAAGAACTACACGCTTTCCTTCCAGACTGACTTGAAGAAGATAGCTGTTCATTTTTGGACTGTAGGGAGCGAGCGTCCTTTTCAGTGCATCAAAACTCACGTCGTGCGGCGGACGGATCTGTACGGTATCTCTTCCGCACAGCACGGCGGTGCGTGTCTGGTTTCCAGCTTGAAGATAAGGGTATTGAGGGTTTTCCCCACAGGATGGACAGCCGGAATCTTTCAGCCGGTTCACACCAATTTTTCTTGTTTCGTTCGTCCACACGTCGAATTGAATAAGTTCCTCTCTTAACGCTTCTATGTTTCCGGAAAGCAGTTTAAGTGCTTCTGCTGTCTGTAAGGAGGCAGTCATCTGCACAGCGGGAGAGATCACACCGGCCGTATCACACGTGTCCCCTCCAGTGGGAACTGTTCCGAGAATACACGAAAGGCAGGGCTTTTCTCCCGGCAGAATAGTATAGGAAAGACCATAACTGGCAACACATGCCCCATATATCCACGGAATATGATATTTTTGGGACGTATCGTTAATAATCATTCTCGTCGCGAAATTATCGAGCGCATCTATAATAAGATCTGCGTGCCGGTACCTTTCCAGTGTTTCCGGCACTACATCTTCGATTATTCCTTCCACGTCGACATCCCGGTTGATGCTTTTCAGTCTCGCTTCTGCGGCCGCCGCTTTAGGAATCCTTTCATCGGCATCGGATTCCGTGTAGAGCTGCTGGCGCTGCAGATTGGAGTATTCCACGTAGTCCCGGTCAAGAACAGTGACTTTCCCCACGCCTGCCCTTACAAGCATTTCTGATGAAGCACTTCCGAGCGCTCCGGCTCCTACGATAACAACGTGGGAGCCGGACAAGTTTTTCTGGCCTTCTTTTTTTATTCCACTAAACAATATCTGCCTGGAATACCGTTCATTCATGTTCGGGGGCTCACTCCTTCAACCGGGCTGCTCGGCGAGGCAAGCGGAGCTTTTTCGATCCGTCCGGCCTCAAAACCGTAACGACCGGCACGAACGGCAAGCTTCATTGCTTCTGCCATCTTTACCGGATCTCCTGCTTTCGCAACGGCGGAATTAAGAAGAATACCGTCCGCTCCGAGTTCCATCGCCTGAGCTGCGTCAGCCGGGCTTCCAAGACCGGCATCGATGATAATTGGCACCTGTGCCTGTTCTATAATTCTCTGCAGATTGTACGGATTCAGAATACCGAGTCCTGAACCTATCGGAGAAGCTGCAGGCATCACTGCATGACAGCCCATCTCCTCCAGTTTTCTGGCGAGAACTACATCATCGGACGTGTAGGTAAGAACAGTAAATCCTTCCTTTATCAATTCTTCCGAAGCTTTTAATGTTTCCACAGGATCCGGAAGAAGCGTTTTGTCACATCCGATAACTTCTACTTTCACCATATCACAAAGACCGGCGGCCTGCGCAAGTTTGGCTGTTCTTACCGCTTCTTCAGCTGTTGCCGCTCCTGCTGTGTTTGGAAGCAGCTTGAACTTTTCCAGATCCAGACCTTTAAAGGCATCTGTTGATCCCTCTTCCAGAGACATTCTGCGTACTGCAAAAGTTAACACATCGGTTTCTGAAGCGTTAACGGCGTTTTTCTGTACTTGGTGGTTTTCATACTTTCCCGTTCCGAGCATCAGTCTTGAAGAAAGTTCGATATTACCAATTTTCAGCATTTCATCCGCCTCCTACAAAGTGTACGATTTCGATCCGGTCCCCGTCCGACACTGCTGTTTCCGGCCATTCTTCTTTTTTTAATATAAGCCCATTCTGCTCGACAGCCGTTCGTTCTCCGCTGATGTTGTACTCAGAAAGCAGATCGGAAATTGAATGAAGAGGCTTATGAATTTCATAATCATTTCCATTAATTTGAATATTCAATGGTTTCCCTCCTGTTGGGCTGCAAAAACTGCAGCGCTTCTGAATTTTTTCCGGTCATCATTTCAGCAGTTTTTCTGCCGCTGTATCCTGACATTAGTATCCCATTGCGGTAATGCCCGGCAAGCACATATAAATCTTCTTCCAGCCTGCCGGCAAATGGAACGCCGTCCGGACTTTTCGGACGGATGCCGGCCCATATTTCATCCACCGGGGCATCGTGCAGCTCAGGAACGAGATCCAGTGCGCAGCCCAGAAGATACCGTACAGCTCCGGCCCGGACTGTTTTCGATAGTTCCCCTTCCGTTTCCGTGGCCCCGACGATCAGTCTCCCGTCTGCTTTAGGGACGAGATAAACTTCCGGAGTCACTATCGTAAAGCTGAAAGGCTGCTCCTTTGGGAGGAGTGCTATACATTCTCCTTTTACGGGAATCATTTCCGGCATCACTGCCCCTTTTATTTTTCCATTTCCATGTGCTAAAAGTATTTTTTCAGAGTAAAAATTTCCGACTGACGATGCAGCCTGCCATTTTTCAGAAGACCGGCTTATATCACAGATTTCTGTCTGCTCCCGAATTTCTCCACCGAGACTCTGAACTGCTTCAATAAGCGCTGCAGTATAGCTTCTTGCATCCACCTGGGTTTCATTTTTAAAGAACGCCGCCCCCGATACTTCCTTCTTTTTCAGAAAAGGGAGCGCCTTTCTGACGTCCTCCCCGCTGAAATATTCCGCCGGCTCTTTTTCTTCATGATGAAGGGCAGTCAGTGTCTTCAGTCTCTGCTCTTCCTCCACCCCGGAGGCCAGCCTCCATGCGCCTTCCTGACGGTATTGAATCGTCTGTCCGGAAGCTTTCTCCAGTTCTTCTGCAAATTCACGAAAATAATCTCTGCACGTAACAGCAAAACGGAACAGCTTCCTGGATTCATGCATTTCAGTCTGGGCTCCGAGCATACCAGCTGCCGCATGGGATGCTTCCTTTCCTGCCTCTCCTTTTTCAAGCAGAAGGACCTTTTTTCCTTCAAG
>REBZ01000115.1 GCA_007692495.1 Alkalicoccus sp.
TATTTTCAGAAAATAGGTAAAAGAGCTTATATCTTTTTACAATAAACTCCATTAAAGTATAGGAAAAGCATTTTGTACCACCTGTTAGGACCAGCTCTTTTATTTTTTTGCTTAATTTGTGAAACTTTTTACGAAGAGCGGCGTCAATAATGAATGAGGACGGCATACAAATGAAGTTCACATGCCGCCGCAGGATATGCTTTTTTCAAAAGCCGGAGTCAATCTACATAGTGAAAAATATTCCGGAAAATTTAAAAAAGATGATTATTTTCAGCGATTTCAGTGAATGTAAAGTAGTAGAAGTTTTTTTAAAAGCACAAAATCCAAGGTAGTGTATTTACGAGAAGAAAGTGAAAGCGGTTTATGCGTACATTTTAACGAAAATAATTCAAAAGGCCTACTTATTTTAATCAATTTATGTTAATAGGAGGTAGCCTTTCAAAGAAAATTTCGTTAAGATAGTGGTTGTGCCTAATTTCCGGAAGAAAAGTCCCGGAAAGGCATATTATTATCTTGTACGCATGACGGAGGGGTAGCAATGTTGGATTCAATTGGACAGCAGTCACTGTTTAACATCATGATCAGCCTGATGGTACTTGTAGTGGTGTGGTGGTGTGTACAGTCGTTCCGATTCGATCTGTTTGTCAGAGACCCCGACGGTATGAAAGCAAAAGCATTAATGGTATTAACAACCGTAGCACTTACACATTTAGTAACGAGTTTTTTATTGAACTATTTAAACTGGTCAACGTCACTCCGCTATTTATTTTAGTGGAAATTCGGCAGCCGTTCGTTCATGTAATGTGGGAAAGTGCCACAGGCGGACAGGCACCGGACGATCTTTTTAATGAATGCAGCTGATGATCTTACTTCTCATAATAAAAACAATCAAGCAAAACTACCAGGATCAGTCATGATTACCAGTTGTGAAGGCATCTGGACACGGAGGGGAATATATTGGAAAAAATTATCGTCCAAGGAGGACAGCGCCTCAGCGGAACTGTACGCATTGAGGGAGCAAAGAACGCCGTCCTGCCTGTAATTACCGCATCTATTCTAGCTGGAAAAGGAACAAGCCACCTTTACGATGTGCCAGCTCTGGCTGACGTTTATACGATCAGTGAAGTGCTCCGCAACCTGAACGCGGAAATTGAATACGATGGAAAGAACCATATTACAGTAAATGCAGAAGGTCCGCTCTCCACAGAAGCACCGTTTGAATTTGTAAGCAAAATGCGTGCCTCTTTCCTCGTCATGGGTCCGCTTCTCGCACGGGAAGGCCACGCCCGCATCGCTCTTCCGGGAGGATGCGCTATCGGCTCCCGTCCGATCGACCAGCATCTGAAAGGCTTTGAGGCCATGGGTGCTACAGTAGAAATCGGAAGCGGCTATATCGAAGCGAAAGTCGACGGTCGTCTGCAGGGCGGTAAAGTATACCTGGACTTTCCAAGCGTCGGCGCCACCGAAAACATCATGATGGCAGCTTCCATGGCGGAAGGAACAACAATTATTGAGAACGCTGCGGAAGAACCGGAAATTGTCTGCCTTGCAACATATATTAATGCAATGGGCGGAAAAGTCCGCGGTGCCGGCACAGGAACGATCCGGATTGACGGAGTCGAAGAGCTGACAGCAGCAGAACACACGATCATTCCGGACCGTATCGAAGCAGGAACGTTCATGGCAGCCGCTGCGATTACAGGAGGGAACGTCCTCATTGAGAACGTTCTTCCAGAACACCTGCGCCCGGTCATCTCGAAAATGGGTGAAATGGGCATCCAAATCGAAGAGGAAGGCACAGGCGTCCGCGTCATCGGCCCGGACAAACTGAAGGCAGTAGACATCAAAACCATGCCTCACCCGGGCTTCCCGACCGATATGCAGGCTCAGATGATGGCGCTCATGCTCGGAGCAGAAGGAAACAGCGTCATAACAGAAACCGTCTTTGAAAACCGGTTTATGCACGTAGAAGAATTCCGCCGCATGAACGGCGACATTAAAATCGAAGGACGAACGGCCATCGTAAACGGTCCTTTATCCCTCCAGGGAGCGGAGGTGGCTTCCACAGACCTCCGCGCAGGAGCAGCGCTCGTTCTTACCGGACTCGTCGCAGAAGGCCGCACACGCGTTACAGAGCTTAAGCATATCGACCGCGGCTACGTCAGCTTCACAGAAAAGCTGAAAGCCCTCGGTGCCGATATCGAGCGCGTGAACGATGCGGAACCAGCAGCGGTAAAAACGAAATCCGAAACAGTAAAATAATTTTAAATTCATAACATGTACAAAACCTCCGGAAGGCGTTCCGGAGGTTTTTCTAATTTCCCGGGAAATAAACCGCTTCCCTTCTTACTTTATTTACCATATAATAAAACTAATCTTTGAAAAGGAGTTGTTCTATGGAAATAAAAAAGCAGCAGCCACCAACTATACTTGCCAAGTACGAGCTTTTCCTGGAATGTCTGCCGTCCGCACATCCGAAACGGCCGGCTGTGCAGCAGGACTATTTTAATCACCGTGCCGGCTATGCCGGAGAAAGCCAGCTTCCTTACTATATGCAGTTTCTGAAAGAAGAGCCGCTCCTCCTTTATCAGCTCCGCCTCGAAAACAGGAAGAAACGTTATTTCCAGATGGACGCTGTCATTGTAACGCCTCATTTCCTGCTCATAACGGAAGTGAAAAATTACAAAGGAGAACTCCGGCTGGAACCTCAATTTGCGCAGCTGATTCAATTGACGAAGGAAGAAGAAAAAGTATACCCCTGTCCCATCCAGCAAAGCCGCCGCCAGGAAATACAGCTCCAGGCCTGGCTTACCTCCAACGGATTTCCCTCTATGCCTGTTTACTCCCATATCTGCATAGCCA
>REBZ01000034.1 GCA_007692495.1 Alkalicoccus sp.
AGAGGCATTTATCTGGTATGAATACATCAAACATACCGGGCTTTCGAAAAAGAGCAGGTTAATGAATGTGAAAAAAGAACATGGGGGTGGCCATCATTTTCGAATCCGCTTTCCTGTTAATTATATTACAATACCCGTTATGGAGAGAATTTAGACTGGCAAACAACCCTTTTGATCTGATGTAATTTGTACTTTCAATCAAGTGGAATTATTTTCCAAATAATTCTTGCGAAACATGGACTTATCAATAAATCTGGAAATTATCTGGAGAAGGCAGGGAGACACAGTAAAATCTTATTGCGCTGAAGATAGGTCGAAGAGAAGCATCGTTGACTGATGTGAACTAAGGTCCAAAACAGAAAAAGGAGGAAGGAAAGTGAACAAACCTGCAGATTCCTGGAGCTTTAGAAACTATCGCGTTAAAATGCTGCTTATTTCGGCAGTGTTTTTAATCAGCGGCTGTGCCCCGGAAAATAACGGAATGGAAAACACCAAGGAAACTGAAGAAAAGGCTGATCCTGCAGAAGGAAATGATAACTCGGCGGAAGATGATAAGCTGGAGGAAACCGAAGAAGAAAACGTAACAAATAACGATGAACAGAAAGCAGAAAAATTAACTTACGGGGTTAGTGCAGGGCATCCTGAGGCCGTGGAAGCAGGCATGGAAGTATTGGAAGACGGGGGAACAGCGGTTGACGCAGCTATTGCCGCAGCTTTTGCTGTGTCAGTAGTAGAGCCGTTTGCTTCCGGAATTGGAGGTGGTGGAGCAGCGCTTGTTCATGAACAGGGAAAAAGCCCCCAGGCTTACGACTATCGAGAAGTCGTCCCGGAAGAAGGAATTCCGGATTCCGATATCGGGATCCCGGGTTTTACAGCAGGTATGGCAGAACTGCATGACGATTATGGAAAGGTCTCCTGGGAATCAATACTCGAGCCGGCCGTGTCTTCTGCAGAAGCTTCGGAAGTTTCCGAGCTGCTCGCACAGCAGCTGGAATCCGGACAGAGCAGACTTCCTTTAGACGAGCTCTCACATTTTTATCCGGAAGGAAATCCGCTGAACGCAGGTGACACACTGGAGCAGGAAGAGCTTGTAGAAACGCTGAGGACTCTGCAGGAAGATGGTCCGGAGGCTTTTTATGAAGGAGAAACAGGAGATATACTTTCGGCGGATATAGAGGGAGTCGATCAGGAATCCCTGGACAGTTATGAAGTCGGCAGGCACGAACCGGTGACAGGAGAGGCTTTTGGCTATGAAGTGATTGGTGCTGCCCCGCCGCTCCCGGGGATGAGCGTCATCCAGATGCTGCAGATAATGGAAGAGCAGGGAATGGGGGAGAACGACCGGACGAGTACAGCATTCGTCCATACCACTTCCATGGCGTGGAGACTTGCCTTCCAATTTTTAGAAACAGCAGCGGGAGATCCGAATTTTTTTGATGTACCTGTAGAAGACATTACCGATCCTGCCCGCAATGCAGTACTTGCAGAAGAAATTCCTGAAGACAGTCTGCTTGTAGTAACTGAGAATGAACCATATGGAGGCATTGATCCAAACACGACCCATATTAACGTAGTCGACAGTGAAGGAACCATTGTTTCCATGACAAATACGTTGACGAATTTCTGGGGCTCAGGAGAATATACGTCCGGCTATTTTTTAAATAATCAGATGGCCCGGTTCAGTATCGGACGTGGTGAAAACAATGAGCCGGAACCTGGACGCCGCTCCATCACGTGGTCATCCCCAATGATTGTAGCAGATGAAGAAGGGCCCGTACTCGGTATTGGAAGTCCGGGGGGAGAGCGTATTCCAATTATGCTTACGCAGGTGCTGACGGATTGGGCTGCTGGAGACGCAGAAATGGGGGAAGCGGTGGAAGCACCGCGTTTTCATATTGATGGCTCAGATTTAGTGATGGAAGAAATGCCGGACGAGGAACAGCAGGAAGCAATTCTTAGTATAGGATACGGAGAAATAAGAGAACAGCCGACACCGCTTTACTTCGGTTCCATACAGATGCTTGGTATCGACAGAGAGGAAGAAACAGTAACGGGGGCGGTGGATACCCGCCGGGAAAGCACGTGGCGTACGGAAAATATAGAGGAGTAATGAAAGAAGGGGGAGTGGCTAATTTCAGTCTCGCCTCCTGTTTTGTTGTGACGGTGGAGACGTCCTTACTTCCATACAAAAAATGTGTGCCAAGTGAAAACTGCTGTAGTTAAGAGGATTGTAAATCAAACAGCGAATAAGCGGGACCGAACGTTTCCAGCCGCTAAAAAATAAAAATGTAAGGCGCATTAATAAAAACATAGCTTCAGAAGAAATCAAAGCTGTTTCCTTGGGATAGAAGAAAGGAATAAAAGAAAGACAGGAGCAAGCAGTTCTCCGGAAACGTTTACGGACCATATTAATGAAAGATAAAGCTGTACTTATTATAAGGACAGCTCCCAGAGTGTTGATAAAGTGTTTTTGGTGTATAGATAGACGTTTTCCTGCTTGCGCCTTCCGGGACGCTTTCCGGGCGGGCCGGGCTCAGCTAATTTCTTCCTAAACGGATCTTCGCCTCGGCCTTGATCGCCCTGGAGTCGCCCCTTCGGCTGCAGCAGGGAAAGAAGAAGTTTTCTATTATGAAAAACTTCCTTATTAAAGCCGTTTTTTTCGATAAAGAGATGGCTTCCCTCCGTAACGGCGGAGACGCCGGTGGGATGAAGCGCCGTCGGAAGATCCTTATTCATGGCGCAGGCCAATCAACTTCATAAGAAAAACTGTAACTTTTAGGGGTCACTACCCAGGCTCGGTAAGAGAAGGAGTCTATACACTGACTGGAATAAATAGGCTGAAACG
>REBZ01000043.1 GCA_007692495.1 Alkalicoccus sp.
AGACCCCGGGGGGTGCTCCGGGGTCTTTCTTTTATTATTTAGAGGGGTATTTATCGATGCTTAAATGGGAGGTCTCCAAGAGGCTGAAATAATTCTAAAGCACCGGCAGGTAATGCGATCATCATAAGCGCAAAAAGAGTGATAAAAAAGATTTTCATAAAAAGACCTCCTATACATAATGTGAATACAAGTTAAAACAGTTAACTTAACTAAATTAATTATGACATAGTAAATAATAGTTCGTATTCTCTAAAAACTGGAAATAAGCAAAGTAATTATTGAAATATCTTTGATTTTCTTTCAGTTAGGGTAAAATACATTCATATAGGAATAATTTACATTGGAGGAGGGTACATGCAGTGGAAATTGAATTTGGAAGAAAAATAAAAGATCTGCGTCTTTTTTATGGCATTTCCCAAAAAGAAGTGTGTAAAGGAATCTGTAATCAAAGCTACATCAGCAAGCTGGAAAAAGGGATGGTTCATCCTTCGGCTAATATGCTGGCAATGATTGCCGACCGCCTCGGTGTCAATCCGTATTATTTTTTCGACGATTTTGCGGATGTCACAAAAGTGAATTACGTGTACCAGGTAATTGAATTCATCTCAAAAAACATGGATAGAGCGAAATACGAAGCCGTTTTGGACATGGTGGAAGCTGAAAAACAGAACCCTCTGTTTCGTGGTCACCACTTGCAGCAGTTTCTTTTATGGAGGCAGGGAATCTGCGTTTTCCACTTGCATGAAAACCACATAAAAGCAATCGGATTATTAGATGAAGCAATCAGCTTAGCAGAAACTACTGAAAAAAACAGTTCGGAAAGAGAACTGGATATTCTGCTGAGCAAAGCTATTATATATAGTTTAACAGAACAGCATCAAAAAGCGGAAGACATTTATGAAAGCTTGCTGCAGTCGTGCAATAAACATCCCTACCTGTCGAACGAAGAGTTGTTACTTGCTGTCTACTATAATTTTAGCAAAGGTAAATTTCTTAAAGGAGAATATAAATCCTCTTTTTCATTAGCTAAGAAAGGGGTGAAGCACTGTTTAGACTCGAATTCCCTGTACATTTTAGGGGAGCTGTATTTTCAATGTGGAAAAAGCTTGTGGTACACCGATAAAAAGAAAAAAACCTCAGCTTTAAATTATTTGGAAAAATCCAGAAACGTATTTTTATTAAGAGAAAACGAAGAGTTTGCAGACTTAGTTCAGGAGGAAATCGACGAAATTAAAGCAGAGGCTGCAGGGACAGAAACTGAAAATATTCCTGAATGAATAATTGTGAAGCAGCGGAGCGTGAGAAAGCTTTCCCGCATTAACGTTCCGGCTGAGCACTCCGCACAAGAAATTCACTGTAGTGAAATATCTTTTATACTTGCAGGAATTCTTGGTAGAGGAGGCAGTTACAATGTGGAGAAAAATCAGCTTAATGACAGCCGTAATGATTTCGGTACTATTTATGCTCGCAGCAACAGCCTGGGCGGAAGGGGTGGAAAAGAAAGAATACTTAATAGGTTTTCATACAACACCGGATAAAGAAACTGTCAGTTTTGCAGATGGAGAAATACTGCGTGAATATGAGTATATGGATGTTCTGCACGTGACGATGCCGGAGCCTGCAGTTAACGGTCTGGAGAACAATCCTAATATTGCTTTTATTGAGGAGAACATTGAAGTGCAGACTGCTCAGACAGTTCCTTGGGGTATTGACCGTCTGGAAGCACCATCCATTCACAGCAGTGGTCTTACGGGAAGCGGAATTTCGGTAGCAGTTCTCGATACTGGAATTGAAGCTTCTCATTCCGACTTGAACGTACAGGGCGGAGAAAGCTTTGTTACTGGTGAAGCCGATCCTTTTTCAGATGAAAACGGTCACGGCACGCATGTGGCAGGCACAGTCGGAGCACTTGATAATTCCCAGGGAGTTCTTGGTGTCGCACCGGCAGCTGATTTATATGCCGTGAAAGTGCTAGGGGCTGAAGGTGGAGGAACTCTTGATGGAATTATTGCAGGCATCGAGTGGTCAATCTCCAATGATATGGATGTAATAAACATGAGTCTCGGTACACCGACGCATTCCGAGGCGATGGAAACGGCAAGCAGCAATGCTTCAGAAGCCGGCATTCTCGTAATTGCAGCAGCTGGTAACGACGGAACCAACTGGTTTGGAAGCAACACAATCAACTACCCGGCACGCTACGATTCAGTAATGGCCGTAGGAGCACTCGACAGCAGCGATAACCGCGCTTCTTTTTCCAGTGTAGGGGACGAACTGGAAGTTATGGCTCCGGGAGCAGATATTTACAGTACGTATCCGGGTAATTCCTACACTTCCCTGAACGGTACTTCCATGGCAGCACCGCACGCAGCAGGGGCTGCAGCGCTTATGATGCATAATGACTCATCGCTATCAAGTGAGGATGTACGAAGCACGCTGAACGAAACAGCAGATCATCTCGGCAGCTCCTTTTACTACGGAAATGGCGTAATCAATCTGCCTGAAGCACTATCCCAGTAATTAAAAAAGTTGGAACAGCCTGCCGCACCGGCAGGCTGTTCTCAGGCTGTTTATAAAGTATTTTTTATACAGGCGTATACATTCCCCTGCTTTCGCCTCCGCAGGATGCTTTCCGGGCGGGCCGGCTTCAGCTAATTTCTTCCTCCCAACACTCGGAAGAAATGGATCTTCAGCTCGTCCTTCCTCGCCTCGGAGTCACCTGCTGCAGCTCCAGCAGGAAAATAAAAAGAAGTTTTCTCTTCTAAAAAACGTGTTGATTCCGCCCTTTCTTCCATTCAGGAGAGGC
>REBZ01000142.1 GCA_007692495.1 Alkalicoccus sp.
ATTTTGTGTAACACGTGTGTCTTTCTTTCCTGTTTTTTATTCAGTCTGTTATGATAACGGTAAGTTATCGTTAATATTAGGGGGACTTACAGGCAATGAAAAAGAGGTGGGCATATGAAAAATAAAATTTTACTGCCGCTTGTATTTGTACTGGCCCTGCTTATTGGAGCAGGCGGAACATGGGCTTTTCTCTCCATGGATGAGGAGCAGAGTGCCGGAGAGCAGGCTTCTGTACAGGATAATTCAGAGCCGGCAGCTTCCTCTTCCGATAAAAGCGGCGGGGAAGAAAGAATACAGCAGGCAATGGAAATGATTCAGGAATCGTATGTAGAAGAAATAGAAGAGGAAGAGCTGGTTGAAGGAGCTATTTCCGGTATGCTGGAAACTCTGGACGACCCTTATTCTGTTTACATGAACGAATCGACAGCAGAAGAATTTATGGAATCACTGGACTCTTCTTTCGAAGGAATTGGTGCAGAGGTCAGTATGACTGACGGCCGGGTAACAATTGTTGCTCCTTTCCGTGATTCTCCGGCAGAAGATGCCGGTCTTCGTCCGAACGATCAAATTCTTGAGATTGATGGAGAAAACATAGAAGGACTTTCTTTGTATGATGCAGTACTGAAAATCCGTGGGGAAAAAGGGACGACAGTAACTCTTACAATTGACAGACCGGGAGTTTCCGATCTGATGGAAGTGGACGTTGTCCGTGATGAAATTCCGATTGAAACAGTTTACGGGGACGTCGTGGAAGAAGATGGACAGCGGATCGGTGTACTTGAACTCCGCTCTTTTTCAGAAAATACGGCAGAACGTTTTGAGGAAGAACTGACAGAGCTGGAAGACCAGGGAATTGACGGTTTAATTATTGATGTCCGCGGAAATCCGGGAGGCTTCCTGCAGAGTGTGGAAGACATTGGGGATATGATTATTCCCGGAGGTGAAACGGTCGTACAGATTGAAGATCGTGACGGAGGTACGATGGAACACGTGTCGGCTCTTGGAGAAGAAAAAGAGTATCCGATCGTAGGTCTGATCAACGAAGGAAGTGCGTCTGCTTCAGAAATTCTTGCTGCAGCCCTTCAGGAAGCAGGTGGACATGAACTCATTGGAACGTCGACCTTCGGAAAGGGAACGGTTCAGCAGACACTGCCGATGGGGGATGGCAGTCAGCTGAAGTTGACACTTTTCCGCTGGCTCACGTCAGACGGAAATGATGTTAATGAAGAAGGCGTTTCTCCAACTATGGAAGTCGAACAGCCGGACTACTTTTACGCATCGCCGGTTGATTCCGAAGAAACACTTGAAAAAGATATGCTGAATGAGCATATTGAAAATGCCCAGATCATGCTCGAAGGTCTCGGGTACGACCCGGAACGGACGGACGGATATTTTGACGAAGCAACAGAAGAAGCTGTACGTTCCTTCCAGGAGGAAAACGATCTGGAAGGAACGGGAACAATTACTGAAGAAACAGCTGATACCCTGCAGGAGCAGGTGATTGAAGCAGTTCAGGAAAAAGAAAATGATGTACAGTTTCAGCGGGCTCTGGAACTGCTTGCAGAATAACAGTAACAGGACTGTCTCCGTGTATCGACTGCTGTCGATCCGGAGACAGCTTTTTTTGCTGCACATAAAAGTTCGGTGAACATACGTTCGCACTTTAAAAAATATCATGATATAATTGATAATTAACAGGCTCGAAAGGGTAAAGGTATAAGGTGAACCGAAAACAGTACTTTTTACTTCAGCGAACGAGCCGCAGGTACGCTTCCATCAACGCGGAGCTTTAACAAAACTAATGGAATAAGGCAGGACGGGAAAGGATGAATGAACGTGGCTATTGCAGCACATCCATTTAATATACAGGCAAAATACGAACCTGCGGGTGATCAGCCTCAGGCGATAGAAGAAATAACAAAAGGGATAAAAGAAGGGAAGAAGTTCCAGACCCTTCTCGGAGCAACGGGAACAGGTAAAACTTTTACGATGTCCAATGTAATCCAGCAGGTGAATAAGCCTACACTTGTCATTGCCCATAATAAGACGCTGGCCGGTCAGCTTTACAGTGAGTTCAAAGAATTTTTTCCAGACAACCGGGTGGAGTACTTCGTCAGTTATTACGACTACTATCAGCCGGAAGCCTATATTCCCCAGTCGGACACATTCATTGAAAAAGACGCGAGCATAAACGACGAAATAGACAAACTGCGACACTCGGCAACCAGTGCTCTTTTCGAACGGAACGACGTGATAATCGTGGCCAGTGTTTCGTGCATATACGGCCTCGGTTCTCCGGAGGATTACCGGGATCTTGTGGTGTCTTTAAGGACCGGTATGGAAAAAGAACGGAACGCCCTGCTGCGTCAGCTGGTCGATGTTCAGTATCAGAGAAACGATATCGATTTTACGCGGGGAACTTTCCGGGTGCGCGGGGACGTTGTCGAAATCTTCCCTGCTTCCAGGGACGAACACTGTCTGCGTGTTGAGTTTTTCGGGGATGAAATCGACCGGATTACAGAAGTCGATGCGCTGACAGGCGAAGTTCTCGGTAACAGAGAGCATGCGGCTGTCTTTCCGGCTTCCCACTTCGTGACGCGGTCGGAAAAGCTGGAGAAAGCGATCGTAAATATTGAAAAAGAGCTGGAAGAAACATTAAAGGACATGCATGAAAAAGGAAAGCTTCTCGAAGCGCAGCGGCTGGAGCAGCGTACACGATATGATATTGAAATGATGCAGGAACTCGGCTACTGTTCCGGAATTGAAAACTACTCCAGACATCTTACATTCCGGGAAGCGGGGGCGACCCCTTATACCCTTCTGGACTATTTTCCGGAAGATTCGCTGATTATTGCGGACGAATCCCACGTCACACTTCCGCAGATCCGAGGTATGTACAATGGGGACCAGGCGCGTAAAGGAGTGCTCGTAGACCACGGTTTCCGTCTTCCCTCCGCAAAAGATAACCGGCCGCTGAAATTCGAGGAATTTGAGAAACACGTTAATCAAATTGTATTTGTTTCGGCTACACCGGGACCGTACGAAATAGAACATACTCCAAAAATGGTGGAGCAGATTATCCGTCCTACCGGACTGCTTGATCCGACCATCGATGTGCGTCCGATTGAAGGGCAGATTGATGACCTGATAGAGGAAGTGAGAGTAAGGCGGGAGCGGAATGAACGGGTTCTCGTTACTACATTGACAAAAAAAATGTCGGAAGATCTGACGGCTTATTTAAAAGAAATAGGCATTAAAGTGGAGTATCTCCATTCTGATATTAAAACACTCGAGCGTATTCAGATCATCCGTGAACTGAGGCAGGGACAGCATGACGTCCTGGTAGGAATTAACCTGCTCCGGGAAGGTCTGGACATTCCGGAAGTATCGCTCGTGGCGATTCTGGACGCCGATAAGGAAGGGTTCCTCCGTGCCGAGCGGTCCCTCATTCAGACGATGGGGCGGGCAGCACGGAACGCCAACGGGCACGTCGTCATGTATGCAGACAAAATGACGAATTCCATGGAAGTCGCAATTGAGGAAACAAAACGGAGACGTGCTATTCAAAAAGCCCACAACGAAAAGTATGGTCTGACACCGACTACGATTCAAAAAGCGATACCGGAGCTTATTCAGGCTACGTACGCTGCTGAAGAGGAAGAAACGTACGACGTGATTGAAAAAGCACCAAAACAGAAGCTGAGCAGAAAAGAAAGACTAAAAGTCATTGAGCGAATGGAAAGTGAAATGAAGCAGGCTGCCAAAGACCTCGATTTCGAAAGGGCTGCAGAACTTCGCGATGTCATTATAGAACTGAAAGCGGAAGGATGATTAAGCTATGGCACAGGAAAACATTGAGGTGAAAGGAGCCCGGTCACATAATCTGCAGAACATAGATGTGACGATTCCGAGAAACAAACTCGTCGTTATGACGGGACTGTCCGGCTCCGGGAAATCCTCTCTTGCCTTTGATACTATTTATGCGGAGGGACAGCGCCGGTACGTGGAATCGCTCTCAGCATATGCCCGGCAGTTTCTCGGACAAATGGATAAACCGGACGTCGATTCGATTGAAGGACTGTCCCCGGCGATTTCCATCGATCAGAAAACAACATCGAAAAACCCGCGCTCCACTGTAGGAACCGTGACAGAAATATACGACTATCTCCGCCTTCTCTATGCAAGAGTGGGAAAACCTGTCTGCCCGGAACATGGGATAGAAATTGCTTCCCAGACAGTACAGCAGATGGCTGATCAGCTGCTGGAATTTGAACCGCGGACGAAAATGCAGATTCTTGCTCCTGTTATTTCCGGGCGGAAAGGAACACATGCTAAAGTGCTGGAGGATATTAAAAAGCAGGGGTACGTACGTGTTCGGGTAAACGGGGAAATGCGTGAAGCAGCAGAGGAAATTGAGCTGGATAAAAATAAAAAGCACAACATTGAAGTAATTATCGACCGCATTGTTATTAAAGAAGGCATTGCCTCCCGGCTGGCTGAATCTCTGGAAACAGCACTCCGCCTCGGCGAAGGAAAAGTTCTGATCGATGTGGTCGGAGAAGAGGAACTCGTTTTTAATCAGCATCATGCATGTCCGCACTGCGGTTTTTCCGTCGGTGAACTCGAACCTAGGATGTTTTCCTTTAACAGTCCATTCGGTGCCTGCAGCCGCTGTGACGGAATCGGTCACAAGCTGGAGGTGGATACGGAGCTTGTTGTTCCTGATCAAACGCTGACCTTAAAAGAACATGCGATAGCGGCCTGGAAGCCGACGAGCTCCCAGTACTACCCGTCCCTTCTTGCCAGCGTCTGCGACGAGTTCAATATCGATATGGATAAGCCTTACAAAGAACTGTCGAAAAAAGAGAAGGACATCATCATGAAAGGCAGCGGAAGCAGAAAGGTTCACTTCCGGTATAAAAACGAATTCGGCCGGGTGAGGGAAAAGCATATGTATTTTGAAGGTGTACTAAAAAACATTTCCCGCCGCTACCATGAAACAGGTTCGGATTACATCCGCGAGCAGATGGAACAGTATATGACACAAAAGCCCTGTCCTGCCTGCAGCGGTAATCGACTGACAGAAGAGTCTCTGGCGGTAAAAGTCAACGGTCTGCATATTGGGGAAGTAACCAATAAATCGATCCAGGAAGCACGCCGGTTTTTCGACGGGCTTGAACTGTCGGAAAAAGATATGACGATCGCAAGGATGATTCTGCGCGAGATTGAAGAAAGGCTGTCTTTCCTCGTCAATGTAGGGCTTGAATATTTAACGATGTCCCGGGCGGCCGGAACTTTATCCGGCGGAGAAGCCCAAAGGATCCGGCTTGCCACGCAGATTGGCTCCGCCCTGACAGGAGTTCTGTATGTACTGGATGAGCCGTCGATCGGTCTGCACCAGCGGGATAACCACCGGCTCATCAGAACACTCGAGCGGATGAGGGACCTTGGAAATACGCTTATCGTGGTGGAACATGATGAAGACACGATGCTTTCAGCCGATCATCTGATCGATATCGGCCCGGGAGCGGGAGTCCACGGAGGAAAAGTGTGTTCCACAGGTACACCAAAAGAAGTGATGGAGGATGAAGAATCCGTTACCGGTAAATATTTATCAGGGGAGAAGTTTATTCCTCTTCCGTCGGAAAGGCGGAAACCGGACGGCCGTAAAATCAGTATTAAAGGTGCGGAGGAAAATAACCTCAAAAAAACAAATGTGAATATCCCGCTCGGGGTGCTTCTGGCCGTTACCGGTGTATCCGGATCAGGAAAAAGTACGCTGATCAATGACATTCTCCACAAGTCACTTGCTCAGAAACTGACAACAGCCAAGGATAAACCGGGAAGAGTAAAAGAAGTACAGGGGATAGATCAGCTCGAGAAGGTCGTAGATATTGACCAGTCCCCGATCGGAAGAACTCCGCGTTCCAATCCTGCAACATACACCGGTGTATTTGACGATATCCGGGACGTCTTTGCAATGACAAACGAAGCGAAGATGAGAGGCTATAAAAAAGGCCGGTTCAGCTTTAACGTCAAGGGTGGACGCTGTGAAGCCTGCCGCGGGGACGGCATTATAAAAATTGAAATGCACTTTCTTCCGGATGTTTATGTACCGTGCGAAGAATGTGATGGAAAGCGGTATAACAGAGAAACGCTGGAAGTGACGTACAAAGGGAAAAACATTGCGGATGTACTCGGTTCGACAGTGGATGAAGCGTTGATCTTCTTTGAAAACATCCCGAAAATCAAACGGAAAATTCAAACTTTGAAAGATGTCGGCCTCGGCTATATTAAGCTCGGCCAGCCGGCCACCACGCTCTCCGGGGGAGAGGCACAGCGTGTGAAACTCGCTTCCCAGCTTCACCGCCGCTCCACAGGTAAAACCTTTTATATTCTGGATGAACCGACGACGGGTCTTCATGTTGCAGATATTGCCCGGCTGCTGCAGGTATTACAGCGTCTCGTGGAAAACGGAGATACGGTGCTTGTGATAGAGCATAATATGGACGTCATTAAAACGGTGGACCATATTATTGATCTCGGTCCGGAAGGCGGCGACAAAGGAGGAAGACTTGTCGCAGAAGGGACACCGGAAAAAGTGGCAGAAAATGAAAAGTCCCATACAGGAAGATTTTTGAAGCCGGTGCTCGAGAGAGAATCAGCCAGGATGGAAAAGAAAATGCAGGCACAGGGACAGTCGGCTGAATAAAAATACACTCGGAACGAAACTCCCCGTCTTCCTTTACGTAACAAAGAAAGAGGCAGGCCGCCTAGGAAAAAATACGCCGGAAGACCGAGGCGGGGAATGCTCATTCATCATATGATAGAAGAAGGAAAATTATAGAAGGGAGCGGTTCAAATGCAGGAAGAACGCCAGATGATTCTCAAAATGATTGAGGACGGAAAAATTTCCGCAGAAGAAGGCATGCGTCTACTGAACGCTTTAAAGGATGAAGAAAGCGGGGGAAAAGCTTCTGAAGAAAAGTCAGGAAAAGAGGAGGAAGACCGCCGCTCGGAAGAAACAAAGCGCAGCAGCACCTCCAGGAAGCAGCGCGGCCCCTGGGACTACCAGCAGGCGGAAGAAAAATTCAACTCTTTCGCTTCTAAATTCTCTGAATTTGTGGATGACGCTGTTCACCGGGTCAAAGATATGGATCTGGACTTCAATTTCGGCAGCTCTGAGGGCATGGATCACGTATTTGAACAAAAAAACGTATTCCTTAAAGAGGCAGATATTCACGTAGAGAACGGAAGCATTGATCTCCGGCCTTCCGAAAGCGGTGATGTCCATATCAAATGCGATGTGCAGGTTTACCGGGTCCGGGATAAAGAGGAAGCCCGCCGCGAGTTTCTTCGGGACGTAGAGTTCAGCGTATCGAATGGGAAGCTGAAACTCGAATCCCGTAAAAAATCGATGAAGGTCAATGCCATTGTTTATATGCCGGTGGAAAATTTGGATAAACTGAAGCTCTATACGTTTAATGGAAAAATGAAGGGGGAACATATTCCCGTACATGAGTTGAATGCAAAAGCAGTCAACGGAAAAATCTCCTTCGAGCGGATAGATGCCAAGGAATGTCATCTGGAAACAATGAACGGTTCCATCAGTGTTAAGCAGCTCTACACAGTAGAAGCAGAGCTTAAGACGATGAACGGTTCTGTTGATATTGAAGCGGCAAGAGGAAATATTCATATAGAATCTGTGAATGGGACGGTGCACTTCCGGCTGGCAGAAGCTTCTCAGGCAAAAACGTATATAAAGACCACTACCGGAAGTATTTTTGTTGCTGTACCTGAAAACGCAAAAACGGAAGGGGAAGTAAAAACTTCTGTCGGCGGTATTCACTGTCAGCTTTCCGACATGAGTATTATTGAAGAGAAAAAGGAATTTGCGAGTAAGAAAATGACCTTCATTGCCAACAAGCAGGGGGAAGGTCACTTTTATATCGAAGCAGAAGCTGTGACCGGCTCTGTTCACGTCAAATAATTTGATCGTTAAGGAAAAGGAGAGTGTGATTATGAAGCGTATTGCACGTACGACAAGAGATAGAAAACTGGCGGGTGTCTGTGGAGGAGTGGCGGATTATTTCAATATTGATCCGACACTTGTGCGCATTATTACGGTAGTGCTGTTTATCCCTTTTTCCGCAATGATCGCAGCGCTTTATATCGCAGCTATTTTCCTCATACCAAATGATACGGATGTGATTGATACATGAGCTGGCTGATACAGTTAGTAATAAACGCCGTTATTCTTCTAATTATTGCCAATCTGTTTGACAGCATTGAGCTGACTGGTTTCGGAGCAGCGGTGATCGCCAGTCTGATTCTGGCAGTCGTAAATATTAGCGTTAAACCAATTCTTGTCGTTTTGACACTGCCTGCTACGATTCTTTCACTCGGGCTGTTTTTATTCGTCATAAACGCCATTACGCTTATGCTTACAGCCTGGCTGATGGGAAGCAGTTTTGTGATAGATGGATTTTTATGGGCGCTCGCTGCGGCAGTGATCTTCGCCATCCTGAACGCCATTATCTCAAACTTCATCGTTGATCCGCTGGTCAAGCGCTGAAACAGAATGACCTGGAAGGTGAAAAATATTCCTTCATACAGAAAAGCCCTGTCAGGCACTCCCTGACAGGGCTTTCAGGTTGTTGATAAAGTGTTTTTTGTATAGATATACGATGCCCTGCTTGCCCCTTCCGTGCGGGCCGGTCTCAGCTGATTCCATCCTCCTGCGTCCAACACCAAACACAGCTATTTTTAATGGCAGCTGTTGTGAAAATCAGCCTGCAAATTGTGTGTTTTAAAATGTGCAGGGGTACTTCTTCCACAGGGCCGGTTTTGATATGCTAAAATGGATAAATAGGCTTGCTGAGAGGAGAATGAAGATGGCAGAAATAACAGCAAAAGTATTAATGGAGGAATTTGATCTGACGCTCCTGAATGATGAGGAATCGGTCACGTTCCGCCCTGTTACAACGAGTGATATCTCCCGCCCGGGGATGGAAATGGCGGGTTTTTTTACATATTACCCGGCAAAACGGATTCAGCTGCTCGGTAAAACGGAAATGAGTTTCTATGAACAGTTGTCAGAAGAGGACCAGGTGGACCGGATGGTACGTCTCTGCACGTACGATACACCAGCAATTATATTATCGAGAGGGCTGCAGCCACCCGCTGAACTCAAAGATGCTGCTGATGAGGTCGGTGTTCCTGTTTTTTCTGCAGATATGTCCACGACACGGCTCAGCAGTAAACTGACGACCTTTTTAGAGAGTAAACTGGCTCCAATGACTGCAATGCACGGAGTACTTATAGATATTTACGGTATCGGTGTATTAATTACCGGTTCCAGCGGGGTGGGAAAAAGTGAAACGGCTCTCGACCTTGTCCGCAGGGGACACCGGCTTGTCGCTGATGATTCTGTAGAAATCCGTCAGGAGCAGGAAGGTGAGCTCGTCGGCCGCTCGCCGGAACTGATCCGGCACCTGCTTGAAATAAGAGGTCTCGGAATAATAAATGTTATGACGCTGTTCGGAGCAGGAGCTGTAAGGAACGAAAAGCGCATTGGCCTCTCAATTGATCTGGAAGCCTGGGATCAAAAAAAGCAGTATGACCGTCTCGGCCTGGATGAAGAGCATTTGAAAGTATTTGAAACAGATCTGCCGAAGATTACGGTCCCCGTCCGACCTGGACGAAACCTGGCCGTTATTATAGAAGTAGCAGCAATGAATTTCCGTCTCAAGCGGATGGGAATCAACGCTGCGGAACAGTTTTCGGAAAGGCTGACCTCTGTTATCGAGGAAAGCGACGCCGATCAGGATTAAGTTTATAGAATGAGGTGACGAGATTGTTGTTGACTGCACAGCCGCTGGACCCAATTGCTTTTGAACTGGGACCGCTTACGGTTTACTGGTATGGAATATTGATCGGACTCGGGGCTCTCCTCGGGTATCTGCTCGTAAACAGAGAGATGAAAAAAAGGGGTCTCCCGGAAGATATGCTGGCGGACCTGCTGATTTTTGCACTGCCGGCAGCGATTATCGGTGCCAGGCTTTATTATGTAATTTTCCGCTGGGAACAGTTCGCTGATAACCCGATGCGGGCTTTTGCCATATGGGAAGGCGGGCTCGCCATCCACGGAGCTCTGATTGCTTCAGTGATTACAGGTCTTATCTTTGCAAAAGTGAAAAAAGTTTCTTTCTGGAAACTTGCTGATATTGCGGCGCCGGGTATTCTGCTCGGGCAGGCAGTCGGCCGCTGGGGAAACTTCATGAACCAGGAAGTTTACGGAGGAGAGGTGCCCCGAAGCTTTTTGGAAGGTATGATGCTTCCTGATTTTATCATCGATCAGATGTTTATTAATGGGGCCTATCATCATCCGACATTTTTATATGAATCGGTTTGGAATCTGCTTGGAGTTGCCCTTCTTCTTTACCTTCGGCGATGGAACCTCCGGCGTGGAGAGATGTTTTTAACCTACGTTATTTATTACTCTGTCGCCAGGCTGTTTATCGAAGGAATCCGCACGGACTATCTGCTGATTTTCGGGACGCTGCGAACGGCACAGGTGCTCTCTATCATACTGATTATTGGAAGTATTATTTTAATTGTTTACCGGAGAAAAACTGGACTTGCCGATAAACGATATTTGGATGATTAATGAAACGACTCGGTAAAATTAATTTTTCCCGATAATCGTTTAACTGCTGCATAGAGATTCTTTAGCAGAGAGTCAAAAAGAAAAGGAGGGGGAAGTGGATGCGGACATTAAAAGAAGGCCTTATAGTCGGACTGCTGACAACGTGGAAACTCGGTAAAATTATTTTCCCGATTACACTCATTGTCACGATGCTCAGCCAGACAGCTGCAATGGACTGGCTGACGCGGATGCTTTCCCCGATGATGGGATGGATCGGTCTTCCCGGTGAGGCGGCGATCCCGCTTGTACTTGGCAATGTGCTGAATCTCTATGCAGCTATCGGGGCCATGCTGACGATGGAACTGACAGTTAAAGAAGTCTTTATTCTTGCTGTGATGCTTTCTTTCTCGCATAATTTATTTGTAGAGTCTGCAGTAGCAAAACAGGTGGGGCTGAGCGTTACCATTACACTAGCTGTCCGGATCGGTCTTGCACTTTTATCTGCATGGATTATTCATCTTGTCTGGCAGGGTGGAAGCGAGCGGGCAGAATACGGTTTTGTTCCTTCCGGTCCATCGGAAGTGGAAGGCTTTCTTCCTATTGTCTTTTATGGGATGGAAAGTGCTGTTATCGGCATTCTACAGCTGGCAGTGATCGTCATACCAATTATGATCTTTATTCAGGTCATGAAGGATATGCGCTGGCTGCCTGTGTTCTCCCGCTGGATGACTCCTTTCACAAAACTGCTCGGAGTGAAGTCCAACACGTCGACAACTCTTGCAGCCGGTTTGTTTTTCGGTCTTGCCTATGGGGCGGGAGTAATGATCCAGGCGGCAAGGGAAGACGGAGTATCTAAAAAGGATCTCTACCTTGTGTTCATTTTTCTTGCAGCATGTCACGCCGTCATAGAGGACACACTGATATTCGCACCGCTCGGAATACCTCTCTGGCCGCTGCTGCTTGTCCGGCTCGTTACTGCTGTTCTACTGACAGTCGCGGTAGCCTTTATTTGGAACCGTCTGGAGAAAAAAGAGCTGGAGGAAACGACCGAAGAAAGAAAACCGGCAGCATCCGACAGGTAGCACCTGTTTCATATAGAAAGGAGAAAAAAGCATGAACCATAAAATTGATACGATTCTTTTTGACCTCGATGGGACGCTGATCAATACAATCGATCTGATCGTTGCCTCCTTTGAGCATACTCTTGATCAGTATTTCCCTGGGAAATACGGCAGAGAAGAAATTGCCACCTTTATCGGTCCACCCCTTTCGGAAACGTTCGGACGGCTGAAGCCGGGGTATACAGAGGAAATGATCGGTGTGTACCGGAATTTCAATCATGCGAATCACGACGAACTTGTTTCGGAATATGAAGGAGTCCAGGAAACACTGGACGAACTTTATGATGCAGGCTATTCCATGGCTGTTGTCACTTCTAAAAGGAGAGACACAGCGGTGAAAGGTCTGCAGCTGATGAATATGGAAAAATATTTTCCGGTCATTGTTTCACTGGATGAGGTAACCAAACCGAAACCGGATCCTGAGCCTCTCTATACAGCGCTGGATCAGCTCGGACAGAAAGCCGGGCAGGCACTTATGGTCGGGGACAGTGAGCATGATATTCTGGCGGGAAAAAACGCGGGAACAAAGGCAGCGGGTGTTGCCTGGTCCATTAAAGGGCAGGAACATTTGGAGAGCTACAGCCCGGATATTATGCTGCACAGCATGCCGGAGCTGTTAAACTATATTAAAACCCCGAAGGTAAAGTAAGGAGACGGTATAATGGCGCGCAGGACAGAAAGCTATAAAGTTACTACGTCAAATTCTCTCTGGCAGGTTTATAAGACCGTGCCTTTTCTAAAAGTTGTAAAGAATTTCGCAGTGATTCAGCTTGCGCGCTATATGCCTTTTCTCGGCGTGAAAAACTGGCTGTACAGGACATTTCTGCGTGCTGAAATTGGAGACAGGGCAGCGATTGCCCTTATGGTGATGTTTGATGTGATGTTTCCGGAAAAAATTTCTATCGGAAAAAATTCTGTCGTCGGTTATAACACCACCATTCTCGCCCACGAATATTTAATCGATGAATATCGTCTCGGCAATGTACGAATCGGAGACAATGTCATGATCGGAGCAAACACAACCATTCTCCCCGGAGTTACTATCGGGGATGGGGCGGTAGTGTCTGCGGCAACGCTCGTGCATAAAGACGTTCCGCCTGGCACGTTTGTGGGCGGGAATCCGATGCAGATCATCCGGACGAAGGAAGAGCCAGCAGCTAATGATTAAGCGGCTGGCTTCTTTTTTTAAAAGGATTTCTTAAGAATAAAACATAGAAACAGAAACGTCCGCTTCTGTTTCCACGGGGGAGTCTTTCCGAGCGGGCCGGCCTCAGCTAATTCCATCCTGAACGGATCTTCGGCTCGTCCTTGATCGCTCTGGAGTCCCCCGATGTCTCCTGCAGCTTCCGATAAATATGAAGACCTCTCTCTTCTTTCTTATGAAGAAACAGGTGTCTAAATAAGGAATTCCAAAAGACAGAGGACTGTTTTCATCGATCATGGAGCGATAATTTTGCACAAGAGTCTCTGGTAAAGCTTTGTTTTGATGGAAGGGAGTCTGTGACTCTTTTCACCTGCTGCGGAGAAAGCTTTCGGTTTCCTTTCCGTCCGGGTGGAGCTTCCCTCTTGACAGTTTCGTTCATATCAGGAAGCTGGAGATCTCCTCCACGGCAGGCCCAAGTGAAGTTTCCTTCACTATCCAACGACAAACAAAGTCTTTCTAAAATGCATTTCTTA
>REBZ01000183.1 GCA_007692495.1 Alkalicoccus sp.
AGCTTCAAAAAAAAGATAAAAAAGATGCTGATAAATTTGTACACCAGAAAGCGGAGAGGTGGGCGCGGAGGCTGTTCCGCCTCGCTGGAGGGAAAGCACATGTATACGGCCTGGAAAATATACCGGAAGACGAACCGGTGCTGTTCGTCAGTAATCATCAGGGGAATTTTGATATTCCTCTGCTGCTCCATACGGCCGGCCGTAAGATAGGCTTCATTTCCAAAAAAGAAGTAAAACGTATTCCACTCATTTCTTCCTGGATGGAACTCCTGGGATGTGTTTTCATTGATAGAAAAGACAGAAGACAGGCTGTTCAAATGATTCGGGAAGGAGCGGACAATTTAAGAACTGGTAATAGTCTTGTGATATTTCCGGAAGGAACGCGCAATAAAGGAGAAACAACGGGCCAGTTTAAAAAAGGAAGCTTCAAACTGGCACAGTTATCAAGGGTGGCCATTGTGCCGGTTTCCATCAGTGGATCTTATAAAATGATGGAGGCGAATAACGGAAGAATGAAGCCGGCAGATGTGAATATTACTTATGGTAAACCAATGCGGGATCACATGGAGAATAATCTTTCTCTGGATAGACTGGCAGAACAGGTGCAAAAGGAAGTGGAAAAAAACATTTGACTTTTCGTCCGGAAAAGCGTACGATAGTATGAGTGCTTTATTACCGCAGGCTCGTTACGGGCGGAAAAGATAACTCTGGAATCTGAGAAAGTAACGTAAGACCGGCGCGGTCAAGGAACCGTGAGGATGAAAGAGAGGAAGGGCTTTCGTTGAGACAGCTTACCTTTACCAGTATAGATTTTTACCGCGGCATAGAACCGCCCAACGATAAAAAATAACAGGAAAGTACAAAAAAGCAGGCTCCCTCAGTGGGACGCCTGCTTTTTCCAATTCAGCCGGTATATTTTATGCGCAGGGAAGTAATCGGCTTATGGAAAAATTGAATAAGCGGACCAATCCCGAAGGCCACAAGCAGTGTTCCGGCCCCTATAGGGCCACCGATAACAAAAGCAACGACCAGAATAGACAATTCTAAAAACGTTTTGGAAAAAGACAGGCTTTTCCCGGTAAGAGTATGAAAAACAATCATTGAGTTATCAATTGGATTCCGCCCGAAAGAGGATTGAAGATAGGATGCGATGCCTGCACCGCAGCACGTTACTCCTGTCAGCAGAAGTACAACCTGCAGAATGAGTGAATCCGGCATTATGCCGGAGAGTGCGATTAACAGCCAGAAATCTATCAGCAGCCCGATAATAAACATTGTTATAAGAGCAGAAAAATCAGGTCTTTCTTTCAAAAGAGCTCCGTTAATAAGAATAAGAAAAAAACCGACGATGAACGTCCAGCTGCCGACAGTAAGGCCGAGATTCCAGGCGAGAGCTACAAAAAATGCATCCCACGGGCCGGCACCGAGACCGGCTGTTATAATAAGACTGATACCGAAAGAAAGAAATATAAGTCCGGCAAGGTAAAATAAACCTATAATATAAGTGTTTTTCATAATCAAACTCCTGTCATACATTTCGTTAATACCAATAATAAACCTTATCATGAAATACACTTATCTTCCAGAATGATTTATATTTAATACCTTATGGGCAGGAAGGATGGTTACATGGCAGACAAAAACGATGCATTTTACATTCAGCAGCACCTCGCGAATGAAAGAACGTTCCTTGCCTGGATAAGAACAGCTCTTGCTATGAAAGGAATCGGCTTTCTCGTGTTCGGGATTGAGCTTGTAATCAGCAGTGGAAACGGCGCCGGCGGTCCGGTGGCACTTGGTGTCAGCATGCTGTCGTATGCTGCCGGGATGGGAGTGCTGATTTCAGGAACAGTTCTATACTTTAAAAACCGGCGTGCTATTAATGATCAGCAGTTCCGGTCTGCTTCAGGTACAATACTCACCGCAGGAATTCTTGTTACAATCATACTTTCAGCACTGCTTTTTTACGCCGTATTTGTTTATTATTGACTGCTATACTTAACAGGCAAAGTGATATATAATAAAAAAATGAACAGTCATTCATTTTAAAAACATACCAGGGGGAAAAGTATATGACAATTGCTGAAGCACTTTCGGGATTTACAAGCAGGATGGAGAAAAATCCTCAGCACATCAAAGATTTATCCTATGTTTATGAATTTCATATTACTGATGAGGAAAACGGAGTCTACCAGCTTCATATTGATGAAGGAAAGGCTGCCTACTACGAAAAGGCAGTGGAAGAACCAAAACTCGTCATGAAAATGGATAAAACCCATTTTTTAAAGCTGGCCCACGACGATTTGAATGCTGCAATGGCGTATATGAGCGGCAAGCTGAAAATAGACGGTGAGATTTCCCACGCTCTGAAGTTTCAGTCGCTGATTAAAAAATACCAGAGTTAAGCAGCGTGGCTGTGGGAGAAAAGGACGACCTCCCAGAGACCATTTCACTACAGATCGAAGCGGTCATGACATGAATGTCATGACCGCTTTTGAAAAACGTGATTGTACTTAAAAAAGCTGTCCTGAAAAAAGGGCAGCTTTTACTGAAACATATTATCGGGAATTTTCTTCCCGGCGCTGCTCATGCTTAGCATCAAGCTTTGCCTCTATTAAAGAGATTGCTTTTTGATCCTGAAGAATTTCTTTTTTGTTCTGCTGAACGAGTTCATCAAAACTAGTGCGTATAGGTTTTCGCATAGCCCATCCATCCTTTGCTGAATAAATAATGTCCACTTTAGTATACATGAATTCTGAAAAATTAAAATAATTAAATTAATCTAATTGTTACAAATTTTAGAACGTTTTTATAAAAAGTACTATCAAAGCTGATTTTTAATACGTTGAAAATCTGCAGACCGAGGATTCTGCCTGTTAAAGAGCTTTGCGGATGGCACTTCTGCTCTTCGGAATTCACAGGTTTCATTCAAAAATAATTGAGCTTTAGTAAAGGGAGGATAAGTTATGAAAATCAATACAAATCAGGCTGTTATTCATCAGATTACGGTTCCAACACCCTTTCTCGTAGGAGATGTAAATGTTTTTGCAGTTAAGGGAGAGCAGAATATACTTATTGATACAGGACCGGATACTCCGGAAGCGGAGGAAGCACTTATAGAAGGTCTTAAAGAACTCGATCTTTCCCTGGAGGATATTGATATTTTGATTCTTACTCATCATCATCCGGACCATATCGGTTTAGCTTATATGTTCGAATCGACCGCTGTTACTGCGGGGCACAGGAAACTTCAGCCCTGGCTTGAAAAAGATATGGAACACTACAGCAGGGTTCATGAATTTTTTCAGGAGTTTTTGACGGAAAACGGGATGGACAAACACTGGATAAATAAAATTCAGGCTCAACGGGAACATTATGTAAAGTATTCCCGTCCGGTACAGCTTAACTGTTTTTTGAAGGAAGGAGATCAGTCTCCCGGTATGCCGGGATGGAACGTTATTGAAACTCCAGGGCATGCACAGTCCCACATAGCACTCATGCATCGGGAAGACAACGCAATGATTGCGGGGGACCATATTATCGGTCATATTTCCTCGAATGCAATTATCGAAGCACCGTATAAGGAGGAGGAAAGCCGGCCGAAAACACTCCTTCAATACCGGACTTCCTTAAAGAAGTGCATAGAGGCATCAAAAGTATTTGCTGGGCACGGAAAATCAGTCGATGATCCCGGAGGCTTAATAAAGAAGCGGTTGAACGAACAGGATTCCAAAGCAGAAATGTTTTTAAGAAAACTTGGGAACGAAAAGAAATCAGTGTTTGAACTCTGCCGGGAAGTTTATCCGGAGATACACCGTAAACAGCCGGACCTTACGTTTTCGGAAACACTGGGGCACCTTGACCTGCTGCAGGCGGAAGGAAGAACCGCAGCAAAGAAAAAAAATGGACTTTACCTTTATGAAAAAATTTAGGTTCTTCTATAAATAAGAGGAATGTCTTGTGAAGTTTCCACTGCGGGAAACGTCCGTCTTTGTCTCTAATTGAAGGTTTTCCAGCACGGCATCAGCTCACTCCCGCTTTTCTCTGCCTGTTGCTAAATAAGTAATTTATAAGCAAGAAAATGCTCATGACAAAATCTGTCATGAGCATTTTCAAAGCGATGAGAATCATCATTAATATTTCACCTGCATCAGTTGAGACTATTTATGAAGCCTTCTTCTGGCGTACTTCGGAAAATTGTTCGTGATATAAGGTTTGAACAACTTTAGGAGCCAGCCACAATGTGGGAAGCAGCAGCAGTGAAACAGGGACAGCTGTGAAAACAATGAAGGACTGCAGTGCATCCACGCTTCCTTCACCTAAATAAAGCAGTACAGCTGCTACAGTTCCCATCAGCGCAGCCCAAAATACTCTAAGGGCGCTTGATGGGGTTGGGCTCCCGGTAACTGCCATAGAAATCGTGAAGCTCATAGAGTCACTTGTTGTTGCTACAAAAATGACTGTAACGAGCAGGAAAGCCGCTGCGAGTACGGTACCGAAAGGCATTTGTTCCACGATAGCTATCATGGCCGCAGGCATTCCGCCTTCATCCAGGGCTCCGGACACGGCGCCTGATTCCTGAAGTTCATAAAAAATGCCGGATCCTCCTACAACTGAGAACCAGAAATTTGTAATAACAGGTGCGATAATCGCAACTGCAGTGACAAGTTCACGAATTGTACGTCCTCTGGATATTCTGCTGATAAAGATGGCCATCATCGGAGCATAGCCGATAAACCATCCCCAGAAAAACAGCGTCCAGAATGAAAGCCAGGCTGTGTCGCCCCGGTACAGGCTGAGCTCAAGAAAATCCCGTGTATACACGCCGAAAGTACCAATAAAAGTATCGATTATGAAAGCGCCCGGACCGAGAATTAAAACGAGGACGACAAGTAAAAACGTAAGAATAATATTCCAGCGGCTCAAAAACTGAATGCCCCGGTGTAAACCTGTGACAGCAGAAATCGCTGCGATCGAAACAAGTCCGAAAACTATGAGTAACTGGGTCATGAAGGTGTTTGGTACACCAAATACAGCTTCGAGCCCGTATGCTGCCTGGAGTCCTAAAAATCCGATGGGGCCGATAGTACCCGCAGCAACAGCTATAATAGAAAAAGCGTCAGCTGCAGTTCCCAGAGCATTTTTTTCTGCAATTTTAGGTCCTACTATCGGGTAAAGAAGCGTTCTCGGTTTCAGGGGCATGCCACGGTGAAAATGTCCATACATAATAACGATGGCGGCAAGTGTCCCCAGGATAGCCCACGCAAGGAACCCCCAGTCGAGGAAAGACTGAGCCATAGCGGGCACAACAGCTTCCATCGTTCCTGCTTCTCCGTCGTACATAGGCGGTGTTTCGAGAAAATGGTACATAGGTTCCGCCGCAGCCCAGAAAACACCACCGCCGGCCAAAAGCGTACACATAATAATAGATATCCATTTAAAATTACTCAGCTCAGGTTTGTCTGTACCTCCGAGTTTAATACGTCCATACTTGGAAAAAGCGAGGTACAGAGCAATTAAAAAAGTTGCAAGCATCAGTACCTGCCAGAAAGCTCCGAAATATGTGGTGGAAAAGGCAAATGACATATCTACAAAAGCACCGACAGCTTCTGTATTAATAAAAGAAGCCAGCACAAAGGCCACCAGCAGTCCGCCGCTGATAACCATTACCGGCCAGTCAATTTTTTGTTTCGAATTCAAATTTAGTCCTCCTACAATGTTTTCTTTTGGTGCTGTTAAAGCTCTGTGTTGTTTTTTTAGTTTCAAACACAATTGTACACATTAACAAGAAATAAATTAGAAGGCAAGAGTTAATTTTTTTTGTTTAAGGGTAAAGGAAAAAAGGAAGATATCTTGAATAGAAACATAAGACAGGCAAGTAAAGAAATGGAGGGTCCAATAATGGGAAAAAGTTCAAAATTAGTATTAGGCGGAACGATAGCCGGGCTTGTTGCCGGGGCAGTAACGGTAGCTTCAAACCGGACAGCAAGGGAAAATGCCCAGAGGTTTGCCACGAATTCCTCTACTCAAATTAAGCAGGTGATTACTCTCGCCAGAGAAAATCGGGAGGAATTTGTGGAACATCTCAGGACGTCCGGAGAAAAAATCTCCCGTGTAGCTGACCATGCTTCCGAAGATATGAAACAACTGATGGAAACTTCACAAAAAATGAAGTCCCATTTTGACGAAGTTAAGCATGTACTTCAAGACGTTAATAATGAATGGAAGGGCATGCTTCAGGAAGTCCAGAGTTCTTCAAAACGTCTGGACCAGGGGCAGGGGGAAGTTCCGATCGAGCATCTGCCGGAAGGCGGAACAGATTCAGAAAATACCGGGAAATAAAAAATGGCAGAATACCACCTCCCAACCAGGGAGTATACGGTATTCTGCCGTTTTTTAGTGCAGACTGCGATCCAGTTCTTTATATGTAAGCTCTGTTAAAGTTCGCTGTCGCCGGAGAAACACTTCGCTTCGGCCTGCCGTGGAGGAGCTTTTCGGGCAGGATGCGCCCTGCGGGATCTTCCAATCTCCTTCTCCGCGGCAGGTGTAAAGAGCCGCAGGCAACCTTCTAAAACGACACGTAGCTTTAACAGAGCCTATATGTATAAAGATCTCACCGCACATCAGGGATCTGAAGATACGTCCAGAGCGGGCGATCTTACAACAAATACGGTCCGGCACATAAAAAGAAGTTTCGAAGAAGACAGGAAAGGTAAATATCTTAGTATATTAACATCTTAGGAGGTATGGTGCACTTATGACATTAACCAAAGAACTCAAAACTCTAAAAGACATTGAATGCCCAGATGGAAAGTGTGTACTTTCTGTTTACTTAAATACCGACCCGGCAGACCAGGATCAGCAGAAAGGTGAGTGGAAAATCCGCCTGAAGAACGGTCTGAAACGAATCGAGGAATATATTGAAGCTTCGGGAACAAAAGAGGAATTAAAAGCGTATAAAAATCTGAAGAAACAAGTGGACGATGAAATTGCCGGTAACCGCTCCCGGCTCGCAAAATCGATTGTTATTTTCGGTTCTGATCATGAAGATTTATGGAAAGTGCATTACCTTCAGGTACCCGTGGAAACAAACTTTTACTGGGAACCTAAACCACAGCTGGAAGAGATCGAAAAAATTCAGGAGGAATATCCGCGTTCCGGTATCATTATGCCGAACAACGACGAAGTACGTATTATCAGCACGTCACTTGGAGAAGTTCTGGACGAGTGGAACTACGAATTTGATTCCAACAAAGAAGAGTGGAGCCTGAATGAAGGAGTGGCCTCAAGTGACCGTAAGGCTTCCGGTGCAAGCCATGTAGATAAATTCCAGCAGCGTTTTGAAGAAAACAAGCACCGGTTCTATAAAGATATGGCACAGAAGATTGAAAAGATGAAAAAGACGAACAAATGGGAAGCAATGTATATTGTCGGGGAAACAGAAATGGCCCGCTCATTCGAGGATGTGCTTCAGACAAAGCCAAACGGTAAAGTGACGAAGAACCTGAACAATGCAGAAACTTCAAAAGTACTCAACGAAGTGTTCAAGTAAATAAAACGAAGCCCTGAAACAGAGCTTTAGTGAATCTGAAGATGAATGAAGAAGAAGCTGCTCATAAAGTGTAAAGATGATTTCACACGTACAAAACCCTGTCAGGCAGAAGCTGACAGGGTTTTTAGCCGATGACCGGTTTTTCCTGCGGACGGGGGAAGAGAGAAATTTCCTTCTTTAATCACATAGACTTCTTTTTTAAATAATCCAGAGAAGAGGATATGCGGCTCTCCCGGCTGCTGCCGGCATGCTTCTGCTGGTAGTGGAATATCATACCGGCTCCCGCAGCGAGAGTCAGCATGCCGCTGATGGAATAATAAACAGCTCCTCTGCCGGCAATATCTATTAAAAAACCTCCGATAACCGGGCCTGTCATACTTCCAAAGGCGAAAAGAACAGCGGTCATAACCGTCCCGGTTGGAAGCAGTTCGGGCGGGACAAGATCAGCAAGGTAAGCAATACCTAGAGAAAAAAGAGAACCGAGAATCATTCCGGTCACAACAAAAAAACTGAAAAGAATTGCCGGATACTGCTCGACAAGCGGCATGAGAAGAAACAAAAAAGCACCTGATGCCATCAGCCAGAGAAGCATCCTGCTTCTTCCGAATTTATCACTCAGCATACCTAGCGGAAGCTGGGTTACGAGGCTGCCGAAAACAAACCCCGGGAGAAGAAAAACAGTTGTAAGGTGAAGGTCAACCCCCATTCTCATTGCATAAACAGGATAACTCCCGTGAAGCGTCGCTTCCAGATATCCATAGCAGAAACCAGGGAGCAGAGCAAACCAGGCAAGTCTTATTACTTTCCGGTAACGGTCGTAAGTTCCCGTCCTGGAAGCTGTTTCGGCTTCGCGTGCAGGGTATTCATTACGCAGGAAAAGCATACAAATAAAAGCGAGGGTACTCATAGCTGCTGAAATTAAAAAAGGAAGAAAAGTGCTTATTTCAAGCAGCCTTGTTGTCATAGGACCGAGTCCGAATCCAAGTCCGAAAGCAAGCCCGTAAAGGGCAAGCTGTCTGCCGCGTTTTTCGGGCGAACTCGTTGTGCTGATCCAGATCTGTGTAGAAAAATGAATTAAATTATCAGCAACCCCCACAACCATCCGCAGGACAAACCAGAGCCAGAAAGCGTGCCAGAGAGGGAAGATCATTACGGAAATCGTTACAAGTAAAAGCCCGGTTAAAATGACGGGTTTGTACCCATACCGGCGGACCGGCTTTTCGATGAAAGGCGAAATAAGAATGATACCTATGTAAAGAGCTGCCGCGTTAAGACCGTTGGCCGAAGGGGCAATGCCGGCATCTTCCAGCATAACCGCGAGAACCGGAAGAAGCATACCCTGTGAAAAACCGGCGATTAAAACCATTCCGACGAGCACCCAGTAACGAAAAGCCGGGTTGTTCTCCATAAACCGCTTCCTCCTCTCTGTCAATCAGAGTTATAAACAAACTACCTTTCATTGTAAACGTAGAAATTTCAGTTGCAAGCAGGTTTTGCGTGACGAGTCCTGAAACTTTCCGTAAAATGTAATATGTATACTTCAAGAGGGGGAATTAATGTGGATTTTAAATGGAAAGGCGAGTATTTTGAAACAGAACTGGAATTCGGAACACTGCGGATCAGCGGAAACGAAGAGAATGGATTCCGTCCCTATCAGCTGATGGTCAGTTCCATAGCTGTATGCAGTACTTCTGTGTTGAGGCAGATACTGGAAAAGCAGCGGATGACTATTGAAGAAATAGAGGCTCATGCAGACGTGACTCGTGACGAAGAAAAGGCTAACCGTATTAGTGCGATAGCTCTTCATTATAAAATAAAAGGTCAGGGTCTCTCTGAAAAAAAGCTGGACAAAGCTGTTGTTCTCGCCGCTAAAAACTGTGCCATGGCCCAGACGGTAAAGGGAGCTGTTGATTTAACGGAAACTTATGAAATTATTCCGGAATGATCTTTTTATTCGGAAGCCGGCCACCTGATGAGTACTGCAGTCTGAAACAGTTTCCTGTCGTTTTATGAATCGAAGACTAAGATAAGGCAGTTATAAGCTGACCCTTGTTTATTTTTATAATCTGCAGGAGAGGGATCCGTATGGCATCTAAACAGCATGACTTTACAGAAGGCAGCATCATGAAAAAAATGATTCTATTTTCTTCACCTATTTTTTTAACTAATATCCTTCAGACTTCCTATCAGGTGATTGATTCACTCTGGGTGGGAAACCTCCTGGGTCCGGAGGCTCTGGGCGCAACTGCAGTCTCCGGGATCGTTGTTTTTACAATTTTATCTTTTATTATCGGCTTGAACACAGCGGCACTGACGGTACTTTCCCAATACAAAGGAGCTGAAGATAATGAAGGTTTAAAGAAGGCCCTGAATGCTTTTGTTGTAATTCTCGGCCTTCTCGCACTTCTGCTCGGGGTTGTCGGTTTTGTGGCAGCGGAACGAATTCTGATTTGGATGGGGACACCTGATGGAACTCTCCCGCTGGCTGTAACATATTTACGTATCAATTTTGTCGGCATACTTTTTTTGTTTGGATATAACTTTATTGCAACAGTGCTCAGAGCACTCGGAGACAGTAAAACACCTGTCAGATTTGTGTTTCTCGCCGTGATGCTGAACGCAGTGCTGGATCCGCTTTTCATAGCAGTACTGGATCTGGGAATTGCAGGAGCAGCTTATGCCACGATTGTTTCTCAGGGGACAGCTTTTATTTACGGATTGATTTATTCCATTACCCGTGCGGATGTACCGTTTACTGTTCCTGTAATTCCCGGTAAAGAACAGGCGGAAAAGATTTTCAGACTTGGACTGCCTTCCGGGATGTCGATGATGGTGATCTCAGGCGGTGTCCTGGCAATTATGACTGTAGTGACCGGCTTTGGAGAAGAAGTCACAGCAGGGTTTGGCGCAGCACAGCGCCTCGACAGTCTGATTATGCTGCCGGCGCTGACCCTTGGATCGGCGATTAACAGTATGGCTGGTCAAAATATAGGTGCTCAGCTCTGGGGACGCGTAAGTGACATTACTAAGAGTGGACTTCAATTAATTGCAGTAGTTTCCCTGGCTTTAAGCACAATTGTTTTCTTCAGTGCAGAGTGGGCCGTCGCCATGTTTGTGCAGGACCCGGAAACTGTAGCTTTCGGTACAATGTACGTACAGACGGTTGCTTTCTTTTATCCTTTTCTCGGCATTAACTTTGTTCTTAATGGAGTGGTGCGGGCAGCCGGAGCGATGTTTCAGGTCTTCATTCTGAATATTATTTCGTTCTGGGTTCTACGCTTTCCACTTACCTACTTGTTTGCCGAACTGTACGGTGAAAGAGGAATCGGCATAGGAATGGGCATTTCTCTTGTATTAAGCGCTGCTATTGCAGCTGCCTACTACCGTTTTGGCAGCTGGCATAAAATTGATATCATGGAAAACACAAAAAAATAAAACATGAAGCTTCTAAAATCGTTTATAATAAGTAACAACTATGATGGGGCTGACAATCAGCTGCTACTCGGAGGGATACTTGCATGGAGAGACAGGAAGCGTTAGTACAAAAAATGTATTACAGATACGTTTTGAATGAAGAAGAACAGCAGTACCCGGTTAAACAGCTTGGTCAAAAAATGGCAGATGCAGCGGAGGATGAATCTCTGCTTGCAGAAATCCGCTTCGGTCAGGGAGAAATTTATTACCATTATGGAGACGTTGAAGCTGCTATTTACAAATGGGAGCACGTAACCGGGGATATTAAGCCCTGGGCTTTTAAAAATATTGGAGATGCTTATTACGATCTTGGATGGTTTGATCAGGCAAAAGAAACTTACACGGGTGTAGAAACAGAAGAACTGACACTGCAGAGCGAACTGACTCTGCAGCTGCTCTCTATCTCCGCGGAAGAAAAAGACCGGGGGATGGTTTACGAATATCTTAATAAAGTTCTGGACATAAACCCGGACTATCCGGGGGTGACAGAACTCGCGAGAACGCTGTATGAAGACTATGAAGACTGGCAGAAAGCTGTGGATCTGTCTGTGAAGGAAGGAGATAGAACTGGTGAAAGCAGCTGGTATGCCCACCTTTTAAATTACGTCCGAAACGGCCATACAACGACCTTCGCGCCGGAGTATTTCGAAAAACCGGCCCGTCTGCTCCTGGAGCTCGATCAGTCGCTGTTTCAGGAACTTATTGGAGAACTTACAGAAGCATACAGAAACACGGACAAATACTTATACTGGATAGGCACAATGAATTCCATCTTCGGATCTCTCGAACTTGAACAGTATTCCGGCTGGGAAATGATGGCGGCGCTGCACCACGATATTTATCTTGACCTGACAGACGGGGCCTACCTCGAAGAAGAAATGGAAGCATTGATGCCGGAGCTTCTCCGCCACTGGGAACTGCTCGCTTCCGGGCAGAATGCTGTTCTGGCACTGGCCGCTCAGTCAGCCTGGGAAGAAGTGTTTCCTGAAAAAGAATCCGTTCTTACAGCAGCGGGAACAGAACAGTATAACCCTGAACTGGCTTCCGGTGAAATGGTGAGGCTTCTGGAAGCGGTTCTTTCCTGGACAGAAGCAGAGTCACTTGATACTGAACTCATATTCGATCCCCTGCAGAGAGAAATAGGTTCTCTGGAAGGAATGCAGGACCTTCTGGACCGTTCAGAAGGGCGTTCTTTCGACCGCAGTACATGGATAGCCCGCTTGAGACAGAATCCGGAATTCGCATCACGTGCGGCTGCCAGTCTTTCTGTTGGCATTCAAGGGCTTCTTGGAAGGCTGGTTGAAGAGCAGCGTGCCGTTGAGTACAGCCTGGAAGAGTCCATCCGCTTCTACGAAGATATGCTTGGACAGTTCAGGGAACTCCTGAAAACACTGGAGGCAGAACGTACGAATCAGCAGACGGAAATTGTCGAGTCCTATCAGACAATGAAGCAGATGCAGAAAGAACAATTTGAATCCAGCGTGCCGTCTATTATTAAAGAGGCCTCCGACGTGCTGGAAGACGAGGAAAAAAGTGCGAAGCTTCTTCACGAAGATTTAAATACAGCTATGAACACGAGGCTCCGGGCGTATGTGGATGAGGAACTTTTCCCGGTTTTCCGCCGGTCACTTCAGAGCTGGCTGAAAGAAACTGAACAGAAATTTAAGGCTTCCCAGTCGTTTCTCGATGAGAAAAACGCGAACATGAACGAAGCGATAGGAGAAGAAGCGCTTCAGCTGCAGCTTGATTTTGAACTTCTCCACGACTGGAAAAGAGATTTAACACGTATGATCAACCGGACAGAGCTGCTCGAAGAAAATATTATGTCCCGTCTCGAGCCGAAGCAGATGCTTCTGCGTAATGTCGGCAAGCTGTTCGGTGATATGCAGCAGAGCAAGTCGTTCGTCCAGCAGCAGTACCGCCGATATCTGGAAAACGGTGACTTTGAAGGCGTGGCGGAAGTTCTTTCCTATAAACTATTCTTTGAGTTTGATCTTTTTGACCGGGCGATCCGTGCGGATGTCGACACGACCTTTACTGATATTATTGCCCACCTTGAAGAAATGATAGAAACGTATACCCAGCACCTGGAATCTACGAAAAAAGAACTGACCAATCACAAAGAAAACCCGGCACATTTCTACGATCCGCTTAAAATTTTCGATATGCGTCAAAAGCAGTGTGAACGACTGCTTGGAAAAAGTGTAGAAACGTCCTGACACAGGTGAATATTCAGGCGTTTAATAAACTGATTTTTGTGTCTGAGCGTACGATGAATGCCTTCGGCTGATCGCAGAAAATATGTATACGGCCGATAGAATAAGGATTTCGACAAAAGAACTTAATCAACAAGCGAAAAGCCTTCATAATTTTATGAAGGCTTTTCGTATTAT
>REBZ01000008.1 GCA_007692495.1 Alkalicoccus sp.
CAATGCTGTAAATGCTTCATTTTGAAAACAGAGTTGCTGCTCAAATCAGAAGCGGGGAGCAGCAGAACCTTATTTTTTTCCTTCCGATGTCCAGTCCGGCTTCCAGCGGCTGAGAATAAGGAGGGCAATAGCAGCTCCGGCTCCGCTGCTTATAAGAAAACCGGGAACAAAAGCAAGTACTGCTGCCGGCTGACCTAGAAAAAAGGTCACGATGGGCACGGCAAGAAGTGATCCGAGTACAGCTGTTCCAATAATTTCCCCTATTGCAGCCATCCAGGTTTTTTGTTTCCAGCGGTAAAACAGTCCTGCGAGCAGAGCACCGATCATACCGCCGGGGAAAGCGAGAATCGTCCCAAGCCCTAAAAGATTCCGGAGGAGGCCGATAACAAAGGCAATCATCACAGCGGGGCCCGGACCAAGCAGCACTGCCGCCATGACGTTGACAGCATGCTGTACAGGATAGGCTCTTGCGACACCGGCCGGAAACCAGACAAAAGCCGCACCAACAATTCCGACAGCTGTAAACATGGCCATGATGGTCAGTTTTTTCGTGTTGTTCATAGATTACCTCCCGATAATTTTATTTGTCACTTATTGTAACTTAAGCAGCACATAAAAAAACACCCCGACAAAGTCAGGGTGAAAACTTCAGGAAACAAGCTCGGTAAAAACAACGAGCCGTTCACGGTGGGTTCCTGCATCCCGGTCAAATTCACCGGTACAGGTTATTAAATTGAGATTTCTGGAAGCAGAGGGCCCGAAAACAGTCTGGATCGGGGCATCATCATAAGGATAGACTTCCATATTCGTTACTTGAAATACGTTCGTTTCCCCACTCTCACCGTGTACTTTAATCTCATCGCCGATTTCAAGATCTTTCAAATCATAGAAAACCGCCGGACCTTCCCGGTCATCAACGTGTCCGGCAAGAACAGAATTGCCCTGGGCTCCCGGCTTGGGTCCGCGGCTGAACCATCCGATTAATTCACCTTCCTCCGGAACTTCCATAGCTCCTGCTTCGTCGAGTCCGACATCTTCGACAGGGGCATCCACTCCGATAGCCGGTATTTCCAGCCTCTCCGGATCGATCCCTTGGGAAGTGCTTCCCGGAACTGCTTCCACCGGTTTGGAATCAGCGGTGCTGTTAATGGCAGCTTCTTCCTCCGGAGGTGGTGTTTCCTGAGTTGTTTCTTTCTCCTCTTCAGCAGGAACGGCAGCACCGGCCTGCTGTGAAGGAGCATCCATGCTTTCTTCTGTTTCAGAAGTGCAGGCACTGAGAAGCAGAAGAAAAGCTAATAGAAGACTATGCCTGAGGGAGAATCTTTTTACGAAAAAGAAAAGCTGCACCAAGGCCTCCGGCAAGTATTGTCAAGGCAAGCGGCAGGTAATTGGCAGACTGGGAAGCGCCTCCCATACCAGTAGCCGGCATTTCGGAAGGTGCTGCGTGTGCTTCATCAGCTACAAGCACAACTTCAAGTTCATCGGCATCCGCACCGACAGCGTAGGCAGAATAAACAGTATCGGCTTCCAGTTCAGTTCCTGAAAGATCTAATACCGCATCTTCAGTACCGGCTGCACGGATTTCCAGATCATACGTGTCCGGATCAAGATCCAGGTAATCAGTTACAGCGAAAAATTCAGCGCCTTCAAACAGGGAATCTCCATCGACGAGCCCGACATCTACAGCCGGTGCTCCAGGAGACATATGCCCGACACGGATTTTAGTCATACCCTCTTCCACGGTATTATCATCACCAAAAGCTTCAAGGGTCAGGTTATCCAGTGTATCCACGGCTGCGGCTGTATAATGCATACCGCCTTCTACTGTAAGCGTCTCCTCAATAACAGGGTCACCTTCTCCGCCTTCCCCTGCAGGGAAAATAGCCACTTCATGATCTCCGGCCGGCAGTTCGAGGTAGTCGGTAATATCCTGGAAAGCAGCGCCTTCAACGGCTGCATCTCCGTTAATGTAAACATCCACTTCCGGTGCATCAGGGGATGCATGAAGAACACGGACCATTGCGTTCTCATCTCCATGACTATCGGCCAGAACAGGTGTAGCCATTCCTGCAACTAATAAAGCAGGAAGAGTGTAAAGAATAACTTTTGATTTTTGCAAATTAACCATCTCCTTGTAATTTTTTAGCAAAAAATCTAAACAAAACTTAAACAAACATTGTACGAGGACATCAACACTTAACTATACCTCCAAAAACAAAAGCTAAAACCTAATTTTTTGAAATTTGAAAAAATTTCACTGTGTAGGAAAAATTACACGTATAATAGCTTGTCAGTAAAGATCTGTGAGTCTAAAGACCTTAATTAAAAAGAATATATTTACCTACATTAAAATACAGTATATTCCTGCTGTAATTCAGCTTAATAGAAGAAGATATTAACTTCCGGGGTTTAGCAGCGGCCTTTAAATCCCTTTTTTAATGAGAAAGATCTGTTTAAAGTCCAGTGTTGATAAATGAAGAAAACTTCGCATTGGCCTGCCGTGGAGGAGATTTTCGGGCAGGCTGCGCCCTGCGGGATCTTCCAATCTCCTTCTTCCACTGGCCTCCGCCGGTTTCCGCTTTGTTTTTTCATAGGAAGAGAAAAGTTTTACTTTTCATGAACACTGTTCTTTATTCCGTAAAACCGATGCCAGGGCAGAGACGCCTGAGGAAAAAGAAAGCGGGCAGATCCTCCCGGACAAAAGGAGGGGATAGCTGAAGGCTTTCTCCGCGGCAAACGAAAAAAAGAGCCGCAGGTGACTTTCAAAAACAACACGGAGCTT
>REBZ01000007.1 GCA_007692495.1 Alkalicoccus sp.
CACACGTATATGGCTGCAGATGGGTTAAAGGACGCTGCCAAAAAGCTCGGCTACGACATTAAAGTAGAAACAAACGGATCCGACGGGGTGAAAAACCGTCTCACACAGGATGATATCAACCGGGCGGATGCTGTCATTATCGCTGCGGATACGAAAATTGAAACCGACCGTTTTGACGGTAAAAAGCTGATTAATGCTCCTGTTACTGCCGGTATCCGGCGCCCTGAAAAGCTTCTTCAGGAAGCTGAAAAAGGCGATCTTTCCGTGCACCGCGCATCCGGCAAAGGTTCCAAAGAAGAAAAGGCACAGGGTGGCGGAACCGGCATCTACAAGCACTTGATGAGCGGTGTATCCAACATGCTCCCGTTCGTAGTCGGTGGTGGTATTCTCATTGCCCTTTCCTTCTTCTTTGAAGATCCGGTAACCGGGGAAATGGGAGCCTTCGGAGAAATCCTTTCCACGATCGGTGGAGCGAACGCGTTCTTCTTCCTTGTCCCTGTCCTTGCCGGGTTTATCGCCTACAGCATCGCTGACCGTCCCGGCTTTGCAGCCGGTATGGTCGGTGGGTTAATGGCCCATACCGGGGAAGCCGGTTTCCTCGGCGGTATTATCGCCGGTTTCCTTGCCGGTTATCTCGTTCTCGGTATCCGTAAGCTGTTCGGTTTTATGCCGGCTTCCCTGGAAGGTATTAAAACGATTCTCGTCCTTCCACTTTTCGGTATCTTTACAACTGGTTTCATCATGTACTTTCTTGTCGTTCCACTCGCTGCCGTCCAGTCAACTCTTGTCACCTGGCTTGGAGGAATGGAAGCAGGAAACGCGGTTATTCTCGGATTGATTCTCGGCGGAATGATGGCTGTCGACATGGGCGGTCCAATCAACAAATCCGCTTATGCCTTCGGTATCGCGATGATTGACGCCGGCAACTATGCACCTATTGCCGCCATTATGGCCGGCGGCATGGTACCGCCGCTCGGTATTGCTCTGGCAACAACGTTCTTCAAGAAAAAATTCACGAAAGAACAGCAGGATGCTGGTAAAACGAACTACATTCTCGGAGCTTCCTTTATTACGGAAGGGGCGATACCCTTCGCCGCTGCTGATCCGGGGCGCGTCATCCCTGCGATTATTGCAGGCTCTGCCACAGCCGGAGCACTCGCTATGTTCTTCGGTAATTCCACGCCTGCGCCGCACGGCGGGCTGTTCGTAATCGTTACAGGCCTAGTAGAGAATGCGCCGCTTTATATCGTAGCGATCCTCGCTGGTGCTCTTGTAACGATGGTTCTTCTAGGTATTTTGAAAAAGGATATTCAGCCTGCTGCCGCAACAGACAAAGCAGCCTGATAAAAAAACGTCCCGATGGATATCCATCGGGACGTTTTTTCTATTTTCAGCCTGTTGGCAGGTTTTTTTGCTGGAACCTTCAGTCTGTCAGTTAAATCCGTATCCCCTCCCCCAAACAGAAATCAGCCTGCAGAAATAGGAAAACGTATGCTTATTCATAAAAATATACTGTTTCAAATTCGTATTAGTTCTTTCATGATGAATTTATTTTCTTTTTAGATAACTTTATTATGGATTTTATTGTAATCAGGACTATTTTATGACATATTTAGTGTATGAGGACCGGTACATATTACAAAATGAGGAGTGGTTAAGGGTATGCTTAAAAAATGGATGATAGGTATCAGCAGTGCTGTTATTGTTACTTTCGGCGGCATGACAGCAGTCCATGCGGATCACAGCGGCACGAAAAACTGTGGAGATTTCGACACTGGAGAAGAAGTATGGGAATTCTGGACAGAGCACGGATACAGCTCTGAATACGATCCAGACGGGCTCGACGGTGACAGCGACGGTGTACCATGTGAATCGTTGACTGTTAACGATGGTCTGGAAAGTGATTTCCTTGCCTACGATGCGGACCAGACAAGTAACGGAGAGAACAACAATAATAACAACGAAAACAATAACAATGAAAACAACCTTAACGAAGAAAACAATAACGAAAACAACTACAACGAAGCTAATAACGAAGACTACAACGAAAATGATAACAACGCCAACCATGAAGATGAGGAAAATAATAACGCAGCAGCGAACAACAATAACGACGAAGGAGATGAAATGGCGGCTACATCAACAGCGTATCCACTTATGGCTCTTATCGGAATTATCGCTGCCGGTGCCGGCGGTTTTATGCTTTTCGGCCGTAAAAAAGCTGCACAGGCTTAATATCGTTTCGTACCGTCCTCATCTTCAGAGCCGGACTGGCTAACCAGTCCGGCTCGTATTTGTTTACTGCAGCGTTTAATAAAAGAAACTCCAATTCCTCATCATCTTACGCTGCTACAAGCTGAAGACTTCCCCGCTTTTTTCTTTCTGGAAAGAGTCCCTTCTTTCTTCCCTTGGAATAAGATACACTATAGTCAAAGAATCAGAGCATAAGATAAACTTTTTCTTTTCAGAGACTTTCATTTTTCAGCAAGGACTCTTTTATCCTCCTGCCCGCAGTAACAACTGCTGGAAGCTTTGAGCCTCTCATTGCCTTTTTATTTCTGCTTCATATATTTTTCCATGCGGGCATCATCTTTCATGTCTTTCACGACAAGAATCGCATGAATGACGCCCGGCACGTAAAAAATGAGTGTCAAAATAAGATTTATTAAAGCCTGAAACGGCTTTCCTGCAATAAGAACCGCCACGGGAGGAAGCAGGATGGCTAACAGCCACATCATACGTCTTCACCTCACTTTGTTTTTATGAGTTTCTATTCCC
>REBZ01000006.1 GCA_007692495.1 Alkalicoccus sp.
TATGTTTAAGCTGCCTTGAAAACAGCTCGTTTATGAGATAGACATAACGCTGCTGCACTCTCGGCGAAGCTTACCCGAGGGCTTGTTCCCGGCCGATTTGGCGGGAGAAGAGTCCGCCAAAATGGATTATCGAACGGCGCTGATCCTCCGGGTGTCCCCGCCTTCGCTGCACAGCGTTGGATATTTTCATTTTTCATGGTGCCATTTTTAACGGCATCAATATCTCTGTTAAAGTCTGGTGTTGGTATATGCAGAAAATTTCGCTTCAGTACAGCTGCCAGCTTTATATAGCTGTTAACAAAAATGTATTTTACTCAACAACCTTTTTGTTAGAATCTCTTGATCGTTATTTACCGTTATTTTTGGATAGGAATCACAATACAACCATAATTAAACAAGCTGAATCTTCCAAATGATAAAAATGCAGCCAATACTTTATCTGTTTAAGCCTTTGTAATCCCGACTTGTTAAGCAGGATAATGTTCTACGATTGAAAACCAGGAATACGAATTCCTTTTTTCCGGATAAGCGCCACGAACGCTGACAGAATCTGCTTTTTCGTCAGGCATTCGCCCTTCGAAAGCTGATCGTTGCGAGCAGGACAAGAACAGCTGTAAAAAAAATGATAAACAAAATTTCCTCCAGGATGGTTACCTGCCTTCCGAAAACGGTAATGTTCAGTCCCATCGCTTCGATCACGGCCGGAGAGAGACTCTCGACATCAATCATTATTTTTTTCATAACATCCACCCCATAGGTGACAGGATTAATTTTGACGATAACGTCCATCCATGCCGGCATATTATTAACCGGAAACAGTGCCCCGGAAAGAAAAATCATCGGCATGACAAGAATCTGCACCGTCATCTGGAATCCCTGTGTGCTCCTGATCACGCTCGCAAACAGAAGCCCGAGGCCGGACAGAGCACACGCAAATAAAAACATAAATGGAATTACCTGCAGAAGCGCCGTGAAATCATAAGAGAGCCCGAGAAAAGGAATCAAAAGAAACAGGATAACCCCCTGGATCGTTGCCACCGTCGCTGCACCTGCCATTTTCCCAACAGCAATACTTACACGGGAAATAGGGGAAACAAGAATTTCTTTCATATAACCAAAATCCTTATCTTCAATAATCGAGAGAGCTGAAAAAACAGACGTCATCAGCAGCGTCATCGCGACAATTCCCGGAAAAACAAATTCAACATAGTTGAAATTCCCGGCTTCTTCTCCGAGCCCGGCGCTCATCATGCTTTCCATTGTTCCGCTCATTCCCCCACCGAAGATAAGCAGAAAAAGAATCGGCATCGTAAACGAGCCAAACAACCTCGCTTTATCACGGAAAAACTTTGTTAAATCCCGCTGCCAGATAGCCAGTATGCCATCCATTTAATTCTCCTCCTCTCCCTGCTCTTCCACCTCTCCAATTTTTCTTCCAGTAAAGGCAAGAAAGACATCGTTAAGCGTCGGCCGGCGGATGTTAAGGCGGGTCACAGAGGACGTCAGCTCCTTGATGATCGTTGCGACGAAAGCGTCGCTGTCCGGCACCTTAATATGCATCGTTACACCCTCAAGTGTTACTTCCGCCTCTGCAAACCGCTGCCGTATCTCTTCTGCTGCTTTTTCGTTATCTTCCGTTTCCAGCTCGATAATATCTCCACCCAATTCGCTTTTCAGGGCTTTGGGACTGTCTATCGCAATGATTTTTCCCTGGTCCATAATCGCTACCCGGTCACTGATTTCTGCTTCATCCAGGTAATGCGTCGTCAAAAACATTGTAATGCCTTCCTTTTCCTTCAGCCGGAGTATATACTCCCACATATGAGCCCGTGTCTGCGGATCCAGGCCGACAGTCGGCTCATCAAGAAACAACACCCGAGGGTAATGAAGCAGTCCGCGGGCAATTTCCAGACGCCGTTTCATTCCCCCGGAGAACGTCTCCACCCGCTGCTTTCTTTCGTTTACGAGATCAACAATTTCCAGCACTTCCTGAATCCGCTGTGCCCTTTTTTCCTTAGGCACTTTGTAAAAGCGGCAGTGCAGCTTAAGGTTTTCATCTGCCGTCAATTTTTTGTCCAGTGTGTTTTCCTGAAAGATAATACCGATACTCTCCCGCACCTTATCTTTTTGTCTGCTTACGTCATATCCATTAATGATGATACTGCCCTCGCTCGGGGCAAGCATCGTACAGATCATATTGATCGTCGTACTTTTGCCGGCGCCGTTCGGTCCGAGAAACCCGAAAATTTCTCCTTCTTGAACTTCAAAATCCAATCCTTTCACGGCTTCTTTTTTCTTAAAGGATTTTTTTAATCCTGCGACTTTAATAATTGGCTCCAAAGCATTCGGCTCCTTTCACGGGACGGCTTTTATAAATCATATCACAAAATATAAAACACGCAGATACCGGACGCCCGCTGACTTTTCCAGTCCGGCCCCTGCTTTTTTCAGAGCTTTATTATGAAGAGCAATGGAAATTATGAAACAAAAAGAAGGCTGCTCCGTCTTGTACGGAACAGCCTTTATAATTATTTATTGGTTATTCTGACCTGCTTTTACCCACTCCGCCACGGAAACAGTACGCTGAGCCTGATGCTTCACCGCATCTTCAATGTCATCCTGAATACCGTTTTCTCCGGCTGTAGTACTGACCCCGTAAGGATTGCCGCCGGCTTTAAACTGTACCGGATCACTGTATCCCGGTGCGGCCACGATAGCTCCCCAGTGGAACATGGACGTATAGATAGAAAGAATCGTTGCTTCCTGCCCGCCGT
>REBZ01000088.1 GCA_007692495.1 Alkalicoccus sp.
AAGCAGTGAACGTGTGCTGCTGATAAAACAGAAATATTCGATAAAAACCTGCCCTCCCGGCAGGTTTTTATTTATGAAATCATGCTTTTCAGAAGGACAGCTGCGGTGGGAATCCTCATAGTAAAAGCTATAAAAATACTGGATCAGGGGAAGTTTTTTTAATAGTAAAACGTGTGAAAGACAAGGCACATAGCCGGATTTGAAAACTATTTTCAGTAGAAAAAAACGCAAATAGAGCGTTTATGATAAATTTTTTCAGGGTAAAAAAAGATAAATTTACAAAAAAAGGAGAGAATATCATGGCAGATTGGTTTGCGGCGGATACATGGTTTGGAAACCTCATCGATATCGGAAACGACCTGCTCTGGACCTACATACTAATCATTTTCCTGCTGGGACTGGGTCTCTATCTTACTGTCCGTACGAATTTTGTTCAGTTCAGACTTTTTCCGACGATGGTCCGCGAGCTTTTTAAAGGTACAGACAGAACTGCTTTTAAAGAAAAGAAAGGGACGACGCCGTTTCAGGCATTTGCCATCAGTACTGCAGCACGCGTCGGAACAGGGAACCTGGCCGGTGTGGCAATCGCCATTTCCGTCGGTGGACCGGGGGCTATTTTCTGGATGTGGATTGTTGCACTGATTGGTGCAGCTACAGGATTTATTGAAAGTACACTTGCACAGATCTACAAAGTAAGGGATAAGAACGGCTTCCGGGGCGGCCCGGCCTACTATATGCAGAAAGGCCTTAATTCCCGGGTGATGGGGTTAATCTTTGCCGTGCTGATCGTCCTTTGTTTTGGGCTGATTTTTAACGGCGTACAGACCCACACGATTTCCGATGCGTTTGTCGGGGCATTCGAAATTCCTGCGATTGCTATCGGTCTGGTCATTGCTGGAATTATGGCTGTAATCATTTTCGGCGGGGTGCGCCGCATTGCCGTTGTAGCCGAAGTCATCGTACCTATCTTTGCAGTTACATATGTGATCGGTGCCATTATTATTACGATTATAAATATCGAGCAGGTGCCTGCCATCTTTTCAATGATCTTTGCCAATGCATTTGGTATCGAAGAAATGGTCGGAGGCGGTATAGGTGCAGCAATTATGAACGGAGTACAGAGAGGTCTTTTCTCCAACGAAGCCGGTATGGGTAGTGCGCCGAACGCGGCTGCGACCGTATATGTCAGCCACCCTGTAAAGCAGGGCCTCGTTCAGTCCCTCGGGGTGCTCGTGGATACGATTATTATCTGCAGTGCGACAGCATTTATTATTCTCCTGACAGATGTTTACACCATCGGGGACATGGAAGGGATACAGCTGACACAGGCAGCCCTCGCCGAACACGTCGGGGAAGGGGCCGCCATCTACGTGACGATAGCGATTTTCTTCTTTGCATTCAGTTCCCTTCTCGGTAACTATTACTACGGAGAAGTAAACGTTGAGTTTATTTCAGAAAAGCCGATTTATCTTCTAATGTTCCGCATTGCTTTTCTTCTGATGATTCTCGTTGGAGCAACAGCCGATCTTGAAATCATCTGGGCCATGGCTGATCTGTTTATGGGCTCTATGGCACTCGTAAACCTCGCAGCTGTTCTGCTGCTTGGGCATGTAGCGATCAAGGCTCTGCGGCACTTCCAGAACGAAAGCCGCCGCGGGCTGGATCCAACATTCCACCGTGACAGCATTAAAGGCCTGAAGAACATCGACAGCTGGGACTCCAAACACGACAAATAATAATTCAAAGCGAATAAGCTGGAAGAGCCTCCATGACAGTATAGTTATGGAGGTTCTCCTCTGCATATTTGTACTTCACCTTCCAATAACGACACCTTCCGGCTGCTTTCCGTCTTTTACGTTAGTTCAGGAGCCGGGGCGGGAATAGTTTCTTATACTTTCGAAAAAGGAGAGATAGAATGCGCAGAGACAACGTGTATTACAAAGAGGATTTTCTTTCCCATCGGAAAGTGACAAAAGAGCTCACCGAAAAAATCGATAAAAAAGATTACGGCTACCGTCCAACGGATACGTCCATGACAGCAGAAGAGCTCGTTACGCATATGCTCAGCTCCTTTCACCAGTTTGCCTGTATGGCAGCCGGAAAAGAGCCGGAAAAGCTGCATGAAGGAACGGAAGACGTCTCATTAAATGAGCTGGCAGACCGCTATACGGAGGCTTCGGTTAAAGTAATTGAATCGATGGATGACGAAGCACTGGATCAGACGATTGATCTGACCGAAATGCTGGGCACCAGGATGCCGGCGTGGCGCCTGCTGGAAATAGCAATCGATCACGAAATCAACCATAAAGGAAATCTGTTTGTGTATGTGAGAGAGCTCGGGTACAGTCAGCTGCCGATGTACGTAAAGATGTAATTTTCCGGTTCTATAAAAATCGGTGACAGAAAAAAACACTCTTAATAAAAGGTTTTCAGACCTGCGATAACCTATTTTTGTATACGCTATGTTAAAGCATTCGCTGTTGATGGCTGGAGAAAAACTTCGCTTCGGCCTGCCGTGGAGGAGATTTTCGGGTAGGCTGCGCCCTGAGGGAGCTTCCAATCTCCTTCTTCCACGGGCCGGTTTTCGCTTCGTTTTTTTATAGAAAAAGAAAAATTCTACTTTTCATAAACATTGTTCTTTATTCTGTAAAACCGAGGCTAAGGCGATTTTTCGAGACGCCTGCGGAAAAAGAAAGCGGGAAGATCCTCCCGGACAAAAGGAC
>REBZ01000005.1 GCA_007692495.1 Alkalicoccus sp.
TTTTTTCATGAAAACTGTTCTTTCTTCTGTAAAACCGATGCCCGGGCAGAGACGCCTGCGGAAGCGCGCAGATCCTCCCGGTCAAAAGAACAGCCGCAGGCTTTCTCCGCGGCAGGTGTAAAGAGCCGCAGGCAACCTTCTAAAACAACACGGAGCTTTAACAGAGCCAATAAAATAAGTGTTCCTTTCCCATCTGTCGGTGTGCCTTACTTGTCTGCAAACGGCGAGGGGTATAAACTTAAAACAGGAGGGATTACTGTGTGGAAATGGATTATGACTGGGATGATCGCAGCCGGCGCAGCTATTTTTATGTTATTGAATTCAGCCGGGGCGGAAGAGGAAATTTCAACAAAAGAACTCGAAGAAAAACTGGCAGGTGAACAGGCAGACGACTATTATTTTGTGGACGTGCGTGAACCGGACGAGTTCGAAGAGGGGCATATTGCGCAGATGGAAAACTATCCGTTAAGCACGCTGTCCGAGGACTATGCTTCCCTTCCGCAGGACAAACCGATGGTCATTATCTGCCGGAGCGGAAACCGGAGTGAACAGGCTGTTGAATTCCTGGAACAGGAAGGGTTTGACGACCTCATTAATGTTGAGGGAGGAATGCTCGACTGGGAGGGAGAAACGGTTCAGTGACGGAAAGTTTTATTCCAGTAAAATAAACGTCAGCCGATACAGGCAGTCATAGAAACAAACCTTCCGGAAAAAGATTTTCGGATTAATAAAAATGCTTCCGGCATGCGCGCCGGAAGCATTTTTATGATGTGATTATACTTCTTTTTTAATCTGTTCCACCGTTTCTTCCACTTCCGCACGGGACATTTTCTCCCGGCCGCTGCGGAGCGCTTTTAATGTTTTCTTTGCAAGGGAAAGCGGCACCTGGCAGAAAAGAATGATCGTTTTTGTATTCAGGTCCTTCATATATTCATCGCCGAGAGCGAGGTTTTTTTCCGCGTAGGCAAAAGTATCCTCCAGCGTCCAGCCGTCCGGTATGAAAGAGACGCCTCGCTCGCGGTCCTCTTCGACGTTACGGAGAATATTTACCGTCTGGAGACCGCGGCCGTAACCGATGGCAAGATCCCGGTCGGTTTTCGTTCCGTCATGCCATTCCCAAATGTCAGACAGCATCACACCTACAAGTCCTGCAACGTAGTATGTGTAGCTGTCCAGATCGGCTTCTGTCTGGATATTCCAGTTGTTTTCTGCCCAGTAGGCCATGCCGTAGGCCATTTCGCTCGTAAATTCCTTTACTTTCGGTACGTAGCTTTCCGGGCATGTATCGAGCCACTCCCCAAGGCGGAGAGCAACTTCCGGGAGCACCGAAGCATAGGGCGCGGTAAGAGCCTCGTATGCGGACTGGTCAAACGTTCCTTCGAGCATACTGCTTGTTTCGCGGAGCAGTTGTGCTTTAATGTCGGAAGCAAGTATTTCGCTGTCCTCAATTTCATCGATAGCACGCATACATAGATAAGCAGAAGCTACCGTTTTTTTCAGCTCAGGGTTGAGGAGGGTGATCGGAATGTAAAAAGTCCGGCTCGTGTCCTTCAGCATTTTCATCGCTTCTTTTTGCTGCTGTTTTTCAGTCTGCATGCAGAGAGAGCCTCCTTATTGTATCTTATAGTTCAATGCTGTGTCCTTACACAATGACTGCACAGCATTCTATAGTAAAATTATTTTAAATCGTAATGATGGAAAATCCGGTATGCTGAAAACGAATAATTACATAAGAATGAAGCATGTAAAAAGCTTTCCACTGCGTGATAACAGCCGCCGGAGATTTCAAAAGTACTGCACCCCCTTAGTATATCGAAAAAGAACATGTTTTTCTATTAAACGGGGGAAATTTATCGATCATCAATAACCAAAAACTTGTGAAATTATTCACATATTAGTGTACTTTCTTCATAAAAGGGAATAGAATGAATGTAGGTAAAGTCACGAAAAATTTTGAAAGGAGTGATGTTTTATGAAAGCAGCTGTATGGTACAAAGCGAAGGATCTTCGGGTGGAAGAGGCGGAGGAACCTTCTGTCAGAGGAGCACATGACGTAAAAATTAAAGTGAAATGGTGCGGTATATGCGGCAGTGACCTCCACGAGTATCTGGCAGGACCGATCTTTATTCCGGAAGGCAGCCCTCATCCTATCAGCGGTCAGCAGGCTCCGATCATTATGGGACATGAATTTGCAGGAGAAGTGACGGAAACAGGGGAAAAAGTAACAAAAGTAAAAGCAGGGGACCGGGTGGCGATTGAACCAATTCTCGCTCCGAATGAAAATGGCAGGTATATTGATGAAAAATATAACTTAACAGAGCTGCTCGGCTTTCACGGGCTGTCCGGAGGCGGAGGCGGCTTCTCGGAATATACAGTTGTCGGAGAGCATATGGTGCATGTGATTCCGGAAGAATTGTCCTATGAGCAGGGAGCACTTGTGGAGCCGGCAGCTGTAGGACTTCATGCGGTGCGTCAGAGTTCAATTAAAGCTGGAGATACAGCAGCGGTGTTCGGTGCCGGGCCGATTGGTCTGATGGTCATTGATGCCTTAAAAGCGGCAGGAGCATCGAAAATATATGCCGTGGAAGTTTCCGAATCACGGCGTAGGAAAGCAGAGGATCTTGGAGCGGTGGTGATCGATGCCTCTTCCGAAGACGCGGTTAAAGTGATCCACGATGAAATTGGAGGAGTGGATGCAGCTTTTGAAGTGACCGG
>REBZ01000057.1 GCA_007692495.1 Alkalicoccus sp.
TCTTTCAGGTCATTTTTTTTCATCCTGTGAATCCCTCCAGTTTTGTTTAATAAATGAAGCTCTTCCGCTCCCGTGGTTATACATTTTGTAATGCAGGGGATTTTTTTTGTGATAGTCCTGATGATAATTTTCTGCTTCATAAAATACACCGGCTTTTTCAATACTTGTAACTACCGGTTTTTGAAATCGTCCGCTGTTATTCAGTGCTTCTTTCGAATCTTCAGCAAGTCTGCGCTGCTCTTCGTCATGATAAAATACAGCCGTCGTATACGAAGTCCCTCTGTCATGGAACTGGCCTCCGTCATCAGTCGGGTCAATCTGCTGCCAGAAAATCTCAAGCAGCCTGCTGTATGGGAAAACTTCCGGATCGAACGTAATTTGAACAGCTTCTCTGTGGCCCGTCGTTTCTGAACAAACCTCTTCATACGTCGGATCAGGTTTATGACCACCTGTATAACCGGAAACTACTTTATGAATCCCGGGCTGCTCATCGAATGGCTTTACCATACACCAGAAGCAGCCTCCTGCAAACGTCGCTTTATTTTCCATACGTTTTTCCCCCTTTTATTCATCTTATCATCTGTCAAAAATAATGAAAAAAGAACTGCTCCATTTGAATTTTCAGAATATTTATTATATAATTTTTAAAAAGAAGGCGAGGTGGTCCCAAATGGAAAAATGTCCTCGTTGCGGCAGCATGCTGCATACCCACCGCTGGCAGACACTCAGTACAAAACGGAGTGGTGCCTATACCCTTTTCTCTTTCGTCACGAGTAAATGTTCGTCAAATTGTGGATATGCAAAAATGGAATCTGTAGATCAGAAAAGAGTGGAACACGCCTAATTCTTATCCATGTTCTATGTCAGGAATTCACCAGCTGTACGTTCCAGCAGAATTATTCGAAGATTCCTGTTTCTGCTCAGGAAGCAGATTCGCCTTTTCTCTATGCCGCGAAGCGCTGCTGAAAAATGCCACTCTGTAATCAGTCCTTGAGGCTGGTACAGAGTGGCATTTTTTATACATTATTCGATTTTACTAAAAAACGATGCTGCATTGCCGGAAGTTATTTTACGGGCAGTTTCCTCCCCAAACTTATCCATAAGCGCTGATGCGAACCTCGGATGTTCTCCGGCATGGGATAACCCATGTACATGTGTTGGGATACCGTCGAAATCAGAGCCGAGGGCAGTTTGGTTTTCCCCACCGAGCTTTAACATATGTTCGGCGTGCTCCAGCAGTTCAGAAATAAGAAAACCTTTTTCGTTTTCTCCGATAAACGGGGGATTGTAAACCAGCCCTGCAATTCCTCCAGCTTTGAAAAGAGCTGTCAGCTGCTCATCGTCCAGGTTGCGCCTGTGACCGCATATGCTTTTTGCATTTGAATGGGTCGCTATAGGATAAGCTGCTATTTTCAATGCATCCCAGAAGCCTCTCACAGAAAGATGAGTAACATCTGTTAAAACTTCATGCTCATTGTTCAGTGCAACTACCTCCCGGCCGAAATCAGTTAATCCGGCCCCCCGTGATTCCCCAATCCCGTCTGCGCAGAGGTTGGCGTTGTTCCACGTAAGACCTATGGACATAACTCCGAGACGGTAAAACGTCCGCAGTTTTCCGAGATCATTACCGAATGCATCCGCCCCCTCCAGAGTAAGCACTGCTCCAGTTTCATCCTGTTTCAAATCGTCCACCTGGCTCCATTCCGTAATATGTCTTATCCGGGAATCAGCTTTTACTACTTTTTCGTAAAAAAGATCGATTTGATCCATTGCCCGGGCAAACTTTTCTTCCGGCGTGTACTCCGGCTCCAGGAAAACTGCAAAAAACTGAAGTTTTACTTTCCCTTGTGCCAGACGGGCCGAATTGACTTCCAGTTCCGGGCTGAAAAAGTCCCGGGTTTTATCCTCCTGCAGTTTTAAAAGAGCATCACAGTGCAGATCAAAAATATGCATAGCAACCTCTATTCTACAGGCCGAACCATTTTTTCAAGATCGATATATTCTTCAAACTGTTCTTCTGTAAGATAGCCAAGCTCCACTGCTGTTTCTTTCAGCGTTGAATTGTTTTGAAAAGCCGTCTTAGCAATAGTTGCTGCCTTTTCGTAGCCAATGTGGGGATTCAGGGCTGTTACAAGCATCAATGAATTTTTTACATGTTTTTCAATGATATCTTCGTTCACTTCAATTCCAACAGCACAATTGTCATTAAAAGAGTTCATTGCATCAGTCAAAAGGCGCACAGACTGAAGGAAATTATAAACAATGACAGGCTTGAACACGTTCAGTTCGAAGTTTCCCTGACTGGCAGCTACACCGATTGTTGTATCATTCCCGAAAATTTGTGTTGCAGCCATTGTCAGCGCTTCAGACTGTGTAGGATTTACTTTACCCGGCATAATCGAACTTCCCGGCTCATTGGCAGGGATTGTTATTTCTCCAATACCCGAACGAGGTCCGCTCGCAAGCCACCTTACATCATTGCCTATTTTCATTAAATCCGCTGCCAGACCCTTTAATGCTCCATGGGCGTAGACTATTTCATCGTGACTTGTTAAAGCATGAAACTTATTTTCCGAGGAATAAAACGTCGTGCCGGTGATCCGGCTGATTTCTTCCGCCGTTTTGTCACCAAAGGAAGGATGGGCGTTAATTCCAGTACCGACAGCAGTACCTCCGATAGCAAGGTAACGGAGCTGCTCAGCAGACTCAGCTATCATTTCTTCAGATCTTTTAAGCATGTAGGCCCAGCCGCTCATTTCCTGACCGAGTGTAAGTGGTGTAGCATCCTGAAGATGCGTTCTGCCGATTTTAATTATATCGTTAAATTTCTCCGCTTTTTCTTCAATCGTTTTCCGAAATCGCTGCAGAGATGGAAGAAGCTGCTCATGAACTTCCTTAAGCGCTGCTATGTGCATAGCTGTAGGAAATGTATCATTCGAGCTTTGAGAGCGGTTCACATCATCATTTGGATGAATTCTTGCGTCGGATCCTTTTTCTTTAAAAAGCTGATTGCTTCTAAAAGCAACGACTTCATTCATGTTCATATTAGACTGTGTGCCGCTTCCTGTCTGCCATACAACGAGCGGGAAGTGCTCATAGTTTTTCTCTGTGCGGATTTCCCGGCATACCTGCTGAATCATTTCCGCTTTTTCTGTTTCCAAATTTTCCAGTCTGCTGTTTGCAGCTGCACACGCTTCCTTCAGTACAGAAAAGGCGTCCGTTATTTCCCGGGGCATTGTTTCCTCCCCAATTTTAAAATTCTGCAAACTCCGCTGCGTCTGCGCTCCCCACCATTTTTCTTCCGGTACCTGAATTTCTCCAATAGTATCTTTTTCCGTTCTGTATCCCATATTTTCGTCCTCCTCTATTATGTATCGCATGAGAGCCCTTACAGTTTACGAAGGCTCTGCCGTGTACAAAGATTACGTTACTCATTTTTCAGAAAAAAATCAAGATAACAGGGACATATTGACATTGAAATTCATTTAACGATTGAATTTTCTGAATGATATCGTTATGATGAATGTGTAGTGTTTAACAATTCTTGGAGGTGTCTGTATGGAAGTACTGGAACCAAAACAAGGTACATATCAATTAGAGGACTATTCCCGCACTCGTGAAACGTTCGACTGGGAACAGACGAAAGAAGCTTTCAGCTGGAACAAGACTGGGAACGTTAATATTGCTTACGAAACAATTGACCGCCACGTTGATGAAGGACGTGGAGAAAAAACAGCTCTTTACTATTCGGATGCAAGCCGTGATGAAGCCTACACTTTTCAGGCAATGAAAGACAAAACAAACCAGGCTGCCCACGTGTTTAAAGACCTTGGTGTCAAAAAAGGCGACCCCGTATTTATTTTCATGCCCCGCTCCCCTGAGCTTTATTTTGCCCTTCTCGGTGCCGTTAAGGCCGGTGCAGTTGTCGGACCGCTTTTTGAAGCGTTTATGCAGGATGCTGTACGTGCACGTCTTGAAGACAGTGAAGCAAAAATGATCGTAACTACTCCGGAACTCGTTTCAAGAATTCCTCATGAAGAACTTCCCCATCTGGAAACGATTCTTGTAACAGGGGACAGCAGTAAAGCTGATGAAAATGAAAAGTATGTTTCCTTTGACGAAAAAATGAAAGCGGCTTCAACAGATGATTCCGCTATCGAATGGGTGGATCTGGAAGATGGGTTTGTCCTTCATTACACGTCGGGCTCCACCGGCAAACCTAAAGGCGTCTACCATGTCCATAAAGCGATGCTACAGCAGTACCAGACTGCCAAGTGGGTACTCGATCTGAGAGAAGATGATATTTACTGGTGTACAGCTGATCCGGGCTGGGTCACAGGTACTTCCTACGGTATTTTCGGTCCATGGCTGTATGGTGTAACAAACGTCGTACGGGGCGGCCGCTTTTCACCGGACGACTGGTATGCTACGCTGCAGAATTACAAAGTTACCGTCTGGTACAGTGCACCGACAGCTTTCCGTATGCTTATGGCTGCGCCGAAAGAAACCCTTGAAAAATATGACCTATCATCACTGCGCCATATTTTAAGTGTCGGAGAGCCGTTGAATCCGGAAGTTGTCCGATGGGGATGGGACGTATTCGGCCTGCGTATTCACGATACATGGTGGATGACGGAGACAGGTGCTATGCTTATCTGCAACTATCCGAGTGAACCAATTAAGCCCGGTTCTATGGGTAAACCTATTCCGGGTGTAGAAGCATCTATTATTGATGATGATGGCAATGAACTCGGCCCGAACGAAATGGGCAACCTTGCGATACGAGCCGGATGGCCGTCACAGATGCGGAAAATCTGGAACAATGAACCGAAATTCAATGAATATTTTGCTATTAAAGGATGGTACGTGTCAGGAGATACTGCATATAAAGATGAAGACGGCTACTTCTGGTTCCAGGGAAGAAACGATGATGTAATCATGACTGCCGGTGAACGGGTAGGACCTTTCGAAATCGAAAGCAAACTCGTTGAACACGAAGCGATCGCAGAAGCCGGGGTAATCGGCAAGCCTGATGAGATCCGGGGTCACATTATTAAAGCATTTGTAGCCCTGAAAGATGGATATGAACCTTCCGATGATCTTCAGGACAATATTAAAAAATTCATTAAATCCGAGCTTGCAGCACATGCTGTTCCCCGTGAAATTGAATTTAAGGATAAACTTCCTAAAACAAGGAGTGGTAAAATCATGCGCCGCGTCCTGAAAGCATGGGAACTGGATGAGCCGACCGGAGACCTTTCCACTATGGACGATGCCTAAGAAGATCAGATCAAATAAAAAAGTGCTGCCCTCCGTATATTGTCGGACGGGGCAGCACTTTTTATATTTTTATCAGTTCAACTCTTATACAGCACTGCAGAATTTCAGTTCATAACTTCGCACTTTAATATAAACGGGATTAAAAAGAATAATATGGAGAAATCATTACGTACACAACAACTCCTGTAAAGCTCACGTAAAGCCACATCGGCATGGCCCAGCGGACCCATTTACGGTGCCTGGACCGTAAATCTTTGTATCCTGTAAAAAAACTCATTAACGCAAAAGGAACGATGACTGCCGCTAAAATAATATGGGAGATCAGAATGAAGTAATATATCCCCGCCATGATCCCTCCTCCACCGTAAGGAGTCGATTCTGCCATAAAGTGAAACGTGACGTATGAAAGCAGAAAAACCGCCGTCGTAGTAAAAGCTGCGTATATGAATCGGCGGTGAACCGTTATATTCCGTTTTAATATGGCAAGAAGCGCGCCCATTAAAAAAATAAAGGTGAACGTATTTAATGTAGCGTTAAGCAGGGGAAGCACTGTGACCCATCCCGGGAGCTCTCCTATGTATCCAGGAATAAACGACAGCAGTACAATAAGCAGATTAACTACAACCGTAATAACAATAACCGTGCGGACATGATGTTTGACAAGACTGTTCCATATAGATTTAATAGGTTTTCATCCTTTCTTGTACGCTGAGGGTCAGTCAGCAGAAGGCTGCTTCCCCTCAGTCAGTATACAGGTTTTTTATTTAAAGTGAAAGATTATTTAAAGACGTGTAGGTTTCGTTTCATTCATTTTTTCGTTGCGGCGGCTCTGTTCCAGCTTATCCAGAAGCTGTCTGAGCATTTCCGGATCTTCTTTCGTAAAGAAACGTTTATTTAATTCTTTCTTTATGAGCCGCTGAAGAAGCTTTTTTTCGTTACTGGTTAACAGCATGCTTTTTCCTCCCTTTAGATTTATCTGTAGATTTGTAAACGAAATAAAAGGAAACAGCCATTAAAAGAAGCAGCAAACTGGACACATAAAATACTGCCGGTATTCCAAACGAACCGGCCACCAGTCCTCCGACTGCAGGTCCTGTAACATTACCTAAAAAACGGAAACTCTGGTTGTAGCCGAGCACTTCCCCCTGAATATTCACAGGGACTTTCTGGCGGATATAGGCAGTCACACATGGAATAATACCACCCACAGCAATTCCAAACAGAAAACGCAGAATAACAAGCTGCCAGATGGAGGTAACAAATGCCTGCGGAAGGAAAGTGACAGCTGCAATAATAAGACAGATAAAAATAATTTTGTCGTGACCTATTCTATCTCCCTGAATACCCCAGAACCTGGTAGCTATCAAATTTCCGAGGCCTGTAACAGAAAAAGCCAGTCCTGCTAAAAAAGCTATATTCTCTGAAGTTAACAGCTGGCTGACATAGAGAGCCAGCTGAGGCTGAATACTGAAATTGGCCGTCTGGACGACAAGTGATAAAATCATGACTATAAGCAGCATTTTATTTCTTATAATCAGCAGGAGAACCTGCCGCATCGTTTTCTTTTCTTCAGTCCGCGTATCTTCAGTAATCACCTTTTCTTTTATACCGAAAGCGACGAGTGTAGCAGCCAGCGCTATCACAACAGAAGTTATAAAAAAAGTATAAGTAAAACCAACACCGTCTGCAAGCAGACCGCCTATAAGGGGCCCGAAAAGCCCTCCTGAAACTGTTCCCATCTGAAGAGTGCCGAGAACTTTCCCCGCTTCTTCTTTTGCTGTCTGTGCAGATATGAGAGCCATCGATGTTGGTATAAATCCAGTGACTATACCCATGAACGCCCGGAGTAGAAAAAGTTCCCATACGTTATCGACAAAACTCATTAATAATATTGACAGAGCAATACCGTATCCGGTCAGAATTAATATTTTTTTTCTGCCGAAATTATCCCCGAACCTCCCCCAGAGCGGTGCTGCAAAAAAAGCCACTAAAAAAGTTATTCCAAAAATAAAACCGGACCATCTCTGGACGTAGGCATCAGAAAAATTCCCGAAAGTTTCTATGTACACTGAAAGAAATGGGAGCACCATCGTCGCACTCGCGGCGACAAAAAAGTTGGCAGTCCACATTACTGCAAGATTTCTGTTTTTAAACATCTTTATCTTCCTTTATAATCTATCGTATGGTTATTTCGCATTGCGTAATATATCAACAGAAAAAAACGGCCTGTTCAGCCGTTTCCGTTAAAATGTATTACGTGGTAAGAAATTTTTCCAGTTCGTCCGCCCGCTTCTTCATTTGATTATAACCATGCTGATAAAGCCGTTCCAGTCTGCCTCTGTTTCTTTCTGTCCTGCCGACATCGTAAAGTTCCGCAGGTCTGATAACAAAAGCCTTCCCGCTCTTTTCCAGTTCATTAATATAGTCCAGTGTCTGGTTATAAATTAAATAGCGGTTTTCGATAATATTTATGAGTCCCGGAAATTCCCGGTACTTTCTCCGGAAATACCACATTCCTCTTTTGGCAGGTGTTTTTAGGTAGCCCAGTTTTTGAGTAAGTACAATCACATGTTTCTCGTTGCCGTCCTTTACCGACCGGATAACCGGAACCGGATCACTGAGCCCTCCGTCCATTAAGATCCTCCCGTCATAATTTATCGGCGGGGCGACAAATGGAAGAGATGAAGAGGCCCGGAGAATTTTATTGAGCCCATCTTGCATTTCTTCTTTTTCGTAGTAAAGCGTCCCCCCGCTCATACAGTCGGTCACTCCTACATAAAACTCCTGTTTGGAGCTGAAAAAATTACTGTAATCAAACGGGTTTTCAGTATTAGGAATTTGATCAAAAATCAAATCCATATTAAACAGTTCCCCGTGGCGAAGCAGCCTTTTGTAGGAGATATATTCCGGGTGATCTGCATATCCGACAGTCACTGCCCTGTTTCTACCCTTCTGCCTTGAGATGTAAGAAGCTGCATTGCAGGCTCCTGCAGATACTCCTATAACGTAAGGAAATTCTATGTGGGAGTCCAGCAGATATTCAAGAGCTCCGCTCGTAAAAACACCCCGCATACCACCACCTTCAAGCACCAGACCTGTCTGCTTCATGTTTTCACACCCCTTCTTTCTCTCAAATACTATAGTCTACAAAAGGCTCCGCCATTACTGAAGGTTCATTCAATGTAAACCTGAAAAATCTCCGAGTGATGTTTTTGTAACTTAACAATAAGTTCTGCCTGAATTCTGTAGAATGCCGGCAGCCGATATGCATCAGCGCTTTTAATTCTCATCGAAATAGTACATAAGGGCGAGAGCCCCCGGTCCTGTATGAGTGCTGATAATAGGGGTAGTATCCACGATCGGAAAATCCGCCTCCTTATCCATCATCGGTGAGAGCTCATCTTTCAGCTGACCGGCAAGATTTTCCGCTTTTACCTGGGCAATGCCTATTTCCATGACTTTTTTCCCTTTAGTTTCTTCAGAGAATTTTTTAGTAAGAGCCTGAATCATCTGAGAATGTGTTCTTACCTTGGTTACAGGCGTATAAACACCATCCTCCAGGGAAGCAATCGGCTTAATTTTCAGCAGGGAACCTATCATGGCACGTCCCCTTCCAATTCTCCCGCCTTTTAATAAATATTCAAGCGTATCAACCATAATGTAAAGAGAAGTCCTCTTCCTTACTTCATCAAGCCGTTTAGTAATATCCTCCACTGAAAAACCTTCTCCGGCCATTTTGGCTGCTGTTGTTACTTGAAAACCAAGTGCCAGGGATATGAACTGCGAATCCACCACTGTTACAGAAGAAGAGGACAGCCCGGCAGCTGTAACAGCGCTCTGGTATGTACCACTCATCCCTGAACTCATATGAATAGACAGGATTTCACTTCCATCTCTGCCAAGTTCATTATAAATCTGCTCAAATACTCCCGTCGGAGGCTGGGAACTTTTAGGTACCTGCTCAGCCTTTTCGAGGAGATCCACGTATTCCCTGCTTGTAATCTCAACTCCATCCTCGTAGGATACACCATCCACAGTGACAGTAAGAGGTACTACAGTAACCCCGAGCGATTTCAATTCCTGAGCAGGCACATCTGCTGTTGAATCTGTTACGATTTTTATTGATTTATTCATAATAATCCCTCCGGACTCCCTGCTTTATTCTCTTTTTAAGAATACTATAACAAACAGATTTTGTTAAGGCTTACGGTTTTAAACACTGTCTATTCCATACTGAAAACCGGTACTTTACTTGCAGGGGATGTTATTTGACAGCTCTAGAAAAGGAAGCTTGCTGCAGTTTTCGATTCTAAATACAGCGTCCTGCTGCAGAACTTTTTCTGGAGGAGATTCTGTAAATTACTTTTTCGTAACTGCTCTTTTCTATGGTAAAATAAAAAATGCTGTACAAACGAGCAATTGTAAAGGAGGAAGCGGTTTGACCAAACAGTTTGATGCCCCTTTTATAGCAGTGGAAGGCCCTATTGGTGCCGGTAAGACGTCTTTAGCTCTTAAGCTGAGCGAGCACTACCGCTTTCATCTGCTGGAGGAAATCGTCGACGAAAACCCTTTTCTCAGTAAGTTTTATGAGGATATTGATGAATGGAGCTTCCAGACAGAGATGTTTTTTCTCTGCAACAGGTTCAAGCAGCTCGAAGATCTTTATGAAAACCAGCTTAGTAAAGGCTATTCTGTCGTAAGTGACTATCATATATTTAAAAATCATTTATTTGCCAAACAGACGCTGAGAAACGAGCACCTTGCGAAGTATGAACGAATTTATAACATACTTACGGGAGATCTTCCGCGTCCCAACGTCATTTTATACATCAATGCGAGTCTGGATACACTGTTAAACAGAATCAGCAGAAGAGGCAGGGAAATGGAAAAATCAATAGACCCTTCCTACCTTCAGCAGCTGTCGGGGGATTACGAGCAGTTTATGCGGGATCACCAGCACGTCTATCCGGAAATACCAGTCATCACTCTCGACGGCGATCGTTTGGATTTCGTAGCAAATCCTCATGACTTCAGTCGTATAGTAGATCAGCTGGATGAAGCAATAACAAAAAAAAGATCCCTTTTATAAACATATTCCACCGCCGCCCTGTAAACATTACAGTGCTCTAAAAATCGGATGGGACAACTAGAATTGGAGTGGAAGAAATGAGTATTATCAATCACGGGCTGTCACCGAATTCCCTGATTACCCTCGCAGGCACAGTAGGTGTCGGCAAATCCACGCTTACAAATACACTGGCAGATACGCTGGGATTCCGCGCTGCCTATGAAAAAGTAGACGGCAACCCTTACCTTGAAGATTATTATGAGGATTTCAAAACCTGGTCTTTCCACCTGCAGATGTATTTTTTAGCTGAACGTTTCAAGCAGCAGAAGCGCATGCATGAAGAAGGTCTCGGGTACGTGCAGGACCGGAGTATATACGAGGACGTCGGTATTTTTGCACAGCTGCAATACGATCAGGGCAATATGTCCGAGCGGGATTTCAATACGTATCATTCTTTATTTGAAGCGATGGTTATGAATCCTTATTTCCCTAAACCGGACGTCCTTATCTATATAAATGGATCGCTCGAAAGCATTATGTCACGCATTAATTCCAGAGGACGCCGGATGGAAATTGATACCCCGTTTACTTTCTGGGAGGATTTATACGAACGCTATCAGACGTGGATTAATAACTTTCAGGAATGTCCCGTACTTCATCTTGATATTGACCATTACGACTGCAGTGACCCAGCTTCGATGAAAGAAATTGTTAAAGCACTTGAAACCCTGCAGCGCAATTCGTCCAAAGAACACGTAAAGCTGTAAACGGCAGCATATTGAAACAGTCATAAAAAAGTGCTGTTCCGGGGAGTCTTTCCGGGACAGCACTTTTTTACTATTATACCGTGCATATGGAAGATCATTCTTCTAATCCGAAGATTCACGGAGCCGCTTCATCCTTTTTTTATATACTATTCTGGATAAACTTATACTCGCTTCATACAGAAAAATCAGCGGAACAATAACCAGGACGTCTGATAAAAAGTCGGGTGGTGATACGAGTACACTTACGATCACTATAGCAAAGTAGGCGTATTTTCGGTTTTTATGCATTCCGTGAGGCGTAATCACCCCGATGCTCGTTAAAAACATAACAACCAGCGGCATCTCAAATAAAATACTGAATGGCACGGTCATTCTGAGAACAAACTGAAAATAGCGGTCGGCAGTAAACATTGTTTCAAATGTTCCTGCGCCAAGATTAAGTAGAAAATCAAGTACGATTGGAATAACGATAAAGTATCCGAACGCCAGTCCTCCGGCAAAGAGTACGAAAGAGGCTGGAATATACATCAAGGACGCCTTCTGTTCTTCCGGTGTCAGTCCCGGTTTTACGAAAAGCCAGATTTGCAGAACTATCACCGGTACAGCAAGTGCCAGTGAGACGACAGCCGCTATTGAAAAGTAAATAAGGATAATATCCAACGGACCGAGTACAGCCAAAGGCATCTCCAAATCTTTAGTGAGCCAGTCGTATATGTCCTGTACAAAAATAAACGCTGTAATAAAGGCTGCTATAAATGTTGCAAGAATAATTATAATTCTTTTTCGAAGTTCGTCGAGATGATCGACGATTTCCATATTTTCCTGATTCATGCCTTTTCACCCTAAATAAAAATTTCCCGTTTTTGCAAAAGAGAAGCCTGCTCAAGCTTTCACTCGAGCAAGCTTCCAGGAGACTTACTGCTGCTTTTTATTATCTGATTCATCGTCCGATGTTAAATCTTTTGTGGAATTACGGAACTCTCTGAGCGTCTGTCCCATTGCACGGCCGATTTCCGGAAGTTTTTTTGGACCGAAAATAACGAGCGCAATAACGAGGATCAGGATCAGCCCCGGGATACCAATACCGCTGCCTAACATAATAACCCTCCTTGGATCCCTTCAGGATCTTCAAATTACATTATTCATACTGCTTTATACATCATATCACATTTAAGCACCGGCAACCAACGTTGAAATGTCTTCTCTTTTGGCTTCAAATGAGAACAATTCATGAATTTTTTTCAAGGTGGAAACGAAATTTTACTTCCGCTCTTTCCGGTCGGTAGGAACGTTCAATAAATGTCACCTGATCGTTTTTATCTACAAGGATCACGGTGCTGCACCTCGTACCATATTCGGTCATGCTAATAAACGGCGGAGAAAGCGATTTTTCGAGTTCAAGTCCTACCCCGGTATCCGGCAGCTCCGGATCCGGAAACGGTTCTTTCCTGGAGAGTGTCTCGAAAAGATGCTCTGTCAACTCTTCTTCATTCATGTAAGGTACGGATGCCAGTTCTTTTTTCAGGAAAGCTGTTTTAGGCCATTCTTCTCCCAGAACCGCGTTGGATAAAGCGAATATCCCTTTTTCAATCGTTTCAGATTCCCCGTTTCCATTTGTTTCGTAATGAAGTTTATCGACCGTACCATACAGAAGATTAAAGCCTGCAAAAGACTGCTTCTTATTCATATACGCTTCCAGATCTCCACCGGTCAGCCAGACAGGCACTAAAACTCCCCGCGAATAGGGAAAGGAGTTTTGTTCTTTCGGGTTTCTTATATTAGTAACCGCGCCGATTTTTCCTTCTCTGGATATACCGATCCAAGTGCCGCCCTGCTTTATGTCTTTTCCGGCCACAAATCCCTCATCCCACCAATGGGCCTTTTCGGCAGGCCTCGCGATGAATTCATCCCGATTAGCTGCTATAATGAAAGGATATTCAGGATGCTCCTTCATAACTGCTCCTATAATACACATCGTA
>REBZ01000004.1 GCA_007692495.1 Alkalicoccus sp.
CTTTCAAAACTGAATCTGGCTAAAGATTCTTTAAAAAAATTGACAGAGAATGATTTATTCTCTTTTTCCTTCACAATCGTCTTTTGTTTAGTTTTCAAAGGGCAAATCATGGCGCCGCCGTTTTTGGCGACTTAATTAATATAGCATTTACTGTTTTTACAGTCAATAACTTTTTTATAAAAAGTTTTAAATGCTTTTTTCAGCCGGCCACTGTATCTCTTGCGGCGACAGATAATAATATAGCACGCTAAATCCTATACACGCAAGTATTTTTAGAATTAATTTTTATATTTTTTAACCTTTGTATTCCCGCCTCTGTATGTTGTTAAAAATCTTGCCGGATAATCTATATGTAGATACACCGATCAACTAATACGAAATGTTTTCCCACTGCATTTTCGTTGAAAACTTCCGTCATCTAATAAAAATATCTCTATATAGTATTGTTATTCAAAAATACTGCAGCGGAGAAACCTCTCGGCGCTTCTTAATCTTCATGCTTTTTTCGCAGGTGCCTTAAAAATGTCCCTGCCTCAGGTTTTACTGAGTAAAAAGTTTGTTAATAAAAAGCCGGCTCTTCTTTTCCTGATATTCATAAAAAACGCTTCGGAAGCCTGTCGAGTTGAAGTGAAGTTACCTCTCCCAAACAAAGATGAACTTTTGCACAGCTGTTGAAATAAATGAAAGCTGATCTCTCAAAAGCCTCCCTCTGACACCTGCTCTCCATAAAAAAAGAAGCTGCCCTGCATTCAGGACAGCTTCTTTACACTTCCTATTCTTCTGTTGCTTCCTGACCGTGGGCTCTGTCACGCATCTGTGGGAAAAGAAGCACGTCACGGATAGAGTGGGAATCCGTCAGCAGCATTACAAGCCGGTCGATTCCAATTCCGAGTCCGCCGGTTGGAGGCAGGCCGTATTCCAGCGACTCGAGGAAATCTTCATCCATCATATGGGCTTCTTCATCTCCCTGTTCACGTTCCAGAAGCTGTGCTTCGAAACGCTCCCGCTGATCGACCGGGTCATTCAGCTCAGTAAAGGCATTCGCATGTTCCCGTCCGACGATAAACAGCTCGAAACGGTCTGTAAAGCGTCCGTCTTCTGGATTTTTCTTTGCGAGTGGAGAAATGTCCAGTGGATGACCGTACACAAATGTCGGCTGAACGAGCTTTTCTTCTACAAATTCTTCGAAGAACTCGTTAACGACATGTCCGAACTTCATCGTTTCTTTCACCGGTACGTTATGCTCTTTGGCAAGTGCCCGGGCTTCTTCATCAGTCATTTCCTGCCAGAAGTCCACACCGGTATATTCTTTAACGATGTCGACCATGTGTACCCGCTTCCACTCCGGTTCCAGATCAATGTCTGTACCATCGTAAGTTACTTTCGTTGTTCCGAGCACTTCACGGGCAATATGTGCTATTAAGTTTTCTGTCAGGCTCATAACGTCTTTATAGTCAGCATATGCTTCATACAGTTCGATCATCGTAAATTCCGGGTTATGCCTTGTAGAAATACCTTCATTACGGAAAACCCGTCCGATTTCGTATACTTTTTCCAATCCGCCGACGATCAGACGCTTTAAGTGCAGTTCGATCGCAATCCGCATATACAATGTCATATCGAGCGCGTTGTGATGCGTAACAAAAGGCTTGGCTGTTGCCCCACCCGGAATAGCATGCATCATTGGTGTTTCGACTTCCAGATAGCCGCGGTCGTCGAGGTAGCGGCGCATAGACTGGAGAATCCGGCTTCTTGTGACAAACGTTTCCCGGACTTCGGGATTCACAATAAGATCCAGATAACGCTGGCGGTAGCGCTGCTCCACGTCTTTCAGTCCGTGATATTTATCAGGAAGCGGGCGCAGGGATTTAGATAGAAATTCCAGCTCCTGAGCTTTAATAGAAAGCTCCCCTACTTTTGTTTTAAAAATCACACCTTTGATCCCGAGAATATCACCGATATCCGCTTTAGTGAAAAGGTCGTACTGTTCTTCCCCGACTTCATCTTTCCGCACATAAATCTGAATCTGGCCGGACAGATCCTGAATATGTGCAAACCCGGCTTTACCTTTTCCGCGCTTCGTCATCATACGCCCGGCAATCGTCACCGGCACTTCTTCCTCTGCAAGTTCTTCTTTCGAAAGACTGTCGTACTGGGAAGTAATCCCCTCAGCATCATGCGTACGTTCAAATTTGCTGCCGAACGGATCAATACCGAGATCAAGCATGTTCTGTAATTTTTCGCGCCGGACCTGTGTCTGATCGGAAGTTTCGATTTCCTGGCTCACGTTCATCATCTCCTGATAAATTAATTTAAAAACTTATATAATAAAAATTATCGCTTAAGCATGAAGAAAAAACTGCCGGCATGCCGGCAGTTTTATTGTCTCCACGTATTATAGGCAACTATCCCTGCTGTGTCAACCTGTCAGTCGATTCTGCGGACGTCCTTCACGTCCTCCAGCTCTGCGGTGATTTCTTTGAGCGGCCGGCCGGCGATCTCAAGCTCCGGAGCAATTTCTTCGAGCGGCACAAGAACAAATGTCCGTTCCTGCAGGCGCGGGTGGGGAACAATAAGCGATTCCTGATTTATTTGCTCCTCTGCGTAAAGAAGAATATCAATGTCTATTGTTCTCGGCCCCCACTTCTCCTTCCGTTCCCGGCCGAGCTTTTTCTCGATCGACTGGGTGACGTGGAGAAGGTTTTCCG
>REBZ01000125.1 GCA_007692495.1 Alkalicoccus sp.
AGCAGGCTGAAAACATTACCCATGCTCTTTTTGGGCGGGGGGATATCAAATCTCTGACTGCTGAAGAAGTACTTCAAGGATTTAAAGATGTTCCTTCGCATGAAGCTTCATCGCAGGAAATCAGCCTTGTTGATCTGCTTGTGGAGGCAGAAATTGTCACGTCCAAACGTCAGGCAAGAGAGGATGTAAAAAACGGAGCGGTTTATATTAATGGAGAAAGATGCCGGGAACTCGACAAAGTAGTCGGGGAGGAAGATAAGCTGGAAGGTGCGTTTACTATTATCCGCCGGGGAAAAAAGAAGTTCTTCCTTATTAAATGGAAAAATGAATAACGCAGGAATTCATTAAGGCTCTGTTAAAGCTCCGTGTTGTTTTTGAAAGTCACCTGCGGCTCTTTTTTCTTCTCTTACCGGCGGAAGCCTGCCGTGGGGCTGATCTTCAGCTGTTTGGCCTGCGCTTCATCCCACCGGCGTCTCCGCCGTTACGGAGGGAAAGCCAACTCGTTATCAAAGCAAACGGTTTAAATAAGAAGATTTACTATGTAGAAAACTTCTTCCTATTACCCTGTTGCAGCCACAGGGAGGACTCCGAGGCGATCAAAAACGAGGCGAAGATCCATTTAGGAAGAAATCAGCTGAGCCCGGCCCGCCCGGAAAGCGTTCCGGAAGGCGGAAGCAGGAAACCGTCTATCTATACATGAAAAACACTTTATCAACAGCCTGGAAAACAAGCCGCCGTCAAGGCGGCTTTGTTTTGTGCTTGCTGATTGAGTGTTTCTGAGAGCTTCACATGTCTTTTGCTTCCCGAAAGGGCTGCCGTTATTCATCATTTCAAGCCGAATATTAAACCGATTATAGAGAAACGATAACAGTTTACCTATGAATTTATAAATTTGCCCCTGAAAATCAGGAATAAAAGGTGTTAACTCATAAAAAAAGGGTACACCCATAGTGACAGGGAAACGTTCCGTGCTGTTCCTTGGATGAAGGAATACATAAGAAAGGGTATATCACTATAGAGGATAGGCCATGAGGTGTAACTGGAACATTTCCCTTATAAACAAGGCTTCAAGTCTTGGGAACGAACCAATTTTTAGGGGGAATTATGAATGAGCAGTGATGATTTGGGCAACAAGAAGGGAGACAGGCCGGGAGGAAGATTAATTGATTACCGCATATTAGTTCCTGCCGTCCTCATTATGATCGCAGGCAGTGTTCCGCTCGCTGCTATGGAAAATCAGGCACTGGCTGTCCTGAATTTCACTTTTGATACTGTCCTGGACGTATTCAGCTGGGGGTATCTCTGGTATGCAATTATTCTAGTTATAGCGGGACTGTATTTGTCGTTTTCAAAATACGGCCAGGTTGTTCTTGGAGATCCGGCAGAAAAACCCCGGTTCACACTGTTTGAATATGCCTCGATTTTAATTGCGATGGGGGTAGGTTCCACCATTATGCGTACCGGTATGGTGGAATGGGCGTCCGTGACGGCGAACCCGCCTTTCGGAGTGGAGTCGGGTTCTTCGGAAGCGTTGATGTGGGGGAATTCCTACAGTATGTTTATGTGGAGTTTTCAAGTGTTTGCTATATTTGTTATGATTGCTCCGGCTATGGCGTATATCCTGCATGTGAAGAAGCGTCCACTGATGCGGATATCAGAAGCCTCCCGAGTTATTTTCGGTGACCGGTTTACCGACGGTCTGGGAGGGAAAATGCTGGACATTCTCTTTCTCGTGAGTATTCTTTCCGGAGCGGCTGTTACTCTTGGACTTGGGACGCCGATTGTTACTCATAACCTTTCTGCTTTGTTCGGTATGGAGGTAACGTTTACCTTAACGATTATTATTACACTTGTCTGGGTTGCGATGTTTTCCGTCAGTGCATATGTGGGTATTGATAAAGGAATCAAGCGGCTCAGTAAGTTTAATATGTACCTTGCAGGCCTTTTCGCTCTATTTATTATGATTGCAGGGCCGGGCGTCTTTATATTAAATTATTTTACGGACAGTGTCGCTTTTCTTTTAAATAATTATATCGATATTTCTCTTTACACGGGAGCTCTTGCAGCCGGAGAAGCAGATCATATCCAGCGAAATACGGTTTTCTGGTTTGCCTACAGTGCTACATGGGCAATGCTGCACAGTGTATTTGCTGCAAAGATTTCCCAGGGAAGAACGATAAAAGAAATGATTCTGACATATCTTCTCGCTCCAACACTTTTATCCTGGGCTGCTACCGGGGTGCTTGGAGGACTCGGTGTCCACCGGTATATTACAGGGGAAGTCGATGCTGTTGAGATCGTAGAAAATCAGGGGCCGATGCCGGCCATCCCCGAAATACTTTCTACACTGCCATTTCCGGAGATGGCGCTCGCTGTTTTTGTTATCGTAGCTATGATCTTTTTAACGACGACACTTGATTCGACGACTTATACAATTGCAGCGTACACGAGTACAAAAGATATGAGTAAATATGAGCCATCCAGAAGACTCCGTATTCTGGCAGCCGTTATTATTACGTCAATGGCCCTCGTTCTTATGAATATCGGCGGACTTGAGCCGCTGGAAGTTGTTTCAGGTCTTATGGGGCTCCCGATTATTGTTATACAGTTTATCCTCATATATGCAGCTATTAAAATGATGAATGAGGATAAAGCATGGATTAATAACGTAAGAAAATAATTGAGTGGACTTTTTAGAAGGAGGTGGCATGCATGGAACATTATCCTGCACAAAGAGAAATTTACGTTAAAGGAAACCGCTACTTTGCAGTGGAAATCTGGGAAGAAGATGATGGATTCCACGCTTACGCGGTTGAGCTTGCTGAAGAAACAAGCCGCGGGGTCTTCCGCAGGGGGGAGAAAAAAGAAGAAGCCTGCGAAAAAGCCGTCGAAACATTGTATAAGTACAACTTTTAATAAAGTTTTCCTCTGTTTTTCAAAAAGACTTTATTAAAAAACGGCCCCGGACATTATAGCCGGGGCCGTTTTTTCAGCTTGTAGATTAAGTTATCTCTCCAGAATAGTTATCCCAGTCATTGGATAAGCCCCTCCTTCTGGCGGAAGCTTACCGCAGGGGCTGGTCTTCAGCTGTTTGGCCTGCGCCGTGGGCTGAATGTGCTGATCCCCCCGGCCTCTCCATCAGACGTTACGGAGGAAAGTCATCTCTTTATCGAAGAAAACTTCGCTCCAATCCGGCAGGTGCAGAGCCGCAGGCCCCTTTTATCAACGTGGAGCTTTAACAGAGACACTCATTCAAAATAGCTGCACCATGGTGTGGGAAAACGACCTTCTATATCGTTGGTTTTTACATACCCTGCTTCTTCCTTCAAAGGACGCAGTCTTTTTACCGAAAGCTGCAGAAGACAGTGAGGGACTCCGGCCCGCCCGGAAGGCGGAAGCAGGGAACCGGATATCTATACATAAAAAAGCACTGGACAGAATAAGTTCTGTCCAGTGCTCTGGAAAAGAGGTATTAACGGGAATACCACTCAACGATAAGCTGTTCATTGATTTCTGCAGGAAGTTCAGAACGCTCAGGAAGGCGTGTGAAAGTTCCTTCGAACTTTTCTGCATCAAATTCAAGGTAGGAAGGAACGAAGTCGTTCACTTCTACAGCTTCTTTTACAACATCCAGGCTCTGGGACTTCTCACGAAGAGAAATCTTCTGGCCGGGGACAACGCGGTAGGACGGGATGTCCACTCGTCCGCCGTCCACAAGAACGTGGCCGTGGTTAACGAGCTGACGTGCCTGACGTCGGGTACGTGCAAGACCTAAACGGTAAACGAGATTGTCAAGGCGGGATTCAAGAAGAATCATGAAGTTCTCACCATGAATTCCGTCACGCTTTCCGGCAATTTCAAAGAGACGGTTAAACTGACGCTCTGTCATGCCGTAAAGGAAACGCAGCTTCTGCTTCTCCTGAAGCTGAAGACCGTATTCCGTCATCTTTCGTCGGGAGTTTGGACCGTGCTGACCAGGTCCGTAAGGGCGCTTTTGAAGTTCTTTTCCTGTACCGCTTAGAGAAATTCCGAGTCGGCGGGAAATCTTCCAGCTTGGTCCTGTGTATCGGGACATAATTATTCCTCCTAAAAAATATATAAAATTAGTGAAATAAACAGATCGTAATCCTGGTCTTTCAGACATTTCATTTTAGGCATCTTCGCCTCGACAGCTAGAGGTTACACAATACCCCTCGATCTTTGCGGGAATGAAATGAACTGCAAGCCGTTTACGCTGGCTGTCTTATTTGCACAGACTACAGTGTACCTATTCCAGACGGAGATGTCAAGGAAGGGGTGGGAAAAGAAAGAAGCTTCCCCCGGCAAATAGAGTGGGGGAAGCTACGAAGCACTGCATTTACAGAGCAGACTCTGCTGAAGAACACCAGTCTGGGAAACTAAGTTTTTCTTCCGCTCCGCTGCTACAGATGTTTTTCCAGCGTACGGGCAAAATGCCTGATTCCTTCTTCGTCTTCTGAGGTGAAACGGTCTTTGTCCGGACTGTCGATGTCCAGAACTCCAAAAAGGGATCCATCTTTAAAGAGAGGTACGACGATTTCAGAGTTGGAAGCAGCATCACAGGCAATATGTCCCGGGAAAGTGTGGACATCAGCAACCCGCATCGTTTTTTCTTCTTTGGCTGCTGTACCGCAAACCCCTCTGCCGTAGGAAATGCGCACGCAGGCAGGAAGTCCCTGAAACGGACCGAGCACCAGCTCCTCTTCTTTCCATAAGTAGAAGCCTGTCCAGTTGACGTTTTCCAAAAACTGATGAAGAAGTGCAGAAGCGTTGCTTAAGTTTGCGGTTGTGTCAGGTTCACCATCCAGCAGTGCATCGAGCTGCTTTGCGAGAAGGCGATATCTTTCCAGTAGAGAACCTTTATAGTCTGTAGTTTCAAACATCGTCATCACCCTTTGACAGTTATTTGCGAAAGTATAGCATAGAGGTATCTATTCAGGAAAGTAATGCTTCTCTACGTATGGAGCAACCTGATCATAATGGGCACCGACGTCACGGCTCTGATGGGCATCTGATCCGAAGGTGAGAGGGATACCTCTGGCAGCGGCCTCTTTAATGAAAGGAAGCGGAGGATAGATCTCTCCACAGTGGCGCTTTCTAAGACCGGCAGTATTGATGTCGAGGGAATATCCGCCTGCTGCAGCTGTATCAAGTACCCTCCGGATCATTTCCGTGTCGTCAAAAGTCCGCGGGAAAAGTTTCTGGAATTTCCGGACGAGGGTAATATGCCCGATACGTTTTGGTTTATAGGGGCCGAGGTCCGACGTAATCGACTTACTTACCGTCCGGTAGTAATCGGAATAAAGACGTTCCAGAGAACCGTAACATTCTTTAAGGTGCCGAAAAGAATGTTCATCAAAATCAAGACATGTGTAGCCGCTGCCATTATGAAGGAAATGTACAGACAGTACGGCATCGTCAAGCTCCGGACCGATCTCCTGAAGGAAATCTGCTGTCTGAGATTCATATCCTTCTATAAAATCGATTTCCAGACCGGTGAAAATTTCAATGTCCTTTCTGTAGAACTGTTTTAATTTTTGTACCTCACCGATATAATAAGGAAGGTCCTTTTTTCTCATGGCACTGTCCCGGTCCGGCACAGGGTCCTGAAACCCTGCTGGAAGAGGGGCGTGTTCAGTGAAAGTGAGCCTTTGAAAACCGTTCCGGACAGCTTCTTCAACGTAGCTCTGAAGGTTGTCCGTGCTTCCGTGGGGGCAGTAAGGGGTATGGACGTGGCCATCGTGGATCATAAATAACATCCTTTCTTTTAAGAAGGTACTTAAGCAGGACAGGATTAGTGACGATGTAAAATTATTTTCGGATAAGGTTCTCCCTAGGGTGAAAGCTTGGTGTGGGCCAGAGGGAACTTCGCTCCAGTCCTGACGTTCCGGACAGCCGAAAGCTTTCTCCGCGTCAGGTAGAAAGAGCTGCAGGCGCTCTCATATCAGCACAGAGCTACAACAGAGACGCTCATGCAAAATAATTATCCTGTGGTGATTGAAAACAGCTTTCTATATCGGTGGATTTTAAACGACCTGCTTTTTCATACGAAGGAGGAAATGACTTCGTAATTTACCGGAGTACAGGAGACATGGTGGACTCCGGAGCGAGCCAGGACGAGCTGATTCCATCCTACGGGAGGATGGAATCAGCTGAGGCCGGCCCGCCTGGAAAGCCTCCCCGTGGAGGACGTTCCTCTTATCTAAGTTTTATTTTCAAGGCAGCTGTGGTAAAAAAAGAAAAAGGAATTTTGAGAAATCACATAATAAATTATTCCAATCAGCCGTTGTCATGATAAGATAGAGAATAGATTGTCTGCTTTGTGTCATTATGAACATACTACATATATTACGTCAATATCTGCAGGCTGCCGGGGGGCGGCTGCAGGTTAGAGGAGGTCCGCATGAATTTTGTTATATACACAATAATCATTCTGCTTATTTTAATCGTTGCTTACGGCGCCTGGTCACGGAGACAGATTTACCGTGATGTGGATAAACTGGGAAACCGTAAAGCTGAGCTTTTGAACAGACCAGTCGGGGAGGAGCTTGACCGGGTGAAAGCACTTAAGCTCTCCGGGGAAACCCAGGAACGTTTTGAGCAGTGGCGCGGGGAATGGGATCAGCTTGTCCGAATTCAGCTGCCGTATATTGAAGAGAAGCTGTTTGAAGTAGAGGAGCTTGCCAATAAGTATCGTTTTCCGAAAGCGCAGAGTGAAATTAAAGAAACGAAGAAAGCGCTCGATGAAATTGAAAATCATATCGACGCTCTGATTGAAGAAGTGAATGAGCTGGTCGACATTGAAGGAACCAACCGGGTGGAAAGCCGGGAACTCACAGCGGTATACGAAGAAATCCGCAGGAGGCTTCAGGTGGACCGGGAGGAACTGGACCAGGCGGCAGACACTATCGAGAACGAAATGGAAAAAGTCGACCGGAAATTTGAAGTATTTCTTCAGGAAACCGAAGAAGGCAACTACTTCAATGCCCAGGAAACACTTGCTGTCATCAGAGAAATGCTTACGAGCATGAACTACATGACAGAAGCGGTGCCTGAGCGTCTGATGTATGTACAGCGCGACCTTCCATCCCAGGTGGAGGAACTGGACAATGGTCTGGACGAAATGGCTATGAGCGGCTTCCCTGTACATTTATATTCCAGTGAGGACTTGATTGAAAATCTTAAAGAACGAGTGAAAGAAGCAGAAACCTCTCTTTTTGACCTGCAGATGGAAAAAGCGCAGGAAATTATCACGAGCGTGGAGGAAACTCTGCAGGAAATGATGGAAAAGCTGGAACAGGAGGCGATCGTCCGCAACGAAGTGGAACAGGAGTTTTCCACTCAAAAAAGCCGTATGTACCAGGTTCCGGAACAGCTTCAGCGCCTTGTGCAGGAGCAGGAAGTGGTGAAGCTCCGATATCAGCTTCATTCGTCCTTAGAGCTGGAAGTGAACGATTTTTTTGCACGTATGAAATCCTTAAAAGCGGATTTTGCGGCTCTTGAAGATGCCGCAGCACTGAAAAGAATGACCTATACTGACGTACATAATCAGCTGGAAGTGTGGAAAGAGGAAATTACCCAGCTTGAAGCAGATATAGAACAGATGTACGCCAACTTCAACAAACTTCGCCAGGATGAACTTGATGCCGAAGATATTATTGACGAAGATGCTGAAAGAGTTACGAAAGTCCGCCGCGCACTGAGCCGGTCTTCCCTTCCTAAAATTCCGGATATTACTTTGGAGCAGGTAAAGGAAGCAGAAAGAAAGCTGTATTATGCAGCGAAGCTCCTTGATTCGCTCCCTATCGGTATGGAAGATGTCCGTAAAGCAGTAGCAGAAGCAGATGCCCAGACTGAGAATGCCGAAGAAGCAGTTAATAAAATGCTCGAAGATGCGAGAATGGCAGAGCGGGTGGTTCAGTACGGAAACAGGTACCGTACGCAGAATGATAAAGTAAACATTCTTCTTCTTCAGGCGGAAGACCGGTTCCGTCAGGGATATTACGAAGAGTCCCTGGAGCTGGCTGTAGCCGGTGTGGAAAAAGTCGAGAAAAACGTTTTGGAACGTATAAAAAAAGACGAGCTCAAATAAACGCGGAATATATTACGGACAAATATGGAAGGTTCAGGACAAAGCAGTCCTGAACCTTTCTTTATTAATCGGCTCTGTTAAAGCTCCATGTTGAGAGCTGGGCTCTTTCTGCTGTTCAAAAAGAGGAGAATGTGATACGATCATTCGTTGAATAGAGCTAAGAAAAGGGGCAGCGCTTCTATGATTTATCTTGATAACAGTGCGACGACCAGACCTTGGAAAAGTGTGCTGGACACGTATATAAAAGTATCGGAACGTTATTTTGGCAATCCATCGTCTCTACACCCGCTCGGTGGTGAGGCCGAAAAGCTGCTTGATCAGTCAAGGGCCCAGACGGCCTCTCTTCTCGGGGTGAATAAAAAAGACATCATCTTCACCTCCGGGGCTACGGAAGCGAACAATCTGGCAGTCAAAGGGGCAGCGGAAGGACGAATGTATCAGGGCAGGCACATTATTACAACTGCAGTGGAACACCCTTCTGTTCTTGAAGCAGCGGCAAGCCTCGAACGGAGAGGGTGGGAAATTACGAGACTGAACCCGGACAGGAACGGGGAAATCACACCGGACCAGGTGGAAGAAGCACTTCGGGCCGGCACGATTCTTGTTTCGTGCATGCATGTAAACAATGAAACTGGAAGTATCCAACCGGTGGAAAAGATTGGTGAACTTTTGAAAAAGTATCCTAAAGTTCTTTTTCATGTCGATTATGTCCAGGGGATTGGAAAAGTGCCGCTTTCGATGACAGAAAGCGGCATCGACCTTTTGACACTATCCGGACATAAATTCCACTGTGTCAAGGGTACAGGTGTCCTTGCTGTCCGCAGCGGAAAGCTCGAGCCGCTCTTTCACGGAGGAACACAGGAAAGTAAACTCCGGGCGGGTACGGAAAATACAGCGGGAGCTGCAGCACTTGCGAAAGCGATGCGCCTGCTGTTGGACGGCAGTGGGAAAGCAGCAGCCCGGATGAGATCCCTTAACCTGATGCTCGAAGAAAAGCTGAGTGAAATGAAAGGGATCGAAATTAATTCCCCGAAAAACAGGGCACCTCACATCCTTAATTTTTCAGTAGCAGGAATCAAGCCGGAAACGGCAGTTCAGGCGCTCGCTCAAAAAGAGATTTATATATCAACAACTGCAGCGTGCTCATCAAAGCAGAGTTCCGGAAGCCGGGTGCTTTATGCTATGCCGCTTCCGAGAGAAAGATCGGAAACAGCACTGAGAATTTCTTTATCTGAAGAAACAACCCGGGAAGATATCGACGCTTTTTTAATGGCGTGGCAGGAAATTTACGAAACGACAGCAAGAAAGGGGAAGCAATATGAACTATGACCTGTTACTGATTCGTTACGCAGAGCTTTCGGTTAAAGGAAAAAACCGAAAAAAATTCGAACGCCAGCTGCAGAATAACATTCGGGAGGCGCTCCGGGATTTTCCGGAAACAAAAGTATTCCGGACGTATGGAAGAATGTACGTGGAACTAAAGGGGGCGCCGCTTCAGGATGTAACCGAAAGACTAAGGGAGATTTTCGGCATTTCTTCTTTCAGTCCGGTAATACGGGAAAAACTTGAAGAAGAAGCGGTGATGGAGGCTGCCCACCGCGTAACCGAGGACAGCCTTCCGGATGGTGGAAGCTTTAAAGTATCCGTTCGCAGAATTAATAAGGATTTCCCGACCGGTTCCCAGGAAATGAATCAGAAAGTCGGAGGGTATGTCCTGCGCCGTATGGAAAATCTCCGGGTGGATGTCAAAAAGCCGGATGTTGAAATCAGCATAGAAATACGGGACGAGGCCGCGTACGTTTCAGGAGAAGTAATCCGGGGGGCAGGAGGGTTTCCTGTCGGAAGCGGAGGCAGGGCACTGCTTCTTCTTTCCGGAGGCATCGACAGCCCTGCAGCCGGGTGGCTTGCGATGAAGCGCGGGGTTACGATAGAAGCAATTCATTTCCACAGCCCGCCCTACACGAACGAGCGTGCTAAACAAAAAGTGGAAGAACTAGGGAATATTCTATCACGGTACGGTGGGAACATTAAGCTTCACGTCGTACCATTTACCGAAGCGCAGCTTGCTATCCATAAACAGATCCCGGATAACTGTGAGATCACGGTAATGAGAAGGTTTATGCTGCGTATTGCGGAAGAAAAAGCGCGCAGGCGCGGCATTATGGCGCTCGTCAACGGGGAAAGTCTTGGACAGGTGGCGAGCCAGACGATGGAAAGTATGTTTACAATCAACGAAGTCACTTCCATGCCGGTTCTCCGTCCGCTCGTTACAATGGACAAGCTGGAAGTAATCGATATTGCCCAGAAAATAGGGACGTACGAAACTTCGATTCTTCCTTACGAAGACTGCTGCACGATATTCCTGCCCCCTGATGCCAAAACCCGTCCGAAACTCGAGAAAATTCAGTATTACGAAAGTTTTCTGGACGTGGATTACTATGTGCAGAGAGCAGTAGAAGGAATTGAAACGATCGAGCTGACAGGTGTCAGCCGGAAAACAGAAGAAATAAATGAACTGCTTTAACTTACCGATCTGTATTCAAAAGCTGCCCTCGAGGAGGACAGCTTTTGTCAGGCTGTTTATAAAGTATTTTTTATACATGCGTATACATTTCCCTGCTTTCGCCTCCGCAGGACGCTTTCTTACCCGTAGTCAATACTTTTGGTGGTTCTTTTTGAAGAAATAAGCAGAGGAGGCGGATCGGGGCGTGCTTCTCCTCCTTTTACTTGCGTCCGCTCTTTTCTCCAAGCATAATAAAAACATGGATCGAAAGGAGAGGATGAGATGGGAACACTTTGGTTTGGAGGCACTGTGCGCCCCCTGACCGACAGCAGTACATTAGTATCCGCTGTGTTTACCGAGAATGGAATTATTGAGGACACAGGAACAGAGGAGGATCTGCGCTTCCGCTGGAAGGAGAAGATTACAGAAGAAATAAATCTTCAGGGAGGTACGATGTATCCCGGCTTTACAGATAGTCATTTACATATTATCGGCCATGGTGAAAAACTGTTGAAGCTGGATGTATCGACAGTAAAAAGTATCGGGGAGCTGAAAAGGATACTTTCAGAAAAAGCCGAAAATACACCGAAAGGCGGGTGGGTGCTTGCAGAAGGATTCAACGAAAACCTGTATGAACACTGCACTGTCCCCGACCGCAGCATTCTGGATGATATTACTGTGGACCATCCTGTTATGCTTACCCGTGTCTGCCGGCATGCGATGGTGACTAATTCCACCGGTTTAAAGCTTGCAGGGATTACAGAGAAAACGGTGGAACCGGAAGGAGGCATCATCGTTAAGGATAAAGACGGACGCCCGACTGGCTATCTCCACGACCAGGCACAGGAACTGCTGAAACCTGTGCTTCCTCCTGTAGACCGTTCCTATGTGAAACGGGCGCTGGAAGTTGCCCTTATGGACCTTCATCAAAATGGCTTCACAGGGGGGCATACAGAAGATCTTTTTTATTACAACGCTCCGTCAGAAACGCTTAATGTTTTTTACGAAGTAATTAATCCGCAGAACAAGTTCCGGGCAAATCTGCTTGTACACCATGAGGCGGCGGAGGAAGTTTTCAGTAATGCTGAAGAACATCCTTACGTCACATTAGGATCCGTGAAGATTTTTGCAGACGGAGCACTGGGTGGGAGGACGGCTTTTCTGCAGGAGCCGTACAGTGACGATCCTTCAACGAGAGGAGTGGCTATTCATTCCCGGGAGGAACTGGAAAGACTCACCGCAGAAGCAAGAAAATCCGGTATGCCTGTAGCTGTTCATGTGATCGGCGATGCTGCACTTGAATATGCAGTCGGAGCCTTGGAAAAATATCCAGTTCCTGAAGGGAAAAGAGACCGGCTGATTCATCTGCAGGTAACGGACCGCGGGCTTCGGAACCGTCTTCGGAAACTTCCGGTAGTACTCGATATTCAGCCCCGCTTTACAGTATCCGACTTTCCATGGGTGGAAGAACGTCTTGGGCCTGAGCGCCTGAAAGATTCTTTTGCGTGGAAAACTTTTTTGAAAGAAGGCCTGATATGTGCGGGTGGATCCGATGCACCGATAGAACCGGTTAATCCGCTTCTTGGTATCCATGCGGCAGTAACGAGAAGAAAACCGGAAGAAAGCCACGAAGGCTATATGCCGGATGAAAAGCTCTCAGTATACGAAGCGCTGCAGTTGTTCACATCCGGGGGAGCAAAAGCTGTCTCGGAAGAAAACATGAGCGGGCTGATCCAGAGAGGATACCGGGCCGACTTCACAGTGTTAAATACAGATTTGTTCAAAAGCGAACCTGATGAATGGCTCGACAGCTCGGTTTTGATGACCGTCGTGGATGATTTGATCGTTTTTGACCGCCGCAGCCGATAAGAAAGGACGCCGGTTCATAACGGCGCCCTGTCGGCAGATACTTCTATTCAAGAAAGCTGCGTTTCAGTTTGTTGGCAAACAGGTTATCTTTCATCTTCAATGTTTTAACAACCCGGTCGGAAACTTTCACATTGATATGGCGGCTGTGGCGTATTCCCATCGCTTCATTGTCAATACCGATGATCGGATGATCGTTCCCGTCCTGTACGACTTTCAGCGTCAGCTCCCGGCCTTTGCTGAGTACAAGGGGGGAACCGAGCGTACGGTACTGGTTGTTGTTCACAGAAGCCATTTCCGTCAGCTGCATAGCTGGGAGCTTTGGATCAACGACCGCGCCGCCGAGAGATTTATTATAAGCCGTGCTGCCTGTTGGGGTGGATACAAGCAGTCCGTCTCCACGGAATGTTTCGAAATGAAGATTATCCAGATAAACATCGACGACAAACGTTTTAATAATGTTGGAACGTATAGTTACTTCATTAATGCAGTGGAAACTTTTCAGACCGTCAATCGTAACTTCAAGAGTGGGATAGCGGAGCACCTCGACCATATCCATATCTGACTGCATCGCAAGTTCCAGACGCGTAAGATCGCTGGTTGTGAAGTCTGTATAAAAGCCGAAATCTCCATCGTTTACACCGATATAAAGAGCATCTTCACGGAAACGTGTTTTCTGCAGAGCCTGCAGAAAAGTCCCGTCGCCTCCAAAGCTGGCAATAATATTTGCGTCTTTTGGATCTTCGACAAGGTTAAAATCATATTTCCGGCCAATCTCACGGGCTTTTTGCACTTTTTCTTCCAGTTCGTCTGTTTTTTTGTAAAATAAATAAACATTTTTTCGGTCAGACATAGCGGCGTGACTCCCTTTCTGTCTCAGATTTCTTTTGGTTGAACACTCTTCTATCATATCAAATCAGGACAGTATCCGCAGTAATATTAGCACGTACTTAAAGGAGGAAATAATTTATGAACGGAAAGCGATGGATTGCTCTCGGGGCCGTGGCGCTCATAATTCTTGCGGCAGGAGCCTTCCGCTTCGGTACCGCACTATTCCAGACAGACACAGAGGAGTTTTTGGCTGGTGCCGGAGGAGAGGAAATGTCCGAACGTGTAACTGAGCAGGGAACAGACACAGGTAAAATTGCCGTAATTCACCTTGATGGTGTTATCCAGGCAGGAGGAGGCGGAGTCCTCGGCGGAGGATATGATCATCAGCTGCTGCTCGATCAATTTGATCACGCTGCCGCCGATCCGGAAGTGGAAGGAATTGTTTTCCGCGTGAATACGCCTGGTGGAGGTGTCGTAGAGAGCGATGAAATTCACGATAAGGTGCAGGAAGTACAGGAAGAATACGGCAAAGATGTATATGTTTCAATGGGCAGTCAGGCAGCGAGCGGCGGTTACTTCGTTTCGGCACCGGCAGAAAGAATTTACGCCAACGGCCAGACGATTACCGGCTCACTCGGTGTTATCATGCAGTCGTTCAATGTGTCCGAGCTGGCTGATAACCTTGGAATAAGTGATCAGACAATCAAAAGCGGGGAATTTAAGGATATTATGTCCGCTACCCGTGAGATGACAGACGACGATGAAGAAATTCTTCAGTCGATCGTTGATGATGCCTACTCCCGGTTCGTTGATGTGATTGAAAACGGCCGTGACCTGAGCCGGGACGAAGTGGAGAATCTGGCGGACGGCCGGATTTTCACAGGAAACCAGGCAGCAGAAAATGGGCTGGTTGACGACGTGGGCAATCTGGACGATACGATCGGGGCAATGAAAGAAGACCTCGACCGGGATCCGGATGTTGTCGAATACGAGCGTGGGTTCAATATGGGGCAGTTTTTCGGCATGACGGCGGACACACTGCTTGAACACCGCCGTGTGGATGAATTGGCCGCCTGGCTGGAGCTCAACCAGGGACCGCAGCTTATGTACCTTTACACGGATTGAGGTGAAGCAGAATGACAGAAGAAACAGTTACAGAAGAAAAAGTTAATGTACAGAACGAGCCGCAGACAGCGGTGAAAGAATATGTACGTGCCGGCTTTTGGATGAGACTCTGGGCCTACACCGTGGATATTCTTGTGACAGGGTCGCTCAGCGCAGCACTTGTCGGACTTTATTTTATGCTGACAGGGGGGGGCGATCTGAATCTCCTGACCTTTACAGCAAGCGGTCTGTTGAGCGCTTTGATAACATTCGGCTATTTTATTTTACTGACAAAGTTTTTTGGACAGACTCTCGGAAAAATGCTTTTCGGCATTCGGGTTATCTCGAGGGAAAAAGAAGAGCTGACGTGGCTTGATGTCATTTTCAGAGAGTTTGTAGGACGCTTTCTTCATCGTTTCCTCGTTGTAACGAATATTCTTTATCTTGTCGTTGCGTTTCACCCGGAAAAACGTGGGATACACGATTTTCTTGGGAATTCGATAGCCGTTCTTGAAAAAAGGGAAACTGTTCTGATAGGGCCTAAACCGGAAGAACGCGTCCGGACAGAAGAAGACCCGGCTGTGCAGTAAAGCAGCAAAGTATGTTATGGTAAACAGAGATTTTTTAAAGGAGGCAGATAAGATGAGCCAGGTAACATTTAAACAGAATCCAGTAACATTATCTGGAGAAACACAAGCAGCAGGGGACAAAGCACCATCCTTTAAAGTACTCGCTACGGATCTTTCCGAGGTGACGCTGGAAGAAGCCAAAGGTAAAAAGCTGCTGATCAGTGTAGTACCTTCCATAGATACGGGCACTTGTGATAAACAGACGCGCCGCTTCAATGAGGAAGCAGCAGGTGTTGAAGGCGCGGAAGTGTGGACCATCAGTGCAGACCTTCCGTTCGCACAGCGCCGCTGGTGTGCTGCTGCCGGTCTGGAGGACGCAAAAGTTTTCTCCGATCATCGAAACCTGGACTTTGGCGAAAAATTCGGGGTCGTTATTGATGAGCTGCGACTTCTTTCCCGCTCTGTATTCGTTATTAACGAGTCCGGAGAAATTACGTATTCCGAGGTCGTACCTGAAGTATCAGAGCACCCGGACTATGATAAAGCGGTAGAAGCATTAAAACAGGCGTAATGGCTGCACTTTAATAATAGAAAAACTTATATAAAGAAGCCGGCGGTTATTACTGCCGGCTTCTTTGAGGCTGTTGATAAAGTATTTTTACGTGTATAGATATACGCGACCCTGCTCACGCCTTGGCCTTTATCGCCCAGGAGCGTCCCTGCGGGTTCAGCTTATTGTCCAGGTCTGCTGTCATAAAGTATTCCAGCCTTTCAGATGGAAGAAAAACGTGTTATCCTTTATCGTTGGAATAGACAGCAGAGAAATGAGGGATAGAGATGGAAGAGTCGACAAATACAGAAAAGTATCACCACGTGCTGGATCAGGGAGCGGAACTTCTCCAAAAAGAAGAAGACAGCCTGTACCTGGAAGCTCTCGGCAGTATGGGGGAAATATTATTTCAGCAGGAAATTCCGGAAAATTTCAGCAGTGATTCAAAGAAAAAACTGGCGGAAATTATGGAACAGCTTCCTTCTGAGGTTCACCGGGAAGAAATCCGACGTGCTTTGCAGCTCGCAGTGCTCAAAGGCATGAAGGAAGCCACACAGCCCCACCACGCCCTGACCCCGGATGCGGTGGCTCTGTTCATCGGATATTTACTGGATAAAATACTGACAAAAGAAACAGAAGATCCGCTCGTAATTTTTGACCCTGCCGCAGGAGCAGGAAATCTTATGACAGCTGCTTTGAATCAGCTTTCCAAAAACGCTCATTTTATCGGGGCGGAACCGGACGAAACGCTGCTTAAACTCGCTTACGTCAATGCCAATCTGCAGGAACATTCAGTGGATCTGTTTCATCAGGACAGTGTCGCGTCCCCTGCAGTTGATAATCTGCATGCTGTGGTTTCTGATCTTCCGGCGGGCTATTATCCGGACGATAAAACAGCGGCAGATTTTAGGACAGCGGCAGATTCCGGACATACGTACGTCCACCATCTGCTCATTGAAAAAAGTCTGCAGCACGTACGGGAAGGCGGTTTTTTAATTTTCCTTATACCAAACGGAATGTTTCAGTCGGAACAGGCAGACAAACTGCAGGAAATGCTGAAGCAGAAAGCGGATATTTATTCGGTCCTGCAGCTGCCGCAGACAATGTTTAAGTCCAGGGAAGCGGGGAAAAGTATTCTCATACTGCGCCGCAAAAAACAGGGAATCGTTCCACCGAAGCAGGCACTGCTAGCAGAACTCCCTTCGTTTACGAGAGAAGCGGCGCTCGCCGATATGATGCAGCGAATTTCCTCGTGGTTTGATGAACATTTATAGGAACTAAAATATTCCATCTGTTTCAAAGATTGACGTTGAATACGATTACAACATCCTTATAATTCTGAAAACGCTGCTATGCAAGGAAATTTTATGTTTTCTGTGTTATAGTTTAATTTATAAAAATGATAATACAGATGTTGTGTACAGATGATTCATCTCAGTGCGCACAATATAAAGGAGCGGTGAACAAAATGGCTAAAATAATGGCGATTAATGCCGGCAGTTCTTCACTGAAGTTTCAGCTGCTGGAAATGCCTGAAGAAAAAATCGTAACAAAGGGCCTTGTTGAACGGATTGGAATGGACGATGCCGTTTTTGCGATTGAAGTAAATGGAGCAAAGAAAAAAGAGACTCTGGAAATCACGGACCATGCTCAGGCGGTAAAGATTCTTCTGGACAAACTGACCCGCTATCACATCATCGAGTCACTGAATGAAATAGAAGGAATCGGTCACCGGGTAGTTCATGGCGGGGAGAAATTTAACGATTCTGTATTAATTACAGACGAAGTAATTGACGGTATCGAAGAAGTTTCGGAGCTTGCTCCGCTTCATAATCCGGCTAATCTGACCGGAATCCGTGCTTTTAAGGAAGTACTGCCGGATGTTCCAGCCGTAGCAGTATTTGATACGGCATTTCACCAGACAATGCCGGAGGAGTCCTATTTGTACAGTCTTCCGTATGAGTATTACGAAAAGTACGGTATCCGGAAGTACGGGTTCCACGGAACATCCCATAAGTATGTGTCTGAACGGGCGGCGGAGCTGTTGAACCGCCCTGTGGAAAATCTTCGTCTTATTTCATGCCACCTCGGTAACGGTGCTTCTATCGCGGCAATTGAAGGCGGAAAATCGATTGATACTTCCATGGGCTTTACACCGCTCGCCGGGGTGACGATGGGGACCCGTTCCGGAAATATCGATCCGGCCCTTATCCCATATATTATGGAGAAGGCGGACCTTACAGCAGAAGAAGTAATGGATGTGCTGAACAAGCGGAGCGGTATGCTGGCTCTCTCCGGATTTTCCAGTGATCTCCGTGACATCGAAGAACAGGCGTCAGAAGGCAACGAACGTGCCCGTCTTGCACTGGAAGTATTCACCTCCCGCATTCATAAATATATCGGTTCCTATGCTGCCCGTATGCACGGACTGGATGCTGTCGTATTCACGGCAGGTATTGGGGAAAACAGCGACGTGATACGTGCTCAGGTACTGAAAGGTCTTGAATTTATGGGGATCTACTGGGACCCTGCGCTTAATAAAATTCGCGGTCAGGAAGCGTTTATTAACTATCCGCACTCCCCGGTGAAAGTAATCGTCATACCTACGAATGAAGAAGTAGTAATTGCTCGGGACACGATGCGCCTTGGCAGCCACTGATAAAAAATTATGAGCTGAAAAAGTATTTTTACGTATATGTACAGTTTGTTATTGATGACTGGAGAGAAACTCGATTCCCGCTGGATAACGAAGCTTATATAACAGCCGGAATAAATGTTTTGGAACGCTCACTTAATCAGCATCCTGAAAAAAGGCCTCCTCGAAATGAGGAGGCCTTTCCAGGCAGTAGATAAAGTGTTTTTTATGTATAAATAGACGGTTTTCTGCTTGCGCCTTCCGGGGACGCTTTCCGGGCGGGCCGGCCTCAGCTAATTTCTTCCGCCCGCAGGTTGGAAGAAACGGATCTTCGCCTCGTCCTTGATCGCCCCGGAGTCGTCCCTGCGGCTGCAGCAGGGAAATAAGAAAAAGTATTTTACCATCCCCCCTTTATTGAAGCCGTTTTCTTCGATAAAGAGATAGTTTTCCCTCCGTAACGGCGCAGGCCATACAGCTGAAGATCAGCCCCGCGTAGGGAAGAAGCTTATACACTGACTGGAATAAATATTCTGGACCGATCATTTAATCAACAAACTGAAAAGGCCTCCTCGAAATGAGGAGGCCTTTCTGTGATACAAAACGAATTATTTACCCGGTCCTGCTGTTAAGCGTCGTTGCCTTCTCCCGGCTGTTCTGTTTCAGTACGGACAATCAGAACGTCACAGGCAGCGTGGCGTGTGATGTGCTCGGAAACACTTCCGATGAGGAAACGTTCTACAGCGTTAAGACCCGTGGCGCCGGTTACAATTAAATCCACGTTATGTTTTTTAGCAACGTCCTTTGCAATTTTCACTTTCGGAGAACCGTAATCAAGTACGAGCGTGACATCTGTAACACCTTCTTTTTCAGCAAGACCTTTATACTCATTGAGCATATCTTTGGCATACTGCTCTGCCTCTGAAAAAATTGTTCTGTCGTAATGTTCTACTGATGCGAAAGTACGGGTGTCGACAATGTGGGTTAAAAGCAGCTTAGCTTCATGGTCTTTTGCCATAAGGGCAGCTTTTCGGAATGCTCTTTTTGCTTCATCGGAACCATCAACTGCAACTAGAATTGTGTTATAACGAATAGACAAGACGATCTCCTCCCCATAATTACGATTGGATCTCCTAAAGGTATAATTAGAAAATCCTTCTGCATACTATTATCCCATAATTATGAAAATTAAACTAGTGTTATTTTCCAGCTCAAAGTATATCAGTTGAGAACGAAGGCTCTTTATATCACAATATATATCAGGAAGCTAACTTGTAAAGGTGGGAATGTCCGTGCGCCATGCGATTATCACAGCCGGGACAAAAGGGTTGGGAAAAAAAGTGACAGATGCACTCCTGGATAGAGGGTATTCTGTAACAGTCAACTACCGGTCCGATGAAAAAACAAAAGATGAAAGAAAAGAGGAATGGGCCTTTTTCGAAGACAGAGTGCAGTTTGTGCAGGGGGACGTTCAGAACAAAAGAGATCTGGAGCGTCTGACTGAAGCGGCGATTTCACGTTTCGGCAGAATCGATCTGCTGATTCTTAATGCCGGACCTTACATTTTTGAGAGGAAGGCGCTTGCTGACTATGAGGAGGCAGAATGGCACAGTATGATTAATGGCAATTTAAATGCCGCTTTTTATATGCTTAAACTTGTAGTTCCTATTATGCGTAAACAACAGTTCGGCCGTATTGTGACGTTTGGTTTTCAGGGAGCTGACCATTCGCCGGGATGGCTCTTCAGGGCTGCGTTTGCCGCTTCCAAGGCAGGGCTTGCTTCTTTGACGAAGTCTGTGTCCATTGAAGAAGCTCCAAACGGAATTACAGCGAATATGGTATGCCCGGGTGAGATTCTCGGAGAGATGAAAGAAGGGAGCATAGCAGATTCCAAAAAGCTTCCTGATGAACGCACACCGGTGGGGAGATCCGGGACGGGGGAGGATATTGCAAGGACTGTGCTCTTTCTTACAGCTGATGACGCTGATATGATCACAGGAAGTGTCGTGGAAGTTACTGGAGGAATGGACGTTCTTCACAAACACCGTTCCTGATTCAGCACTCTCTTAAATTAGTGAAAGAGAGTGCTGACGGTACAATAAAAAAGTCCCTCTGCAGAATGAGAGCTTGCTTCATTCAGCGGGGGACTTTTTAAGTCTGTTGCCTGGACGTATACGGTTTCTTATTTTTCGGAAGGGATGACCTGGAGCTCTTTTGAAAAAGTGGTTAAAATATGACTGCCATCTACTGTTACATGCAGATCATCCTCGATTCTTACACCGAAATGTCCCGGGAGGTAAATTCCCGGCTCAATGGTAAAAGCCATTCCTTCTTCCAGAATGCGGGTATTTTCTTCGTTCATCGACGGCAGCTCGTGAACCTCTATACCGATGCCGTGACCGATCCGATGCGGGAAGTAATCGCCAAACCCAGCCTGTTCGATCACTCCCCGGGCAGCTTTGTCGAGATTTCCTGCAGCAGTACCGGGTTTCACAAGAGCAAGGGCTGCCTCCTGTGCCTCAAGCACAGTGTTGTATACGGTCCGCTGTTTTTCTGTCACGTGATCGAAAAAGACCGTTCTTGTAATATCGGAGGCATACCCGTTCCGGATGACGCCGAGATCAAAAAGGACGCTGTCTCCTTTTTGAAGTGTTCTGGAGCCTGGATTTCCGTGTGGATCGCCGCCTTTTTCACCGAATAATACCATCGTCGAAAAAGACATCTCCCTGATACCGCGGCGCTTCATTTCATATTCCACGGCTGCTACAACTTCCATTTCCGTGACGCCTTCCTTCAGGTGGGCAATGCCGGTTTCGATTCCGATGTCAGCAAAAGCAGCAGCTTCCTGCATAATGTGCAGTTCATCCGGATCTTTGATAAGTCGCTGCTCCAGTAAAAGGGCGTCTGCCTGGGCAAATTCTGCCTGTGGGACAGTTTCTTTCCACTTTTCCAGCCGAGCCCAGGAAATGGAGGATTCCAGAGCGATTTTGCGTGTAGGAATACTGGCTTCCTGAAGATACTCTCCAATTTTCACCCACGGATCTTCGGAGTCGGTATACCCGATTACTGGACCGTCCGTAAACACTTCTTTGATTTGATTAACTTCCATTGAAGGACAAACGACGGCAGTCCCTCCGTTTTTGAAAACAAGGGCTCCGAGCAGTCTTTCGTGGGGGTCGGCATCAAAGCCTGTCAAATAAAACACGTTGGGCCGTGTCTGGACCATTAAAATATCCCAGTCAGCGGCATTCATATACTCCTGAATTGATTGTATGCGGGGCATTGATAAACTCCTTTCAGATTGGCAGTTACGGCTATCATATCATAAACCTATGCATATCTGACCGGGAAACAGGGTAAGGGAAATTGTGAATATTATTTACAGAAGGAGTGGGAAATTCATGAAAGTATCTTATCACGGACATTCTGTCGTTAAAATCGAAACAAATGGTACGAATATTTTTATTGATCCTTTTATAACAGGCAACGAAACAACCGACTTGAAAGCGGATGACACAAAAGCTGATGTGATTCTTCTTACACATGGACACAATGATCATGTCGGCGATACGGTGGAAATGGCGAAGCGGAACGATGCACTCGTCGTAGCACCTTTCGAACTGGCCACATACCTAGGATTCCAGGGAGTGAATGCTCACCCGATGCATATCGGTGGAAAACACGAATTTGCTTTTGGACGTGTGGAGCTGACTCAGGCATTTCACGGTTCTGCCTACACAGAAGAGGAAAACCAGCGCATCGTGTATACAGGCATGCCTGCCGGTATTGTCTTCTCAGCAGAAGGAAAAACAATTTATCATGCCGGAGACACCGGCCTGTTCTCCGATTTGAAGCTGATCGGCGAGAAGCATAATATTGATCTTGCATTTCTCCCGATCGGGGATAACTTCACGATGGGGCCTGAAGACGCCGCTCTCGCCGCAGAATGGGTGAAAGCAGATAAAGTTGTGCCGATCCATTTCAATACGTTCCCTGTCATTGAACAGGATCCACAGGCTTTTGTTGATTCACTTGAAAACACCGAGGGTATCGCTATGAAAGCTGGAGATGAACTGGAATTATAAGAATATGAAAAAGCTTCCCGGGCCCGGGAAGCTTTTTTCAGATCAGGGCATAGGATCATTCGGGAACGGGGAGGTATTGTTCTCAAGGGAGTACAGTACTTCTTCGCTGTATCTATGGGCTGCGGAAACTGTTTCATCTTCCTCATCCGCATATTTTTCCTGAAGGACCGGGTACAGCTCCTCCCAGATGACCGTGCGTGCGACATGGTCTCTGTCAAATTCCATAAAAAACTCTTCAAGCGTCATATCAAGGCCGTCAGCCATACCACGTATGGAAGCCGGCGTATTTGTTTCGTACAGCTCGATCTGGTAGGAGGCTTCTTCTTCGATCATTTCTTCGGATACTTCCACTCCGTAATATTCTTTTGCATAGGAACGCCATTCTTTTTCAAACCGCATACGTTCCCTTGCTAGCTCGAGAATATCATCTGTAGTCCAGTTTTCGTTATATTCGTGCATCTGAATATAATATCGGATGAACCATTTCTCCAGGTTCTCCCGCTCATAAGTAAATAAAGGTGCTGCATCCTGAAACACGTCACGTGCTTCTTCTGTCATGGAGGCGTAATGATCAGCCGTAAAACTGACTTCCTGTTCCCCGAAAATCAGTTCCACGGTGTCATCTTCATCTGCGTTCACTGGTTCGGATGGATCTTCCCCGCTGCAGGCGGCAGCAAATAGGAAAGCGGAAAAAGCAGTCAGCAGGAGCAGGCGCGGCTGGGGCATAATACTAACCCTCCTGTCATCGTGTATTTATATTTAATCATTATACCCTTTTTAGAGTGCAAATATCGGCAAATATATAATTGATTGTAAAAATCTCAATTTTTCTGTGCTGACTGTCGGCATCCGCGAACTGGAAGGGAGACGGAAGCTACTTGAAGTATGCGTTTCAACCCCTTATACTTGTGTTAGTACAGAAGGCTGTAGGAACACTAAACAGTTTATGAAAAAGGATGTGTCGCCTTACTATGACAAAGCACGAGCAGATATTACAGTTTATAAGATCTCTGGAAGTAGGGTATAAAATATCCGTCCGGCACATAGCGAAAGAACTTCACGTGAGTGAAGGAACGGCTTACCGTGCTATCAAAGATGCAGAAAATCAAGGACTCGTCAGTACGATAGAACGGGTGGGTACGATCCGGATAGAAAAGAAGCAGAAAGATAACATCGAAAAACTGACATTTGCGGAAGTAGTGAAAATTGTAGAGGGAACCGTACTCGGCGGACGTAATGGATTATATAAAACATTGAATAAATTTGTTATCGGGGCAATGAAGGCGGAAGCGATGATGCGTTACGTGGAAGCCGGAAACCTGCTTATCGTTGGAAACCGGGAGCAGGTGCACCGGATGGCTCTGGAGGAAGGCTCAGCCGTGCTCATCACCGGCGGATTTGATGCCAGGGAGGAAGTAAAGCAGCTGGCGGACGAAAGAAACCTTCCCGTTATTTCAACCTCCTACGATACTTTTACAGTGGCCACGATGATTAACAGGGCGATTTATGACCAGCTGATTAAAAAAGAAATAATATCGGTGGAAGATATTTTAATTCCTTTAGACCGGACGGATCATCTGACGACAAACAACACCGTTGAAAAATACCAGTCGCTGAATCATCAGACCGGGCACAGCCGTTATCCTGTGATGGATGAGGGCGGGAAGCTGCAGGGGATGGTGACAGCAAAAGATGTGATGGGCTCCAGCCCATTTACAGAAATTGAAAAAGTGATGACGAAACATCCAATAACGGTTACAAGGCAGACGTCTGTTGCTTCCGCTGCCCATATGATGGTATGGGAAGGTATTGAGATGCTCCCGGTTATCGATTCGTCCCGGCAGCTTATCGGTGTCATCAGCCGGCAGGATGTGCTGAAAGCTCTGCAGATGATTCAGCGTCAGCCTCATATCGGTGACACGATTGAAGATCTTGTGACTCGTCATCTCGAAGACAAATCGGAAGGACGCAAAGCACATTACCAGCTGGAAGTAACTCCGCAGATGACAAGCCATCTAGGAACAATCTCTTACGGGGTAGTGACGACTATCGTAACAGAATCCGCGAGCCGGGTACTCCGGAAATATAAAAAAGGGGATTTGGTGGTGGAAAATCTCACTCTCTTCTTCATGAAGCCGGTACAGATTGACGCTCTTATTCATATTTATCCCCACGTCCTGGAAGTAGGGCGTAAATTCGGTAAAGTAGACGTAGAACTTTACTATGATGACCAGATCGTAGGCAAAGCAATGCTTATGGCCCAGCTGATTGACCGGTAACCTCCGAGGGTGAATTATTTTAAGCATGGGGGCTGCGTCGGGGAGTGCAGGAAATACGTATTCAACCGATAGAATAATGATCCCGGGAAGACGACTTAATGAATACATTCAGGCCCGTCACCTGAAAGTGACGGGCCGGGTACTATTTTTCTTTTCTTTCCTGGAGAGCGAGTGGCTTGAAATGCTGATGACGCCTTATGCCGAAGTACAGGTTTACGCCTCCGAGCACGAGGAATATAAGGCCGACGACTGCGGCGGTAGTCGTCTGAAGATTAATATAGCTGTTCACGCCGAACGTAATGATAAGAATGCTCAGGGCTATCGTTGCCTTTGCGCTGTAAAGCTCTCTCTCTCCGGGACCTTTTGTCCGGAGCTGAAGCACCTTGAAGTAAACGAACAGGACGAGGGAGCCGACTAAAAATACTGGGAAAATAACCATTATGTATACTCCTTTATAATTGATAGATCACGGTCTAATTGTAGCGGAGTCTGTATCAAGGTGCAACTGAAGGAATTAATGGAGGGGAAAGAATGTCAGATAAAATAATGGAGAACATATGGAAGGCGGTCTCCGATTTTGAAACAATAATAATTCACCGTCACGTGCGTCCTGATCCGGACGCTGTAGGCTCGCAGGCCGCTCTGAAAGAAATGATCACTGCCACCTGGCCTGAGAAAAAGGTGCTGCTCGCAGGAGAAACTCAGCAGTCCCTGACTTTCCTGGCAGAGATGGATTCTCTGCAGGCGGCCGATTACGAAGAAGCTCTCGTCATTGTATGCGATACAGCAAATACTGCAAGAGTCGATGGGGAAGAATGGGCCAAAGGCAAAAAGCTGATTAAAATTGATCACCACCCGGAAGTGGAGCGTTATGGCAATTTTCAGTGGGTGATGACGGAGGCCAGTTCGACATGTGAGATGCTTTTTCTTCTCGCTGAACAGCTTGACGTGCCGCTTACTGACGAGGCGGCAAGGCTTTTATACGCTGGACTCGTAGCTGATACTGGAAGGTTTCGGTTCCCCAATACTACGCCGGCTTCGTTCTCTTGTGCCGGTAAGCTCATAGGCTATAACTTCGATCGAAGCAGCCTTCTGAATAAAATGGAGGAAAAGTCGCAGGAAATTCTCCGTCTGGAAGGCTATGTACTTTCCACGGTGGAAGTAAGTGCCAATGGCGCAGCACAGGTTATTCTTACGGAAGAAACACTCCGAAGCTTTTCTGTTACAGCAGAAGATACAGCAGCGGTAGTGAACAGTTTTTCTACTTTAAAGGGCTTGAAAGCCTGGGTCTTTTTTGTGGAGGAACCGGATATCATCCGTGTACGTATGCGTTCCAAAAAGCCGGAAATTCATGAGCTTGCAGCGGATCACCAGGGCGGGGGCCACCCGATGGCCTCCGGGGCTAAAGCAGAAAGCTGGAAAGAAACCGAGGAGATTTTTCAAAAGCTTGATATTCTCTGCCGAGAAACTTCTTTGTAGATGTTTTTTGAAAAATCATGTGGAACACCTCCCTGCGGCTGGATGGGCAGAAATATTCACAGCTCCTGAGAAAACAATTTAAATTATTGTACTGAGAGCCTGTCAGGCAGCACTTGACAGGCTCTTTTTCTACAGGTGAAAAGGGTGTTTGTTTTTCTGCGGTGTGCTTGCATTTCATTTATTTAACCGGGAGAATATAAAAAGAAGTACATAGTTAGGAACGTTTGTTCGTGTTATGATGAAGGGAAAGGAGGGGGAGTTATGGGATTCGTGCATTTAAATGTCGAAAGTGAATTCAGCATGCTTGAAAGCGGGGCCAGAATATCTTCTCTCGTAAGGAAAGCATCCGAACTTGGGGCCGGCTCGCTGGCATTGACAGACCGGCACGCCATGCACGGGGCTGTGCCTTTTTACGAAGCGTGTATGGCAGCCGGAATAAAGCCGATTATCGGGGTGAAACTCGCGTTCCGGGTAAGGGAACAGGAATTTGAACTGATTCTTCTCGCAGAGAACAACAACGGCTATCAGTCTCTTCTTGCTCTCCTTACTCAAATGGAACTGCGTCGGGAGAGAGAAGCGTTTATTACACTTGAGGACCTGAAGCTTCTTTCGAATGTTTTTGTCATTGAACCGATGTACCGGGGGCCGCTTCAGACGCTGCTTCTTGAAAAGGATCTGTATGCAGCGGAAGAAATTCATGAATCACTGAAAGAAGCTCTTCCGGACCGTGTATTTATAGAAGTACAGAATCATTTCCACCGGGAGGAAAGAGAAATACTCCTGGCTTTAAAAAGCTGGCTCCAGGGGAAGGACGAGCAGCTGACCGCTTCGAATAAAGTGCTTGCTGTAGAAAAGGAAGAAACCGAAGTATGCGATCTGCTTCATTCGATAAAAGCAGGGATTCCTCTGGCCGATACGAGTCACGGGAGGTCGTCGGAATATTATTTGAAAAGCGAAGACGAAATGAAAATGGCGCTTGAGGGATGGAGTGGAGCTTTGGAAACAGCAGAGAAGCTCGCCTCCCGCTGCAGCTGGAAGCTTTCTCTCGGAGGAATGGTACTTCCGGAATACGCAGAAGCTGAGGATGCCGTCCTTCTTCTCCGGCGCTGGTGTCATAAAGGGGCTTATGAGCGTTACGGCTCCCCGGATCAGGAAGTATGGAAGCGACTGGAGCACGAGCTGTCGGTCATTGAGTCCATGCAGTTTGCGGATTACTTTTTAATTGTCGCCGACTTTATGCAGTTTGCCCATAATGAAGGCATTACAACCGGACCGGGACGAGGGTCGGCCGCCGGTTCGCTTGTAGCATACGTCCTGCGGATTACTGATGTCGATCCACTGGCCTACCAGCTGCTGTTCGAAAGATTTTTAAATCCGGAGAGGGTGACGATGCCGGATATTGATATAGATTTTGCGGATGCGGACAGAGACAAAGTTATTCACTACGTCGCAGAAAGGTACGGTCCAAAGCACGTCGCCCAGATTGTTACGTTCGGAACGTTCGCAGCGAAAGCAGCAGTCCGGGATACCGGAAAAGCTCTTGGAGTGGATTCATATGAGCTGGACCGGATGGCAAAGCTTATTCCCTCCAGGCCCGGAACAAAAATCAGCGATGCGGAAAAAAACAGTGCTTTTACATCGTTTATCGGAAAAAAAGAAGAGCTGAAAGAAGTGGTGCGGTGCGCCAAAATGATCGAAGGACTTCCGCGGCACAGTTCTGTTCACGCAGCAGGAATTGTTATCAGCAGAGACCCTCTTCCGGAAATTGTGCCTCTTCAGCAGGGTAATGACGGAATGCTTCTTACGCAGTATCCAATGGGGGACCTTGAAAAACTCGGACTGCTGAAAATGGATTTTCTTGGACTTCGCAATTTGACACTTATCGACAGAATTACGAAACTGGCCGGTATCAGAGCGGGTGATATCCCAGAAGAAGATCACAGAGTGTTTGAACTGCTCAGCCGGGGGGATACGTCCGGAATTTTTCAGCTTGAGTCCCAGGGAATGCAGAAGGTTCTGAAACAGCTTCAACCGACGGCTTTTGAAGATATTGTAGCAGTCAACGCCCTCTACCGTCCGGGACCGATGGAGTTCATTCCTGACTATATAGCGAGAAAGCACGGGAAAAAGAAAGTGGAATACGTCCACCCTGTGCTCGAACCGATCCTGAAACACACGCACGGAGTTATGATTTATCAGGAGCAGATTATGCAGACAGCAGCGGCGATGGCAGGCTTCAGTCTTGGTGAAGCTGATATTCTGCGCCGGGCAGTAAGCAAAAAAAAGCGCGAGGATTTGGAAAATGGCAGAATACAGTTTGTAAATGGTGCTGTAGGACGGGGATATGGCAGAGAAGAATCAGAAAAAGTATACGATCAGATTGTAAGCTTCGCCGATTACGGTTTTAACCGGAGCCATGCTGTTGCCTACAGCATGATTACTTACAGACTGGCCTATTTAAAAGCTGTCTTTCCTGAAGCGTTTTATACCGGAATGATGGAAAGTGCAGTTCATGACCAGGAGAAACTGGCCGGGATCATCCACGAAGCCCGCCTTCACGGACTGAAAATCCTGCCGCCTTCTGTACAGAAAAGCAGAAGCGCTTTTTCACTTGAAGAAAACGGGATACGTCTCGGGCTGACGTCCATTCGCCATATAAATGAGCGGACAGCACAGGCTGTTGCTGATGCAGGAGGTGCCGGAGGATTCCGCGATGTATTCGAACTTGCTTCCAGACTTCCGAAACATCTGCGCTCCCGAAAAACGCTGGAGGCACTGACACTGAGCGGAGCGATGGACAGCTTCGGTAAAAACCGGGCCGAGCTTCTTGCGACGCTGGACCGGGCCCTCGAGTACGCCGGGCAGGAGGACCTGAAGCTGGAAAGAGGGGAGGAACTTTTTCCGGATGAACAGACTGTACCTGAATATGCGTATGCAAGACCGCTGCAGCGGGAAGAGGAGCTGCGGCTGGAAAAAGAAATGCTCGGATTTTATTTGAGCGGCCATCCACTGGAGGAAGCGGAAGAACTCCTGAAAAAATACAACCGTCTGACGATAGGTGAAGCATTAAAGCTTTCCGGAAGGGAAAAAGTCCGGCTTGCCGGTCTGATAACAGATGTCCGGAGTGTACAGACAAAGAAGGGTGATCAGATGGCTTTCCTGCAGCTGGAGGATGAAAGCGGCTCGGTTCCTGTCACTATTTTCCCGAAAGTGTACAAAGAGTTTCAGCTGCAGCTCGTGAAAAACGAAAAGCTGTTTATGGAAGGATATATGGAGGAATATGAAGGAGAGCAGAAAGTTATCATGGAAAAAGCTGTGCTTTTATCTTCGCTCCAATCCCGGGAGGAAGCGCAGCAGGCAGAGGTGCTCTATCTTTACCTTTCTCTTGAGGCAGAGCGGAAGCATCTTGGAGAAGTCAAAAAAATACTCGAAAATACCCCGGGCGAAGTTCCGGTCGTGCTGAAATACGGAGCGTCAAACAAAATTGTAAGGCTCTCCGAAATGTGGAATGTTTCCGTTTCAAAGCCTTTTCTTTCGAAGCTTGAAGCCATTCTCGGAAAAAATCACGTATTTTTAAGAAAGCCGAGGGTGTAACATCCGCTTGTTTTTGGTATAATAATGAATGGCAGAGGGGTGGTCTGACCACCTCTAAATCGTAAAACTTAGAGGAGAGTGGCTGGAGTGGCGACATTAAGAGAAGAAGCATTACACATGCACCGAGTGAAAAAAGGGAAAATTGAAACGAAACCGAAAGTTCCGGTTCGTAATGCTGACGACCTGTCTTTAGCCTATTCCCCGGGAGTAGCAGAACCATGCAAAGCTATTTTTGAAGACCCGAAAACTGTGTATGATTATACAGTGAAAGGAAACATGGTAGCAGTAGTTTCAGATGGCACTGCCGTACTAGGGCTTGGGAATATCGGTCCGGAAGCAGCAATGCCGGTTATGGAAGGAAAGGCCGTCCTTTTTAAATCCTTTGCAGGTGTGGATGCATTTCCTATCTGCTTAAATACAAATGATGTCGACGAGATCGTTAACACGGTGAAGTTGATGGAGCCGACTTTCGGCGGCGTGAATTTGGAAGATATTGCGGCACCGCGCTGCTTTGAAATCGAAGAGCGCCTGAAGCGTGAAATGAATATTCCTGTTTTTCACGATGACCAGCATGGTACAGCAATCGTTACTGCGGCCGGTCTCGTAAATGCGCTGAAACTCAGCGGCAAACTGATGAAAGATATCCGCGTAGTTATAAACGGAGCCGGAGCAGCAGGGATTGCAATAATGAAGCTTCTCAAGAGCATGGGCTGCAAAAGTATCATTCTCTGTGACTCCAAAGGTGCGATTTATGAAGGCCGTCCATATGGAATGAACGACCTGAAGCATGAAATTGCCCAGGTGACAAACTCGGAGAAACTGGAAGGAAAGCTTTCCGAAGTGATTAAAGAATCGGATGTCTTCATCGGAGTTTCCGTAGAGGGAGCTTTGAACGAAGAAATGGTTGAAAGTATGAATAATGATCCGATCATCTTTGCGATGGCGAACCCGATCCCGGAAATCATGCCTGATAAAGCAAAGAAAGCAGGGGCAAGCGTAATTGGAACCGGCCGTTCGGACTTTCCAAATCAGGTGAACAATGTTCTTGCTTTCCCGGGCATTTTCCGCGGGGCGCTGGATGTCTATGCCACGCATATTAACGAAGAGATGAAAGTAGCCGCAGTAGAGGCTATTGCTGAACTTGTAGGCAGCGATAATTTGAACGCGGATTACGTCATTCCAGCTCCATTTGATAAAAGGGTCGCTCCTGCTGTAGCAAAAGCTGTAGCAAAAGCCGCCATGGAAACAGGGGTGGCACGTCGTCAGGTGGACGCTGAAGAAGTAGCAGAGCGGACGCGTCAGATGACAATGATTGAAGATGATGCATAGAAGCGGATGCAGTAAGCTGTCCTTACTTTACCGGGAGGGACAGCTTATTTAGCAGATAATCCGGCGGCAGGAAGCGGGAATGATCCCCTGTACTTCTGCCGCCGCTGGAGTTTCCAGGGGTAAAGGAGTGAACAGGCCCGCATGGCCCAAACATCAAAAGTATATGTGCGAATTCTTCAGCATATCGAAGAACTGATTACAGCAGGAGAGCTTAAGGCGGGAGATAAACTGCCTTCCGAACGGGATCTGGCCGAAAAGCTCGGAGTAGGCCGTTCGTCTGTCAGAGAAGCGCTCCGTGCTCTGGAACTGCTGGATTTGATTGAAACACGTAAAGGAGAAGGAACATTTATTCAAAAGGCGGGAAGTCACCGGCTGGCAGAAATACTGGCCGGTTTTTTTCTGAAAGATGCCAAAGCCCGGCAGGACCTTGCAGAAACGAGGAAAACTCTGGAAGCAGATGCAGTGCGCCTTGCATGCACGAGGGCGGATGAAGAGCAGCTGGAGCGCCTTAAATTTCTGCTGGAACAGTCAAAACAGCGCTGGAGTGACGGGGTCATTCCTGTGGATGAAGACATTCAGTTCCATAAAACGCTCATGCAGATGAGTCAGAACAAACTGATGCTAAATATATGGCGGCCACTGGTGGAGTACAGCCGTGCAGCTTTAATCGAATCCCTGTCCCGGGAAGGACGAATGGATCACGCATGGCATGAACATGAAGCCGTATATCAGGCCATAGCAGCCGGTGATGAAAAAGCGGCGGTAAGAGCTATTACACTCCATCTTGATAACAGTATTTTTTAACACGTCTGCATAACTTCAGACGGGCTGAGCACAGTTTAACTTGTCGACGGAGCATGCTGCAGTGAACATCCGCGAAGAATGGAGGATAAAATATATGATTCGAGATCTTTTTTCAAAAAAAAGAAGACAGGCAAAAATACCACGCGATGAAGCAAAAAAAGAAGTCCCGGAAGGAATTATGGCCAAATGTCCGGAGTGTAAATCTATATGCTACATAAAAGAGCTCCGGAAAAATGATATGGTGTGTGAGCAGTGCGGATACCATCATCGGCTGACTGCCGGTGAACGTCTGCACTGTACAATAGATGAGGACTCTTTTCAGGAGATTAATGCAGGCATGATTTCCAAAGATCCTCTGAACTTCCCGGAATACGAGGAGAAATCCAGGATAGACAGGGAAAAAACGGGGCTCAGTGAAGCGATAGTCACCGGAACCGCAAGCATTGGCGGATATCCCGTCGTCATTGCAGTAATGGATGCCAGTTTCCGCATGGGAAGTATGGGTTCGGTTGTAGGTGAAAAAATTGTCCGGGCCGTTAATCGGGCGATAGAGGACAAAACACCTTTCATCCTGTTTTCCGCTTCCGGCGGAGCGAGAATGCAGGAAGGAGTAGTCAGTCTGATGCAGATGGCAAAAACAAGTACTGCTCTCCGAAAACTGCATGAAGAAAATCTTCTTTTTATCAGTGTGATGACTCATCCGACGACAGGCGGTGTGTCAGCCAGTTTCGCCTCTCTGGGGGATGTCAACCTGGCAGAGCCGGGTGCACTGATCGGCTTTGCCGGCCGCCGCATTATTGAGCAGACGATTCGTCAGAAGCTGCCGGATAACTTCCAGACAGCCGAGTTTCTTCTGGAACACGGACAGCTTGATCAGGTAATCCACCGTCATCATATGAAAAATACATTAACAACGCTGACTGCCCTGCATCAGCCGCAGGAGGAGGACTAACTAATGCCCGAGCAGCTGCCATTTGAAAAACCAGTGATTGAGCTGCGTTCAAAAATCACTGAACTAAAAGAATTTACCGATGAAAAAGGAATCGACCTTTCCGGAGAAATTACTAAGCTGGAAGCCAGGCTGGAACAGCTCGAAGAAGATATATACGGCAATATGAAACCTTGGGACCGTGTTCAGCTGGCCCGGCATTCCCAACGGCCCACTACAAAAGATTATATCCATCATCTGTTTACCGATTTCTTTGAAATGCACGGAGACCGGCTTTACGGAGATGATGCGGCGATTGTCGGCGGACCGGCCTTTTTCGAAGGGACCCCGGTTACTGTTATAGGTCATCAGAGAGGGAAAGATACAAAGGAAAATCTTTTCCGCAATTTTGGTATGCCTCATCCGGAAGGCTACCGGAAAGCACTCCGGCTGATGAAACAGGCCGAAAAATTTTCCAGGCCGATTATCTGTTTTATCGATACAAAAGGTGCCTATCCCGGCAAGGCAGCAGAAGAACGGGGCCAGAGTGAAGCTATAGCAAGAAACCTTATTGAAATGGCAGGTCTTCGAACCCCCGTCATCTGTGTAGTTATCGGGGAAGGGGGAAGTGGCGGAGCCTTGGCGCTCGGTGTCGGGGACCGCATTTATATGCTCGAAAACTCCACCTATTCTGTTATTTCACCGGAAGGTGCTGCGTCTATTCTCTGGAAGGACGCGGGCGAAGCAAGGGCTGCCGCGGAAACAATGAAAATTACGGCGCCTGACCTTTTTGAACTTGGAATTATCGATGCGGTCATTCCGGAAGTGAGGGGAGGGGCAAACCGCGATGTCATCACCCAGGCGGAAAATATCCGTGAGTATCTGGAAGAAGCAATCCATTCTTTGAAAAAGAAGGATAAAGAGGATCTCGTCCAGGAAAGATATGAAAAATTTAATCGCATCGGAGAGTATACGTATGTAAACGATGCCAATACTGAAGAATAGGGATTTTTGTCGAAACACCGTCACTGTAAGGGTTTGCAGGTCGTCTGATGTCTATTGTGTTTAAAATTTGAAAGTGTTATTTTAAACTCATGTAACAATTTGATGCCATAAATACGAGGTGAATGAGACATATGAAACGTATTGGAGTATTAACCAGCGGTGGAGATGCCCCTGGAATGAACGCAGCAATCCGGGCAGTAGTCCGTAAAGCAATTTACCACAACCTGGAAGTTTACGGGATTTACTACGGATATCAAGGTTTAATAAACGGTGAAATTGAAAAGCTGGAACTGGGTTCTGTCGGCGACATTATCCACCGGGGAGGGACGATGCTCTACACAGCACGATGTGATGAGTTCAAAACTCCGGAAGGCCAGCAGAAGGGAATTGAACAGCTGAAAAAATTCGGGATTGAAGCTCTCGTAGTCATCGGAGGCGACGGTTCCTTCCGGGGAGCAGAAAAACTGGCAGAGCAGGGTTTCCCTACAATTGGCGTGCCGGGGACCATCGACAACGATATTCCTGGAACAGACTTTACGATCGGCTTTGATACCGCACTGAATACAGTCATCAATGCAGTCGATAAAATCCGTGATACAGCAACTTCCCATGAACGCACGTACGTAGTGGAAGTAATGGGAAGAGATGCCGGGGATCTGGCTCTCTGGGCTGGTCTTGCAGATGGTGCCGAAACGATTCTCGTACCGGAAGTGGACGAAAATATGGAAGAAATTATTAAGCGTCTGAAGCGGGGGCATGCCCGCGGGAAAAAGCACAGTATCATTGTTGTAGCCGAAGGTGTCGGCTCAGGAGTGGACATCGGAAGGCAGATACAGGAGGAAACCGATCTGGAAACACGCGTCACCGTCCTGGGACACGTGCAGCGCGGTGGATCTCCGACAGGCCGTGACCGTGTGCTGGCGAGCCGTCTTGGAGCGAAAGCAGTGGAACTGCTTCTTGCCGGGGAAGCCGGGCAGGTAGTAGGTATTGAGAACAATCAGATTGTATATCATTCGATTGAAGACGCACTTTCCAAAAAACCACCATTTCAGCAGGATATGTACCAGCTTTCCAAAGAGCTGTCCATTTAAGAATAAGATTGCTTAAGCTGGGACCCCAACTAACCGGTCCCGGCTTTTGTGCCGAATACAGACCGACAGAACATAAAGGAGGAAATTACTAATGAGAAAGACTAAGATCGTATGTACGATAGGCCCGGCGAGTGAATCGAGGGAAAAGCTTTCTGAACTGATTGACGCCGGCATGAACGTGGCCCGACTGAATTTTTCCCACGGTGATCACGAAGAGCATGGGGCGCGCATAAAAACTATCCGGGAAGCAGCTTCAGAAGCCGGAAAAACGATTGCTCTGCTTCTTGACACGAAAGGACCGGAAATCCGGACACAAACATTGGAAGGCGGAGAAGTCGAGCTTAAAAAAGGCAGCGCCCTCCGTGTTTCCATGAAAGAAGTTACAGGAAACAAAGATATTATTTCCGTAACGTATCCGGACCTGATCAACGACGTGGAGCCAGGGGCCAAACTTCTTCTGGACGACGGGCTGATTGAGCTTCTCGTAACAGATAAAGCGGATGGGGAACTGATAACAGAAGTGTTGAACAACGGAACGCTCAAAAATAAAAAGGGTGTTAACGTGCCAAACGTCAGCGTTAACCTTCCCGGTATCACGGAAAAAGATGCTGATGATATAGTGTTCGGAATCGAGCAGGATGTCGATTTTATTGCTGCTTCTTTCGTCCGACGGGCTTCTGACGTGCTGGAAATTCGTGAACTGCTGGAAAATCACGGAGCGGAGCACATTCAGATTATCCCTAAAATTGAAAACCAGGAAGGTGTCGACAACATCGAAGAAATTCTTCAAGTTTCCGACGGCCTGATGGTAGCACGTGGAGATCTTGGAGTGGAAATTCCTGCAGAAGAAGTTCCACTTGTGCAGAAAGATCTGATCAAACGATGCAACCGGCTCGGCAAGCCGGTAATCACTGCTACGCAAATGCTGGATTCCATGCAGCGCAACCCCCGTCCGACAAGAGCTGAAGCCTCAGACGTCGCTAATGCTATTCTGGATGGCACAGATGCTATTATGCTTTCGGGTGAAACAGCAGCAGGGAGCTATCCGACAGAATCGGTACAAACGATGCAGAGCATTGCACTGCGTGCAGAAACAGCGATGAAGCACAGAGACGTTCTCCGGCGTATTTCTGAGGAAAACGAGCATACTATTACCGAAGCCATCAGTCAGTCTGTTACACACACGGCAATGAACCTGAAAGCTTCCGCTATTCTTACCGCAACGCAGAGCGGTCATACGGCACGCATGATTTCCAAGTACCGTCCGGAATCAGTTATTATCGCCGTGACGAGTAATGCACGCGTAAGCCGCTCTCTTTGCCTCGTTTGGGGTGTTCATGCCCAGGTAGGAAGTGACCTTAACTCCACGGACGAAATGCTCCAGCTTTCAGTTGATGAAGCGCTCAAATCCGGCTACGTAAAAAATGGAGATCTCGTCGTTATTACTGCCGGTGTACCGGTCGGAGAACGTGGAACCACCAACCTGCTGAAAGTGCACGTCATCGGTGAAGTGATTGCCCAGGGACAGGGAATCGGCCGTAAAGTAGTGAAGGGGAATGTCGTTACAGCAGATTCAAGTAAAGAGGCGCTTGAAAAAACGAAGCAGGGCGATATTCTTGTAACAAACAATACAGACCGTGATATGATCGATGCATTCGAAAAAGCCGGTGCAGTCGTTACAGAACAGGGAGGACTTACTTCCCATGCTGCAGTCGTTGGTCTGAACCTGGGAATTCCGGTTGTTGTCGGGGTGGAAGATGCCCGCATCAAGTTTACCGACGGAGAAGAAGTAACAGTCGACGGTACGCAAGGAAAGATTTACAAAGGTTCTGCAAGTATTCTATAATAAAGATAGAGATGACCGGCGTGAGAAAGAGAAATCTCTTTTTCACGCCTTTTTTTCAGGCAGATGCAGCTGTAAAAAGCCGCAGGCATGAGTAAAACAACGTCAGCCACTGTCAGAATCTTTAATAAAGCAAACAACCCATTTTTTCACGGACCGAAGTCATGTAATAAAGGGGAGAGATAGATGAAAAAGCTTCTGATTCTGCTGCTTATTGTCGTACCGGCACTGGAAATAGCCGTTATACTACTGTCCTGGAACACGATAGGACTGGCGCTTACCGTGCTGTTAATCATTCTGACCGGGCTGCTTGGAGCGTGGCTCGCCAGAAGAGAAGGTCTGCAGGCCATCCGGCGTGCCCAGCTGAAAACTTCGCAGGGACAGGTCCCCGGGGAGGAAATACTCGACGGTGTCTGCATTTTAATCGGTGGTGTCGTACTGTTAACCCCGGGATTTATTACCGATGCCCTCGGTTTTCTGCTGCTTATTCCCGGAACGAGGCAGATGTTCAAGAAACTGCTGCAGCGGGCGTATGAAAAGATGGTTTACTCCGGAAACGTCTACATCGTCGACCATCAGTCAGGAAGAAGATACTAAAACCTGGATTTGGAGAGTATGATCCGGAGCCGGAAAGCCTGTCAGATAAACTGGCAGGCTTTTCCATCTTGTTGATTGAATGATCGTTTTAGAATATTTATTCCAGTCAGTGTATAGACTCCTTCTCTTACCGCGGGGTTGGTCTTCAGCTGTATGGTCTGCGCCGTGCGAGAATCCATTTTGGCGGACTGTTCTTCCGCCAAAATCAGCCGGGAACAAGCCCTCGGGTAAGCCCCGCCGAGAGTGCAGCAGCGTTATGTCCATCTCATAAATGAGCTATCTTCAAGGCAGCCTCTCGAAAAAAACGGCTTCAATAAGGAAATTTATCATGGTAAAAAACTTCTTCTATTTCCTTGCTGCAGCCGCAGGGGCGACTCCGGGGCGACCAAGGACGAGACGAAGATCCAATTCTTCCAACCTGCGGGCGAAAGAAATTAGCTGAGCCCGGCCCGCCCGTAAAGCGTCCCGGAAGGGGGAAGCAGGAAACCGTATATCTATACACCAAAAACACTTTATCAACAGCCTGGGGAAATCCTGTCAGACAAGATGACAGGATTTTCTATCTTGCTGGCGGTATTCTTGCGCTGGAATATTTTCTTGATTGGATACGCCTCTCCAGCTTCCGATGTTTTCAGGGACAACAACTTTTTCAATGGAAAGTAATGAAAGGAATGGGAAAGATGAATCAGCCGATTATGTTTATGCTGCTTCTGCTCGCAGTCGGTTATTTTGCAAAAAACCAGACGTTGATGATTGCAGTCGCTGTTTTACTGCTTATATATTATTCGGGAACCGGCAGTACCGTGCTCCCGTTTATTCAGTCAAAAGGTATTCAAATAGGCGTGACGATCATTACCATCGCCGTACTGGTTCCCATCGTAACGGGGGAGATAGGACTGAAGGATCTCCAGGCGGCCATGGGGTCATCTTATGCCTGGATAGCTCTTGGAGCCGGGATTTTTGTCGCGGTAATTGCAGCGAACGGTATCCATCTTCTGCAGAATGATCCACATATTACTGTAGCTCTCGTTGCCGGAACTATTCTCGCAGTAGCAGTTTTTGGAGGAGTCGCTGTCGGCCCCGTTATTGGAGCAGGGATAGCCTACCTTGCTATGAAAATTGTGGAATTTTTCTCCCCGCTGGGCGGATGAGCTCTGCGGGGAGCGTTTTTATGAGGAAAAAGATTGAATCTTCTTTGGATTTCTAAATTTTACCGTTCACAAAAATTCAAATAATGGTATAATAGGAAGCGTGACATCAATACATAGAAAATCATTCGCTGGTTTTCTGCGGTTAGCATTTTTCGTAACCGCTTTCTAAATGGTCGGGTTTGCCGTATGGTCTGTTCATCACATCACAATCAGCGGAGACCCGGGTATAACGGGCTTGACCCGCATTTCTGTTTGTAAAGGAGAGATAGCATGAGTACGACGAAAGGTTTAGAAGGTGTCGTTGCAGCACAGTCAAGCGTAAGCTCCATCATCGATGATGTACTGACTTACCAGGGGTACAATATCGATGATCTCGCAGATAACGCAACATTTGAGGAAGTTATTTACCTTCTGTGGAACGGCCGCCTTCCGAATAAAGAAGAGCTGGAAGCCTTCACAAAAGAACTTGCCCAGGCGAGCACGGTCCCTGATGCTGTAGTTGAACAGATGAAAACGTATCCAATCGAAAAGATCCATCCAATGGCTGCGCTTCGTACAGCTGTATCAAACCTTGCACTGTTTGATGAAGAAGCGGATGAGATGAGTGAAGAAGCCAACTACCGTAAAGCTGTGAAGCTTCAGGCACAGATTCCTACGATCGTCACTGCCTTTGCCCGTATCCGTCAGGGGAAAGATCCAGTTTCTCCAAAAGAAAATTTGAGCTTTGCAGCCAACTTTCTTTATATGCTTACAGGAGAAGAGCCGGATGAAATTTCCGAAAAAGCTTTTAACAAAGCGCTTGTACTTCATGCAGACCATGAACTGAATGCTTCTACATTCACAGCCCGTGTTTGTGTTGCCACGCTCTCTGATGTTTATTCCGGCATTACATCAGCAATCGGTGCTCTTAAAGGGCCCCTTCACGGTGGTGCCAACGAGCGTGTTATGGCTATGCTCAGCGAAATCGGAGAAGCTGACAAAGCAGAACAATATATTAAAGATGCTTTTGCCCGCAAAGAAAAGATTATGGGCTTTGGACACCGTGTTTATAAAGCGGGAGATCCACGTGCCAAGCACCTGCGCGAAATGTCCCGCCAGCTCACAGAAATTACAGGAGAGTCCAAGTGGTACGACATGAGCATCAAAATTGATGAATATGTGTCCTCGGAAAAAGGGCTTCTTCCAAACGTGGATTTCTATTCCGCATCTGTTTACCACAGTCTTGGTATCGAGCATGATATTTTCACGCCGATTTTTGCAGTGAGCCGTGTCTCAGGCTGGCTCGCCCACATTCTTGAGCAGTACGCGGATAACCGTCTGATCCGGCCGCGTGCGGAATACACAGGTCCTGAAAAGCAGGAATGGATCCCGCTTGAAAAGCGGTAACAGCAGATGATAAAGTACAAAGGAGCTGCGGGAGTCTGCAGCTCCGCCTTTTGATGTACTTATGTGAAGCAACGAACTATATTTCTAGGAGGTTTTTGTTTTATGTCAGGTGAAAAAATTACAGTAACTAATGGTGAACTGCACGTCCCTAACAAACCGATTATTCCTTATATCGAAGGTGACGGTATTGGACCGGATATCTGGAAGGCTTCTTCCAGAGTAATTGAAGCAGCAGTAGACAAAGCATACAACGGTGAGAAAGCTATCGAGTGGAAAGAAGTACTTGCCGGCCAGAAAGCCCACGATAAGACAGGCGAGTGGCTCCCGGCAGAAACTCTTGATACGATCCGTGAGTATATGATCGCCATCAAAGGTCCTCTTACAACGCCGATCGGCGGCGGTTTCCGCTCCCTTAACGTAGCACTCCGTCAGGATCTTGACCTGTATGCGTGTCTTCGTCCTGTACGGTGGTACGAAGGTGTTCCATCCCCTGTAAAACGCCCGGAAGATACGGATATGGTTATTTTCCGTGAAAACTCCGAGGACATTTACGCTGGAATTGAATTCCAGGAAGGGACGCAGGAAGTGAAAAAAGTAGTAGACTTCCTTCAGAATGAAATGGGTGCTGACAAAATCCGCTTCCCGGAAACTTCCGGTATCGGTATCAAGCCTGTCTCCCGTGAAGGTACAGAGCGTCTTGTACGTTCTGCTATTCAGTACGCGCTTGACGAAGGCCGTAAAAACGTTACCCTCGTTCATAAAGGAAACATCATGAAATTCACGGAAGGTGCTTTCAAAAACTGGGGCTACGAGCTTGCTGAACGTGAATTCGGAGATAAAGTGTTTACGTGGGCAGAATACGACCGCATTGTAGACGACCAGGGCAAAGAAGCAGCCAACGCTGCACAGGATAAAGCAGAATCCGAAGGTAAAATCATCGTAAAAGACTCCATTGCAGATATTTTCCTTCAGCAGATTCTTACACGTCCGAAAGAATTTGACGTTGTGGCAACAATGAACCTGAACGGTGACTACGTGTCCGATGCTCTCGCTGCACAGGTGGGCGGAATTGGTATTGCTCCAGGTGCCAACATCAACTACGACACTGGCCACGCCATTTTCGAAGCAACTCACGGTACAGCACCTAAGTACGCAGGTCAGGATAAAGTAAATCCTTCTTCCGTTCTTCTGTCCGGAGTGCTTATGCTCCGCCACCTCGGCTGGGGAGAAGCTGCAGATATGATTGAAAATGCGATGGATAAAACTATTGCTGAAAAAACAGTAACTTATGACTTCGCACGTCTTATGGACGGTGCAACGGAAGTGAAATGTTCTGAATTCGGTGATGCACTGATTCGCAACCTCGGTTAATTAATAAAGCTTTCACTTAATCCGGCAAAGGAGTGTAGTCTGATATGTCAGCAATTAAACGCAGAAAAATAACAGTGGTCGGCGGCGGATTTACCGGAACAACAACAGCGCTTATGGCAGCCCAGAAGGAACTTGGGGATGTTGTGCTTGTTGATATTCCGGACAATGAAGATCCGACAAAAGGCAAGGCGCTGGATATGCTGGAAGCGGGCCCGGTTCAGGGTTTTGATTCCAACATTACCGGAACGTCCGATTATGCAGATACCGCCGGCTCTGATGTTGTCGTCATTACTGCAGGTATTCCGCGGAAACCGGGGATGAGCCGGGACGATCTTATAAGCACAAACGCCGGAATTATGAGAAGCGTGACAAAAGCAATTGTCAAACACTCTCCGGACTGCTTTATTATCGTTCTGACCAACCCGGTGGATGCGATGACGTATGCTGTTTATCAGGAATCCGGATTTCCGAAAGAAAGAGTCATCGGCCAATCCGGTGTGCTGGACACAGCCCGTTTTAACACGTTCATTGCCCAGGAACTGAACGTATCGGTGGAAGATGTACGGGGATTTGTACTCGGCGGCCACGGCGACGATATGGTGCCGATGCTCCGCTACAGTTCCGCAGGCGGTATTCCTGTGGAGAAGCTTATTTCGGAAGACCGGCTGCAGGAAATTGTGGAACGGACGCGTAAAGGCGGCGGTGAAATCGTCGGCCTTCTCGGCTCCGGCAGTGCCTACTACGCCCCGGCAGCTTCCATTGTTCAGATGGTGGAGGCTATTGTGAAAGATAAAAAACGTATTCTTCCGGCGATTGCCTATCTGGAGGGAGAATATGGGTACAGTGACATGTATCTTGGAGTGCCGACAGTTATCGGTGGCAGTGGAATTGAGAAAGTACTGCAGATCGATCTGACGGAAGAAGAAAAAAACCAGCTGGATAAATCAGCAGACTCCGTAAAAAAAGTGATGCAGGCCCTGTAAAATATAAGAGAGGGAAGAGCTGGGAGTTTTCTCAGCTCTTCTCTTTATATAGTAGTGAAAGCGGTTTCTTTTGAAGGAGGAGATATTTTTGTTTTCCAAACGTAAAAAAGTCGGCAAAACAATGAAAGAAATACAGCCCGGAGATATATACAGCCGGGAATATCAGATTACAGACAAGGAAATTCTTTTGTATCTCGGATTCAGTGACGACGCTAACCCGGCTTATATTCAGCATGATTATGCATCGAGGACCCCTTATAAACGTCCGATGGTACCGCAGCTGATGCTGACCGGATTTCTTACGACAGCTGTTTCCATGCATCTTCCGGGACCGGGTTCAGTAATTAAGGAGCAGGCTGTTCAGTTTGAGAAGCCTGTATACCACTACAGTAAAGTCAGAATGGAAATGCAGGTTACAAAAGTCGACAGAGAAAAAGAAGAAGTTACACTGGAAGCCGAGATGACTGACGAGCTTGGAGACCGGGTAGTAACTGCACAGATCGTCGTTTTCCCGCCGTATCCGTGGAAGCCGGTGACACAGGATGAAGGAACCTTCGAAAACTTTTAATAATACATCGGAGGAAATTTGAAAAAATCAAAACCGCATAAAACGGAGCCGGTCAGTAAAATCTGGAGACCAGTTCGGTACGGACTAAGCCTGTTCAGACAATTATTCGTCTGAACAGGCTTCAGTTTGTTGAACATACCTATGTTTATTTAAATGCTATGTTAAAGTTCGCTGTTGCCGGAGAAAAACTTCGCTTTCAACCGGCAGGCTGCGCCCTGCGGGATCTTCCAATCTCCTTCCGTAAAATCAGTGACAAGGTGACTTTTCGAGACGCCTGCGGAAAAAGAAAACGGGAAGATCCTCCCGGACGTCAGGGAAGCCGCGTGCGCGGCAAGCGAAGAAAAAAGCCGCAGGCACTCCAAAAACAACCCGGAGCTTTAACAGAGACACTTAGGCAGCATCCCTGCACCATGAGGGATGAAAAGGCCCTTTTATCGTCAGGTAACCCCCTCTGTCTAAACAGGTGGAACGAAACCTTTTTAAACAGGAGATGCTGCCTTGTCTTTTGTACCGTAAGCTGTAGTGGACATGGGCGACTCAGGAGCGGTTAAGGTCGAGTCGAAGATCCATTCCGACAGACCAAAGGAGGGCGGAATTAGCTGAGGCCGGCCTGCTCGGAAAGCCTCCCCATGGAAACGAAAGCGGCCGGTTATGACTTATCTGCTTTATTTTCAAGGAAGCCTATTAAAAAGAGAGAAAATTGTTTTTAGTTACAGAACCGCCGCCTTTCTGCATATAAGACGAAATGTAGTTCTTCAGTAACAGCTGTAAATATTAAAGAAGAGTAACAGATCTGAAATATTTAAAAATGTCGGAACATTCCCTTGAAGGCCTTTACACAGGAACAGTGCTTTTTACCCGAAGAATATTATCAGTCCTATAGTGTTGCCTTACTTTAAAAATGTAGTAATATGAAAGAGAGAAACAGCCCATATTACCCAGCCGGATGTACCGGCCTGAATTGCTGCAGGGAGGAATAAACATGGTACAGAAACTTTTAGTAGTAGATGATGAAGAATCAATTCTGACACTTCTTCAATTTAATCTCGAACAGGGAGGATTTGAAGTCGTTTCGGCTGCGGATGGGAAAACAGGTCTGGACAGGGCACTGGAAGAAAAATTTGATTTAATCATTCTTGATCTGATGCTTCCGGAAATGGATGGCCTCGAAGTCTGCAAATCACTGCGCCAGAACCGGATCACTACACCTATTCTCATGCTTACTGCAAAGGACGATGAATTTGACAAAGTGCTTGGTCTGGAACTTGGGGCAGATGATTATCTGACAAAACCTTTCAGTCCGAGAGAAGTGGTGGCGCGCGTGCGGGCGATTCTGCGCCGGACCCAGCGCGCTGAACCGGAAGAAAACAAGGAAAAACCAATGAATAAAATCGTTATCGGCGATGTGGATATATACCCTGACAACTACGAAGTGTATTTGAAGGGGGAGGCTCTGGAGCTGACACCGAAGGAATTTGAGCTGCTTTTGTACCTGGTAAAGAATAAGGGCCGGGTACTTACAAGGGATCAGCTGTTGAACTCGGTCTGGAACTACGAATTTGTCGGAGACACACGTATCGTAGATGTGCATATCAGTCATCTTCGTGAAAAAATTGAACCGATGACGAGAAAACCTGTGTACATTAAAACTGTGCGGGGACTTGGGTATAAGATGGAGGATCCGGGGAAGGATGAATAGTTACCGCTTTCGTCTGATCTTCCCGCTTTCACTTATAGTTCTGCTTGTTCTGGCGAGTCTGGGGGCAGTTCTCGGACCTTTTATACAGGATTTTTATCAGGATCAGATGAATGAACGGATAGAAAAAGAAGCTTCCGTCGTCGCATATTCTCTGGAGCAGGCAGATACAGCCGACCAGCTGGCCGTTGAAGAAACAGTGGATGAACTGGCAGAGCGGCTGGATGCCCGTATAACGATTATTGCAGAAGACGGCGAAGTGATAGCTGAAAGTGATGCGGATATTGAAGAAATGGATAATCATCTGAACCGTCCGGAGATTCAGGGGGCAGGAGACAACGGAAATCCTTTTGTCGTGCGTTTCAGCAGCACAGTGGACAGAGAGCTGCTCTACTATGCTGAGCCGCTTGTTATCGGGGGAGAAGAAGAAGGTTTTCTACGGCTTGGACTGGAAATGAGCGAACTGAACGACGTGTACCAGAATGTATGGATTCTACTGTTCGTTTCGTTTCTGCTCGCGTTTATTATCATTCTGGCGTTTATTACGAAACTGACAAACGAAATGATAAAACCGATTGAAGATGCGAGAAGAGTTGCCAATGAGCTTGCGCGCGGGAACTTTCAGGCGAGGACGTACGAAGCTCTCGATGCAGAGACAGGGGAACTGAACAGGTCAATTAATGTACTGGCAGAAAATCTCAATCAAGTAACAAAAACATATGAAAGTCAGCAGGAGCGTCTGGAAACATTGATTGAGAATATGGGGAGCGGATTGATTCTTATTAATGAAAAGGGTGATATTACCCTGATGAATCGTTCGTCGTCGGCTATTTTCGAAGCTGACACAGATAAATGGCTCAATAAAACGTATTATGATGTGATAGAAAACAAAAAAATAATCCGGTTTGTACAGGAACTGTTTTTAACAGAAAAACCTTTGAGAAAGCAAATACGATGGTCGGAAGGTATATACATCCGCCACTTCGATGTTCACGGGGCTCCGATTATCGGACAGGATAACAAACTCAAAGGCATCGTTCTCGTGTTTCATGATATTACGGAGCTTAAAAAACTGGAACAGGCCCGGAAGGATTTCGTGGCAAATGTTTCCCACGAACTGAAAACCCCGGTCACTTCCTTAAAAGGTTTTACAGAAACGCTTCTTGATGGAGCGATGAATGACGAAGAACTGCGGGAGAAGTTTTTGACCATTATTGCAAGAGAATCAAGCCGTCTGGAAGAACTGATAACGGATCTTCTGGAGCTCTCGCGGATCGAAGGGGAGCATTTTCAGCTTGACTGGCAGGAAGTGAATCTTTCAGAGCTTGCTGCAGAAGCAGTGACGATGCTTTCTGAAAAAGCCGCGGCGAAGAAGATGGACCTGAAGACGAAAGTTGATGGGGATGTCGTCATTCCGGGGGACCCTGCCCGCCTGAAACAGGTAATGATAAATTTAATCAACAATGCAGTTGTCTATACCCCGGCAGGAGGGGAAGTTATTGTGAGGATCCGGGGACAGAAAGAAAATGTGATTATGGAAGTATCGGACACTGGAATAGGCATTTCCAAAAAAGAAATACCAAGAATATTTGAGCGGTTTTACCGGGTGGACCGGGCAAGAAGCCGTAACTCCGGAGGCACCGGTCTGGGGCTCGCGATTGTAAAACATCTGGCAGAAGCTCACCACGCTAATTTGTCTGTGGATAGCAGGCCGGGAAAAGGAACGACATTCCGGATCGAATTTCTTAGATTTCCTTTTGGGGATGAAGGATAATTTACACTTTCTTAATATGTACGTTAATCTTTCTCAACAATTGCAGAGTAATATTTATAGTGTAAACCGGGTGCAGCCCGATCAGTCCCCCGGGCTGTGCTTCCCCCTTTTGATAAGAACGCCCGCTTCCCCTGAGCGGCGTTCTTTTTTTATGTACCCGGGTAAGTGAGAATATTACTGCAGTAAGAAATGCCTTCGTATTTTTACCGGGAGCTGCTGGAGACATGGATGACTACGGAACGATCAAGGCAGAGCCCCACTTTGACCGACAAAAGAAGGGCAGAATCAGCTGAGACCGGCCCGTCCGGAAAGCTTTTCCATGGAAACGAAGGAGGACGTGACTCTTCTTTACGTTTTATTTTCAAGCCAGATAATTTTTTTTCATAACTCCAGCCTTAATTTCTCATATTCTTCCCTGCTTCTTTTCATGATATACTAGACGGCAGAGCAGGAAGAAAGATACAAAAAAACAGATGATTTTCACCCCGGCACGGGGAATCCATACTATTTTTTACGGAGGTTTAATCAGGATGCAGTCATTCTTCAGTAAATCAGAGCTTAACAACCTCACGATGAAAGGCCGGGAATCGTTCGTTTCTTCCCGGAAGGACAAAAAGGAAGAAGAGGAAACAGGAACAGTTTCCACCGAGCTTTCCTTCCCGCCTTCCTGGAATATTTCCGGTGAAGAAAAAGAAGCTTTTCAAAAACTTCATGAGCAGTGTGCCCCGATGACCTCGGGACAGGCAGCTATCTCAGGTATTCACATGAAAAAAAACGAAGCAGGAGATTATGCTTTCCTTGTTTTTATCCGCCACACGATGGAGAAAAAATTAAAAATGAACAAAGTAACCCTTTCTATCTTCGACGAGCAGGACGAAGTGTTGGGGCGAAAGACTTTTCAGCTGGAAGATTTCGGGGAGGTCCCGCCGAACGGCTGCAGACCATGGGAATTTTTATTCAGTGAAAAAGACCTTTTTACCGAAAAAATTCCGGAAGAAGGATGGAAGCTTGTTTTCCAGTTGAGTCCTGTGTCGAAAACCCATTCGCTCGAGCTGACAAAATCGTGGAGAAAAAGACTGCCTCAGGAACAGCAGCGCCGCCTTAGGAAAATGGTGGAAAAAGTAGGGCCTCCGCGTCCGGGCCAGGTGAACTTTCTAGGGTTGAGTGCAAAAATGGTGGAGGCGCGGGAAGAGCTTCACATTTCACTTCTCATCAGGAACGGCGGTGAGAAAACGATCAATCTTGAAAAACTCCCGCTTGTTGTGGAGGACGCTTCGGGCGAAGTGATTGCCAGCGGAATATTTACACTTGATCCAAAGCTTCAGGTAAAAGCGCACACAAGTACACCATGGAACTTCGTTTTTCCAAAATCAATGATAAAAAAATCGGAGCCCGATCTTTCGAAATGGAGAGCTTATCCGCCGAAGAAAAAGAAAAAACAATAACCGGGGATGAAAGTCTGCGGGATATACACATGACATATGTATAGTATTGTGCCGGTATGAAAACTACATTAACACGCTTAAAAGCCTGTCAGGCATGTTGACAGGCTTTTAAGCTTCTTTTTGTGCAGTGGCGCAGCAGGTCTGTTCATGCTCGATAAAGGGGACTGCATGCCACAATGAAGGATTCATGATAAAATAAAGACAGTAATTTTATGAATCGGGGTGTTTAGCTTGACTAAAAAACTAGTACTCGTGGACGGAAACAGTATTGCCTACCGGGCTTTCTTTGCGCTTCCGCTGCTGAACAATGAAAAAGGAGTATATACAAACGCGGTATACGGCTTTACAACAATGCTTTTAAAAGTACTTGAAGAAGAGCAGCCGACGCATATGCTGGTAGCTTTTGATGCCGGGAAGACTACGTTCCGTCACGATACCTTCAAAGAATATAAAGGGACGAGACAGAAAACACCTCCGGAGCTCGCTGAACAGCTTCCGTTGATGAGAGATCTCCTGAAAGCATTTAATATATCCTACGAAGAAGTGGACAATTATGAAGCGGATGATATTATCGGTACACTGGCCGGACGTGCAGCAGATACCGGGTGGGAAGTGAAAATTTTCACCGGTGACAAGGATCTTCTGCAGCTGATCGGGGAGAATACGGAAGTCGCTTTGACAAGGAAAGGAATAACTAACGTAGATACATACGATCTGAAGGCGCTTAATGAAAAATACGGACTGAAGCCGGAGCAGATTATTGATTTAAAAGGGCTGATGGGTGACAGCTCTGATAATATTCCAGGGGTGCCCGGAGTCGGAGAAAAAACAGCATTGAAGCTTCTTTCCGCCCACGGTTCACTGGAAGGCGTATATGAAAACATTGAGGCTGTTTCTGGAAAGAAGATGAAAGAAAAACTTATTGAAAATGAAGAACAGGCGAAGATGAGTAAGAAGCTTGCGACAATTTTAACGGAGGTGCCGCTTGCTTTAAAGCCGGATGAGGTACCGCTTGGAGAGAAGGATACAGAAGGAGTTCTTAAGCTGTTCCGGGAGCTCGAATTTCAGTCACTGATCGACCGGGTGGATCCGCACGGAAAAGCCGGTGGAGAAGAGGAGCTGGACGGGATCGATGTACAGGTGGTGGAAAAACTGGATGAGTCGATGCTGCTTTCCCCTTCCGCTCTCGTCATCGAATCCCTCGAGGAAAATTATCATACAGCAGAAGTAATTGGTGCCGCCATTGCCAACGAAAATGGCGTGTTCTATCTGTCTCCGGCTCTTTTGTGGAGCAGCCCGGAGTTTAAAAAGTGGGCAGCGGATGAAAAACAGGAAAAAATAGTTTTTAATGCAAAACGGGCAGTCGTAGGACTTGCCTGGAAAGATATTCACCTGGAAGGTGTCACATTCGATGCACAGATGGCTTCCTATCTGATTGATCCCGGCGCCTCTTCCCATGAGATGGCAGATATTGCTGAACGGAAAAAAGGCAGGCAGGTACAGAGGGACGAAGCAGTCTACGGACGCGGTAAAAAGCAGCAGGTCCCTGAGGAAGAAGCGCTCGCCCAGCATTTAGGGCGCAAAGCAGCAGCTGTTCTTGATGTAAAACCGGATCTGGAAAAAGACCTGAAAGAAAATAAGCAGCTGGAACTATTAACAGAACTGGAAATGCCTCTTACTGTAATTTTAGGAAGAATGGAACGGCATGGTGTAGCAGTAGATAAAGAAGAACTGGCAAAACTTGGTGAAAGCCTGACAGAGAGACTTACAGAAATTGAGAAGAGAATTCACGATCTTTCGGGCACCGATTTTAATATTAATTCCCCAAAACAGCTTGGTGAAGTGCTATTTGAAAAAATGCAGCTGCCGGCACTCAAAAAAACGAAAACCGGCTATTCTACGTCAGCAGATGTGCTGGAAAAACTTCAGAACAAGCATGAAATCATTCCGGAGATCCTTCACTACAGGCAGCTCAGCAAGCTGAATTCCACGTATATTGAAGGATTGATTAAAGCAATTCATAAAAAAACAGGAAAGATTCATACCCGCTTTAATCAGGCGCTGACGCAGACGGGAAGACTGAGCTCAACAGAACCGAACCTTCAGAACATTCCGATCCGGCTGGAAGAAGGCCGGCGCATTCGGCACGCTTTTATTCCTTCGGAAGAGAATTCCTTTATTCTGGCGGCCGATTATTCCCAGATAGAGCTGCGGGTACTGGCGCATATTTCACAGGATGAAAACCTCCTGGAAGCATTCCGCCACGATATGGATATTCACACGAAAACAGCGATGGACGTTTTTGAAGTGGACAAAGAGGAAGTTACTTCTCAGATGAGGCGTCAGGCAAAAGCTGTAAACTTCGGAATTGTTTACGGAATCAGTGATTATGGGCTCTCCCAAAGTCTCGGAATTACGCGTAAGGAGGCGCAGTCGTTTATTGATAAATATCTGGAAAGCTATCCAGGCGTCCGGGATTACATGGATTCCATTAAGGAAGAGGCCCGCCAAAAAGGGTATGTAACAACTATTATGAACCGCCGCCGCTTTCTGCCGGAAATAACGAGCCGGAATTTCAACCAGCGGACCTTCGGGGAACGAACGGCTATGAATACACCGATACAGGGAAGTGCAGCGGACATAATCAAAAAAGCGATGGTTGATATGGATTATGCGATGCAGAAAGCCGGGGTGGAATCAGTGATGCTTCTGCAGGTTCACGATGAGCTGATTTTTGAAGTGCCGGAAAAAGAAATAAAGCAGATGTCCAGGCTTGCCGCGGAAGTGATGGAAAACACCGTGGATCTTGATGTGCCGCTTAAAGCGGATGTCGATTACGGGAAGACCTGGTACGATGCGAAATAATCTGGAGGGTCACGATGCCGGAACTGCCGGAAGTAGAAACAGTAAAAAACACATTAAATGAACAAATAACCGGCCGGACAATAGCGGAGGTGGTCATTACGCTTCCAAGAATCATTCAGCTGCCGGATGACATTGAGGAATTCCGCATGAGACTGACTGGTCAGACATTCGAAAAAGTAGAACGGCGCGGAAAATTTCTGCGTTTTCTTCTTAACGAAGATGTTATGATCTCCCATCTCCGTATGGAAGGAAAATACGGGATGTTTTCACAGGGAGAGCCCGTCGGCAAACATACGCATGTCAGATTTATTTTTACTGATGGGATGGAGCTTAGATATACAGATGTCAGGCAGTTTGGTACAATGCACATTTTCACGAGAGGCACAGAGTTTAATCATCTCCCGCTGAAGCAGCTCGGGCCTGAACCGCTGGAAAAAGCGTTCACCCCGGAAGTGCTGAAATCACGACTTTCTTCTGTGAGAGCTGTTAAAACGCAGCTCCTTGACCAGACGAAAATTGTCGGGCTCGGAAATATATATGTGGACGAAGCGCTGTTCCTCGCCGGTATTCATCCGGGGAAGCCTGCTCACAAAATTACGGATGAAGAAACAGTCCGCCTTCATAAAGCTGTTCAGACAACGCTTCAAAAAGCAATTGAAGCAGGCGGCTCGTCTGTCAGAAGCTATGTCAGCAGTGAAGGGAAATCCGGCAGCTTCCAGGAGCAGCTATATGTCTACGGCCGCCGGGGGGAGGCTTGCAGAGAATGTGGGACGGAGATTATTCGTTTTACAGTAGGTGGAAGAGGCACGCACATTTGTCCTTCATGCCAGCAGCATAAAGAGGAGGAATAGTCATGAAGCTTGGACTGACAGGAAGTATTGCTACAGGTAAAAGTACCGTTTCCCAGATGTTTAAAGATGAAGGCTGTCCGGTTATTGACGCCGATCTTATTGCAAGAGAAGTTGTTGAACCGGGGACACCGGTGCTGGAAGAAATTGTCCGTCATTTCGGGCAGCATATTCTGCATGAGGACGGTACATTAAACCGTAAAAGGCTGGGAGAAATTGTTTTTGAACACCCGGAAGAACGGGAAAAACTGAACAGCATGGTCCATCCGGCAGTAAGAATGGAAATGAAAGAGCGTTCGGAGGCAGCGGAAGCAGCGAAAGAACCGCTCATCATTCTTGATATTCCGCTGCTCATAGAAAATGATCTCTATTATCTCGTAGATGAAGTGCTGGTAGTATACGTTCCGGACGAAGTTCAGAAAGAGCGTCTGATCACAAGAAACGGCTATACGGAGGAAGAGGCCGATCAGCGGATCGCCTCCCAGATGCCGATTGAAAAAAAACGAAAAGAAGCGGATTATATTATAGATAATTCCGGAACGCTGGAAGATACTAGAGTTCAGGTGAAAGAGCTTGTCCGCAGGTTCGTACCGGAAAAACATTAAAACGCAGAATAAATAAAAAAAACCTCTAAATTATAAAAACACCTCCCATGATTTATGGTCCTGCGCGGGCTGCCGGGAGGTGTTTTTACTATGCTTTTTTGCTGTTCGTGAAACGGAAAAAAAGTCCCGAAAAACTGAAACATAAAATAACGGAAATTTCAGAAAAGTCCTGGTGGTACAGGGACCAGATATGGGAAAATTCCCCGTCCTGTTTTACAAATTTATATAGTCATTCACAAAATAAATGTGTTATACTATATCTGTGAAAACGCTTATATAATATAACACAATAGCATGGAGGGGTACTCATGATACGAGTAGCAATTAATGGGTTCGGAAGAATTGGACGAATGGTGTTCCGTAAAGCAATGATGGATGAAAAGGTGGAAATTGCCGCAATTAATGCCGGTTATCCTGCAGAGACACTTGCACACCTTGTAAATTACGATACAGTTCACGGCACATACCAAAAAAGAGTGGAGGCAGAAAACGGCCGTCTGATTGTGGACGGTAAAAAGGTGGAGCTCGTGAATTACCGTGATCCGGAACAGCTCCCATGGAAAGACCTTAACATTGATATCGTTCTGGAAGCGACAGGGAAATTCCGTGAAAAAGAAGAGGCAGCCAAACATATTACAGCCGGCGCCAAGAAAGTCATCATCACAGCACCAGGAAAAAATGAAGATGTGACGATCGTTTACGGCGTCAATGAAAAAGATTACGACCACCGGAATCACGACGTTATTTCCAATGCTTCCTGTACTACGAACTGCCTTGCCCCGGTAGTGAAAGTACTTCAGGAAGAACTCGGAATCGAATCGGGAATGATGACTACTGTACACTCCTACACAGGAGATCAGCGGAACATCGACAACCCTCATAAAGATCTCCGCCGGGCCCGGGCCTGTGCCCAGTCCATCATTCCTACTACTACAGGTGCAGCCAAAGCTATTTCTGCAGTTATTCCGGAAATGAAAGGGAAGCTTCACGGACTCGCCCTCCGCGTTCCGACACCGAATGTTTCTCTCGTGGACCTCGTAGTGGATGTGGAAAAAGATACGACGGTAGAAGAAGTGAATGAAGTACTGAAAACGGCTGGAAAGAAAAACATGGAAGGGATTATCGGCTACACGGACGATCCGCTTGTATCAGTAGACTTCAACGGAGACGAGCGTTCGGCTATTATTGACGGCCAGTCTACGATGGTTATTAACGACCGGCAGGTAAAAGTGCTTGCGTGGTACGATAACGAGTGGGGCTATTCCTGCCGCCTTCTGGATCTCGTATACCATGTAGGAAGCTTCATCCAGGCTGATCAGAATACGTACGCCTCCTGATAATAAGGAGCACGGCCCGCCGGTCCCCCGGCGGGCTTTTGTTGTTATTGGGCGATACTGTAAAAAAAGATTGCATTCTTTCCTTAAAGCCAGTATACTAACCTTCGTAATGTTTCCGTGATTATGTAAAGGGTTAGGACCTCTCAGGACTAACTTTCCCCCCAGTAATCGCACGCTGTTGACAGCAGGAGATGTAATTTTGATTTTGAACATTAAAAGGGGGAATCCCAGATGGATACTATGGGAAGACATGTTATTGCAGAACTTTGGCAGTGCAGCATGGAGAAATTGAATGATATTACATTAATTGAACGTGTTTTTGTTGATGCCGCCCTGGAGGCAGGAGCAGAAGTCCGTGAAGTAGCTTTTCATAAATTTGCACCTCAGGGAGTAAGTGGAGTAGTCATTATCAGTGAATCACATTTGACGATTCACAGTTTTCCGGAACACGGCTACGCGAGTATTGATGTTTACACGTGCGGTGACCGGATTGACCCGAATGTTGCCTCTGATTATATTGCCCGCGCCCTGGAAGCAGGTAAAGCAGAAGTTGTAGAAATCCCCCGGGGTATCGGACCGATTGAAGTGAACCGTAAAAAAACAGAAGCAGCCTATACGAAATAAACGTGCCCTCCCTTCCGCATGCGGAAAGGGAGTTTTTTTGGAGGTACATATCACTGAACAACCGTATGCTGTCAAGCACTAGTAAAAAGACTATAATTTTCAGCGGTGTTAAAGCATGATTGATTCTTGGGGAAAGCTTCGCTTCCGCTCTGATGTGGAGGATATGTGCAGTATCCTCGAGCATATGCACTGCGGGAAAGCCGGCGGCTTTCTCAGCGGCAGGTGGAAAGAGCCGCCGGTATCCTTCTCTCAACACGGAGTTTTAACGGAGCCTGCCTGAAGTGTCTGATTGAAGTATGGACTGTTTCTTGCTATGCTTAAAGAAGATGAGGTGGATACAGATGGGATTTATGCAGAATGTAAAAAAGGTATTCAGTACAAAAACAGAAACAAGTGAAAAACATGAGGATAAAACACTTCAGACCCATTATTATAAAGCCATGAGAGAGAAAGTATTTGCTGAGCTTGAAACAATGTTTTCGAAGAAACAGGGATTTGATATCAGCTCCGTTTCGGATGAACATGGGGAAATGATCGTGCACGTTAAAAGCGGAAAAAAAGCTTTTATGGTAATAACGGTCATCATGGTACGGCCATACCGTACTGCCGTTGATTTTTCGGTTCATACGGAGACTGTCCTGTTCAGTGATTTCGGTTTCAGTGCCAAGCTTATACGAAGCTTATACAAAGAGCTAAATGAAAGGCTCACCTTTGCCGGGACTGGACTCGGTGATGAGAGCTGAGCCGGTAAACCAGGGAGGAAGCGACAATGAGATGTCCGCACTGTGACCATAACGGCACTAAAGTACTTGATTCGCGGCCCAGTGATGAAGGGCGCGCCATCCGCCGCCGCAGAGAGTGTGAATCGTGCGGCTACAGATATACAACGTTCGAGCGGGTAGAAAAGTCCCCGCTTATTGTCGTCAAAAAAGACGGTAACCGGGAAGAATTCAGCCGGGAAAAACTACTGCGGGGACTTGTGCGTGCCTGTGAAAAAAGACCGGTCCCTGTAGAAAGCCTGGAAAAACTGACGGCTGATGTTGAAAAGGAGATGCGGAACCGTGGACAATCGGAAGTAAACAGCAACGATATCGGCGAATATGTTATGAAGCATCTTGCAGACATAGATGATGTAGCTTACGTACGCTTTGCTTCCGTCTACCGACAGTTTAAAGATATTAATGTATTTGTCGATGAACTGAAAGACCTCATCAACCGGAACGGCTCCTGATTGATCGACACCTGATTTTTTCTTTGTTGTCAGCTGTGTTCTCCTGCTAAAACTTTGGTTCGTGGAAGCAGCCGGCCCGAACCGGTATCAGGAAATGAAGCGGACTGTAACAGAGATAAAAAAAGCACAGAGATACTCGTGCTGAACAAAAAAGAGAGCAGATCCGGGGCTGTCCCAGCAATTGTGCCGGGACAGTCCTTTTTATGGGGAGGGAGAAAGATGCAGTGGCAGGAAATTGTACCGGCAACTCCGTTTACAGCTTTTACGTGTGGAGATTTTTCGGCAGATAGAGCGGATACAATGACGATGCTGTATCAGCCTCTCATTGGTCCTGTAGCATACAGCCTCTACATGACACTGATGACGGAAATAAACAGGCAACCCGACAAAAAAATAACTGGAACACATAAACAGTGGATGACGCAGAGCGGCCAGCAGCTTCCGATGCTTTTTAAAGAGCGCCAGAAGCTGGAGGCACTAGGTTTGCTTGAAACCTATCAGGAAAACGCGGAAGACCCTGCTATGTATTATGAGCTTCTTATGCCGCTTCAGCCGAAAGAGTTTTTTCAGGATGAGCTTCTAAGTGTGTATTTATATAACCGGATCGGAAGCAAAGAGCGTTACCGGGAGCTTCGACGATGCTTTCTGCGGGAAGCCGTGGAGTTGGAAAACCTGAAAAAGACGACGAAAGGATTCAGCGAAGTGTTCACGTCAGTCCACCCTTCGGAAATGAAAAGTACTTCCCGGGAAATGGATAATATTATTGCTGTTTCCTCTGATATCCAGGGAGTAGAGAAAGAGGCGGAGTATTCTTTGGAAGAGGCAGTTCCGCTGGAAGAAATCACAGCGCACCTTCCATCGTTTGTGAACCGTGAGGAGCTTTATAAACCGGAAAACAAAAAGCTTATTCAGCAGATTGCTTTTTTATACAGCTTCACCTACGAGGAGCTGGCACACATTATCCAGGAAGCTATGCTCCACACTGATTATATGGACAGCAAAAAAATCCGGGAAGCAGCAAAAAGGAAATACCGTCTTCAGGAAGGCGGGAAGCCGCCGATGCTCGGTATGCGTACTCAGCCTCCCGGTCTTCTCAGCGTAAAAGGGGAACCTCAGACAGAGGAAGAAGCCCAGATGAAATACTTCGACACCACCTCCCCCGTGGAGTACCTTCATGCTCTAAGCGGAGGAGCAAAAGTGTTCGAAGGGGATATAGCAATTATCGAGGAACTGATGAACGACTATAACCTCCCATCCGGGGTCGTGAACGTTCTCATCGATTATTTGTATCTCGTTAACAACGGAAAGCTTGCGAAGCAGCTTGCCTTTAAAATTGCAACCCAGTGGAAGCGGAAGAAAATTTCCACTGTCGCCCAGGCAATGGAAATTGCCAAGCAGGAACACGAAGAACGCCGGAATTTTCAGACGAAAAAAACGAAGCCTGCCAGAGAAAAATCAACAGAGCCTGTGCCTAAGTGGATGAAAGACCAGGAAGAAAACAAAAAAAGCGGGGAAGCAGAGCCGGAAGATGTTTTGAAAGCGAAGCAGGAAGCGGCTAAATACCGGGAACTGCTTCGCAGGAAGAAAGAAAAGAAAGGATGATCCGGCATGGATCCAATTGAGCAGGCATTAAAACGGTTTGCAGGAGGAAGATTCGAGCAGCAGCTTCAGAAGCTCCGGCAGGAAGTAATGGCCGACAGGAGAATTCAGGATTTTATGAAAGACCATCCGGAGGTCGGTGCGGAAGCACTGGAAATCGGATTAAATGAACTTTACCAGTACAAAGAGCAGTGGAAAAACTGTGATAACTGTCCAGGACTCGAAGCATGTCCAAATCTGATGCAGGGATATCAGCCGAAGCTGGAAGTGCAGCGGGGCTACATTAATATGAGCTACCATGCCTGTCCTTTGAAGCGGAAGGATGACGAAAGAAAACGGCACGCTTCCTTCATGAAAAGTCTGTATCTGCCAAAAGAGATGCTGTCAGTCACTTTCGATGATTTCAAGGAGGACCATCCGTCCAGAATCAATGCCTTTGCAAAAGCTCTCGAGTTCTGTTCGTCTGTCGATCCCGGTCAGAACGGGCACGGGTTATACATTCACGGACCGTTCGGAGTCGGAAAGACATTTCTTGTCAGTGCGATTGCCAATGAGCTTGCCGACCAGGAAATCGAGACGATGCTCGTATACACTCCGGATTTTCTTCGGGAGCTGAAAGCAGGAATCTCCGACGGCTCCTACCAGGAAAAACTCGACAACGTAAAGCGGGCCCCTGTGCTGATTCTTGACGATATCGGAGCCGAAACAATGACCCCGTGGGTACGTGATGAAGTTCTTGGGGCGCTCCTGCAGTTCCGGATGATGGAAAAGCTGCCTACCGTGTTTACATCGAATTTCGATCTGGAGGAGCTGGAGCTTCATCTGGCAACAACTCAGCGCGGCGGGACAGAAAAAATCGACCAGCTGAAAGCAAAACGCATCATGGAACGAATTCAGTATTTAAATTTTCCACTTTCCATGGAAGGGGACAACAAAAGAAAAGCATAATGAAAGACATGCCTCCATCAGCTGCTGATGGAGGAGGCATCTGCCATTGAATATTTCCGTCCGCGATTCAAAAGCGCAGTTTCTTTTGCCGGAAAGAGCAATTGTGATACGATGGAACAAGAGAATTGCTACAATTCGTGAATGGAGGACATAAATTATGAGTATTGATGATATTCTTGCAAGGGCCCGGAATGGGGAGCGCATTACGACAGAAGATGCGATACGTTTGTACGAAAGCGATGAAGTGGAAAAAATGGGGGAAGTTGCCAACGAAAAAATGCTGCAGTGGCATCCGAAGCCGGAAACGACATTTGTTATCGGCAGAAACGTGAACTACACGAATTTCTGTGATACATACTGCCGCTTCTGTGCCTTCTACCGGCCGCCGAACTCCAAGGACGGCTATACGCTGGAAGATGAGGAGATTTTTAATAAAATTCAGGAAACAAAAGATGTAAACGGAACGGAAATACTGATGCAGGGTGGAACCAATCCGAACCTGCCGTTCAGCTACTATACGGACCTGCTCCGGGAAATCAAAAAACGTTTCGATATTACGATGCATGCTTTTTCTCCTGCGGAAATTTATAAAATGGTGGATGTGTCGGGTCTTTCTCTTGAAGAAGTGCTCAAACAGCTCAAAGAAGCAGGTCTTGATTCCGTACCCGGCGGGGGAGCGGAAATCCTTGATAACAGAACCCGCCGCCGTATCAGCCGTCTGAAAGGCACGTGGGAAGAGTGGATCGACTGTATGAAAGCTGTAAAACGTGCGGGCATGCACGGTACCGCGACGATGGTTATCGGATTCGGGGAGACGATGGAAGAGCGTGCCCTTCACCTTCAGCGTGTAAGGGATGCCCAGGACGATTCAGACTGCTTCCTAGCCTTTATTTCCTGGACGTTCCAGCCGGAAAACACGAATATGAAAGGGGTAAAAATAACTCCCCGGGAATATTTGAAGAACCTGGCTATTTCGCGTATTTTCCTCGATAATGTTCCGAACTTCCAGTCATCCTGGGTAACGATGGGGCCGGAAGTCGGCAAAACATCCCTTTCCTACGGCTGTAACGATTTTGGCAGTACGATGATTGAGGAAAATGTTGTTTCCGCTGCTGGGGCAACGTATAAAGTGGATACAAATCTGATTCTCCGTCTCATCCGGGAAGCAGGTAAAACACCGATTCAGCGCAATACAAAATACGAACACCTTCACGTCTTTAAAGAAGGTGAAAAAGTCGAAAAAGACTTTATTATGCAGAATTAAATCAGCTTGATTTTTTTCCGGTTCAAGGATATAATATGCTCCAGAAGAACGACGACAGGCTGTGAAGAGGACACGGGGACAGAAAATGGGCATAACAGAGAGGGAGGCATTCTGCTGCGAGCTTCCTATGCACCGTTCTGTACCTACCACCTTGAAGCTTCGCTTTTGAACGATAAGTAGAAAGCGACGGATCCGCCGTTACCGGATTAATGAAGCGGGCTTAACGTCCGGAATCAGGGTGGAACCACGATCAGACACTCGTCCCTTGCGCAGGCAGGGACGGGTGTCTTTTTTCTGCCCGCTGTTTTTATTACTTTTTACGAGGAGGCAATATTATGTCACAAATTACACTGACTTTTCCCGATGGAGCCAAAAAAGAATTCGAAGCCGGCGTAACAACCGAAGAAATAGCCCAGTCCATTTCACCGGGTCTTAAAAAAAACGCACTTGCCGGCAAACTGGACGGGGAGCATATTGATCTCCGGCAGCCGATTGAATCGGACGGAATCGTGGAAATTATTACGTACAACTCGGAAGACGGGCTGCACATTCTCCGTCACAGCACGGCTCATCTGATGGCCCAGGCGGTAAAACGGCTCTATACGAACGTGAAACTCGGAGTCGGGCCGCCTATTGAAGAAGGTTTTTACTATGATATCGATATGGAGGAGACGCTCACTCAGGAGGACCTCCCGAAGATAGAAAAGGAAATGAAAAAAATCATCGATGAAAACCTGGAAATCGAGCGGGAGGAAGTAAGCCGAGAAGAAGCAATCGAGAGGTATAAGGAGATCGGGGACGATCTGAAGCTGGAGCTTCTCGAAGAAATTCCGGAAGGGGAGAAAATTTCGATCTACAAGCAGGGCGAATTTTTTGATCTCTGCCGCGGAGTGCATGTTCCGCAGACGAGCAAGCTGAAAAAATTCAAACTGATGTCGATTAACGGTGCCTACTGGCGCGGGGACAGCAATAACAAGATGCTGCAGCGCATTTACGGCACAGCGTTTCCGAAGCAGCAGGAGCTGGAGGACCATCTGCATCTTCTCGAAGAAAGAAAAGAACGGGACCACCGGAAGCTCGGTAAGGAACTCGGTATATTTGCCCTGAATCAAAAAGTAGGGCAGGGACTCCCGCTCTGGCTGCCGAACGGAGCGACCGTCCGTCGTATCGTCGAGCGCTACATTGTGGATATTGAAGAGCGCCTCGGCTACCAGCACGTGTATACACCGGTTCTTGGGAGCGTGGATTTGTATAAAACGTCCGGACACTGGGATCATTACCAGGAGGACATGTTCCCGGTGATGGAAATGGATAATGAAGACCTCGTGCTCCGTCCGATGAACTGTCCCCACCATATGATGGTGTATAAAAACGAAAAGCACAGCTACCGCAACCTTCCGCTCCGTATTGCCGAGCTCGGTACGATGCACCGGCACGAAATGTCCGGAGCGCTCGCCGGTCTTCAGCGCGTGCGTGCGATGACACTGAACGACGCGCACATTTTCTGCCGGCCGGATCAGCTGAAGGAAGAATTTATCCGCGTTGTGGAACTGATCCAGGCTGTCTACAAGGACTTCGGCATCGACGACTATTATTTCCGTCTTTCCTACAGGGACAAAGAAAATAAAGAAAAGTACGTCGATAACGATGAAATGTGGGTAAAAGCACAGGATATGCTCAAGGAAGCTGTCGACGATATGGGAGTGGAGTACGTGGAAGCAGAAGGCGAAGCTGCCTTTTACGGACCTAAGCTCGACGTGCAGGTGAAAACAGCTCTCGGCAAAGATGAAACACTTTCCACAGTCCAGCTCGACTTCCATCTGCCGGAGCGGTTTGATCTCACTTATACAGGAGAAGACGGCAAGGACCACCGCCCGGTCGTTATTCACCGCGGTGTTGTTTCCACGATGGAGCGTTTCATTGCCTTCCTGATTGAAGAGTATAAAGGAGCCTTCCCGACATGGCTTGCACCGGTGCAGGTGAAAGCGATCCCTGTCAGTGACGTGCATCTCGATTACGTAAAGAAAGTGGAGGATAAGCTCCGCAGGGCAGGAGTCCGCGTCGAAATTGACACACGAAGTGAAAAGCTCGGCTATAAAATCCGGGAAGCCCAGATGAAAAAGATTCCTTATCTGCTCGTCCTCGGCGACAAGGAAATTGAAGCAGAAGGCGTTAACGTACGCCGTTACGGCCAGCAGGAAACAGAAGAAATGAGCCTGGAGAAATTTGTGGAACACATGAAGCAGGCGGTGGAATCAAAGGCCGATTAACGAATAAACAAAGCTGTCCTTATCGATATTTGTTATCGATGGAGGGCAGCTTTGTTTACGAGGGTTTAAATTAAAGAACGGAGCAGGAACGCCTTACCCGCTGATCCCATAAGAGTCTCGCGGCCGCCGTTCCTGCTCCTTCTGTTTTTAGCACAAGAAGAATTTTATAGTAGGTTCTATCAGCGTTAGAATCATTTCAAAGCACCTGTGTCTAAAAGGTTTTCAGCTTCTCTACAGGGCAAGCCGACGGGCTTCAGCTGAGCAGCACTAACCACTAACAGGCCTTTTTTTTATGGAACACCGCGGTTTATGTTTCTCCAGCAAGTAAAAATTAAAGCATTGACACGGTATAGGCTGTCTGGTATATTGAGTTGGTGAACATTATACGGAAATCAAAGCAAGAAGAAGCGCCCGCTTCTCACCTGATTCGCCAAAACGCGTACAGGTTACTGATTCGGCAACGATGGCAGAAGTGTGGGCGGTTTATACCCCCGCACTTTTTTTGTTGGCGCAGAAAAGCGCCGGCAGGCAAATATCTTGCTTTGCTCCGCAATAATCATGGAGGTGGCTCAATATTAGTAAAGATATGTTCGTAAACGAAAACATTCGTGCCCGCGAAGTTCGACTGATTGGTGCTGACGGCGATCAAATCGGCGTAAAAACCAAGCAGGAAGCATTAGACATGGCCCGCAATGCTGACCTGGATCTGGTAATGGTTGCGCCGAACGCTAAACCGCCCGTATGTCGTATTATGGACTACGGAAAGTACCGTTTTGAACAGCAGAAGAAAGAAAAAGACGCCCGTAAGAAGCAGAAAATCATTAACCTTAAAGAAGTACGGCTCAGCCCGAACATTGAAGAACATGATTTCAACACAAAGCTTCGCAACGCGCGTAAATTCCTTACTAAAGGAGATAAAGTAAAAGCAGCGATCCGTTTCCGCGGACGTGCGATTACCCACTCTGAACTCGGACGTGACGTGCTGATGCGCCTCGCAGAAGAGTGTAAAGATGTCTCCACAATTGAATCAAAACCTAAGATGGAAGGGCGCAGCATGTTCCTCATTCTTGCGCCGAACGCAGAAAACGAAAAATAAAGACCGTACTTCACCATACGGCCAGCTATTATATTCACCGACAACAACAATTAATTATGCACAGGAAGGATGTTCAACATGCCAAAAATGAAGACGCACAGCGGTGCATCAAAACGTTTTAAGAGAACAGGTACAGGCAAGCTTAAGCGCGGCCACGGCTACACAAGCCACCTCGCTGCGAACAAGTCCCAGAAGCAGAAGCGTAAACTGCGCAAATCTTCTCTTGTAGCTAAAGGCGATCAGAAGCGCATCAACGACATGGTTCAGTAATCAACCGGCAAGCTTTTATAAATAAAACATTAGAGGAGGGATTACGATGGCTCGAGTAAAAGGCGGATATACAGCCCGTCGTCGTCGTAAAAGAGTATTAAAATTAGCGAAAGGTTATACAGGTTCCAAACACCGTCTGTTCCGTACAGCGAAGGACCAGGTAATGAAGTCCCACTTGTACGCGTACCGCGACCGCCGTCAGAAAAAGCGTGATTTCCGTAAGCTGTGGATTACGCGAATCAACGCTGCGGCCCGCATTAACGGCCTTTCCTACAATCGTCTGATGCACGGACTTAAGACAGCCGGCATCGACATGAACCGCAAGATGCTTGCTGATCTTGCTGTAAACGACGAAAAAGGTTTCGCTGATCTTGCTGCGAAAGCAAAAGAAAACCTTAAGTAAATAATGCAATGGGGCAGCTTCCGGACACTGGATGATCCGGAAGGGCCCTTTTTTCATGCAGAGGAGCCGGGGAAAATGGAACTGTTCTATATATGGTGTGCCATCAATGCCGCCGGCAGCTTTATTTTTTACATAGATAAACAGAAAGCTGTTAAAAGAAAAAGAAGAATATCTGAAAGATCACTGCTGACGTGGGCTTTTTTAGGTGCCGCACCGTCTATGCTCGTCGTTTCCCGGCTGATCCGCCACAAAACGAGGGTTTTAAAATTTCGGATAGCTCTGCCGCTGCTGGCGGGAATGCAGGCAGCCGGTATTATATATTGGATTTATTAAGGAGGAGGAAAGCTGATGGAAAATGTGCAGGATACTATATTTGAAGCAATTGAATATGCAGGCTGGCTGGCTCCGCTCATATTTATCATACTGCACCTTATCCGGCCGCTTATTTTCCTTCCGGTAGTGCTTGTCTGTATGGCAGGAGGGTACTTTTTCGGTTTTTTCGCGGGAAGTATTTATTCACTTATTGGGCTGAGTCTGATGTGTGCCATATTCTACGGGATCGTAAACTATTTCCCTAAATTCCGGGACAGGGTGGCACGTCTGAAGAAAAAAGTGTTTAACGACCGGGAAATGACTCCCGGACAGATTGTAATCCTTCGCATGATGCCGTTCATTCATTTTCATCTTTTATCATTGTATATTATGGAAATGACTACGGATTTTCAGCGTTACATGTATTTTTCCATTATTGGTGTCATCGGTCCGGCAGTAGTATTCACCGGGTTTGGTCATATGCTGGTGGAGCTTGCGTGGGGCTACGCGCTGCTGCTCATCGGAATGATGGGAGCCGTGTTTGTTATTCTCGGGCGAAAAGAAGGTCCGGTTAAAACCGTAGAGGAAAAAGCATAAAAAAACTCCGGCTGTAGGTGACGGATTTCTTCTGCTTAGGAAGAGATCAGTTTCAGCCGGAGTTTTTTATTTTTTCTGTTCATCAAGCCGTCTCATTAAATCAGCGATCGGGAGTGACCATTGAATAGAAGCTTTAGGATAACGTACGGTCAGCTCCTTTTCGATGGCATGAAAATCCTGGCCGGTCATTCCGCGGAGCTGATCGTAGTCTTCAGTCCGCACAAGAATGGATGTTACTTCCACAGAACCATCGCTCGTGCCGAGAAATTTTTCCCCTTCAAACATAGCTCCCCGGACCGTAAGAAAAATGTTTTTCCGAACGTTATCGGAATCATCCAAAACATAAAAATCTTCATGCCGGCGGGCTCGCTCAAGTTTCCGCCGCGGATCGAGCAGATATTTAATAACGCTGTAAATAATAATACCTACAGCAAGGAGGAGGAACAACTGAAATATCATCACGGTAAACATCTTCATCTCTCCTTCTTTAGGACATCAATCGATCGTCTATTTTTATTAATGCGCTGTGCTGCTATAAGGGTATCTGCCGCGGTAAAAGCTTTCAGCTGTCACTCCGCAGCAGGCGGGGCGAAGTTCCATCCAGCAATTAATAATCAAATTTAACATGGATTTATTAATACTGTTCCCTGTATGAGCTGCAAAGAATCATCTCTTGTATGTTACGATATAATCGAAATAAAGTTTCATTGTATAACGAAGTCTTGGAAAGCAGGGATAAAAGTGAATATAGAAAAGCTATTTCATAAGCAGAGACAGTTGGATGCTTATATAGAGGAAAAAAGGAATGTAACTGCGGAAGAAGTTCTGGAGGAAAAGCTTCTTGCATTTATAGTGGAAACCGGAGAACTTGCGAACGAAGTGCGCTGCTTTAAATTTTGGAGCGGAAAAGGGCCATCGGATAAGGCTGTCATTCTGGAAGAGTATGTTGACGGCCTGCATTTTCTCCTGTCTATCGGGAATACGCTGTCCGAAAGGCCGGAGTTCGATCAATCGAAAAAGACCATAAAAGAAGGAACAGAGAAAGAAAAGACAGCAGCTTTTCTCGTATTAACAAGTTTGACTTCTGCTCTTTACAAAGAAAAAAACAGAAATGCTTATCAGGAAACTTTTGAGGCGTATATATCTTTGGCGGGACTGCTTGGATATACATGGGATGACGTACTGGAAGCCTATGAAAGCAAGAACAAAGAAAATTATTCCCGTCAGGACAACAATTATTAATTCGATGCCCGGAATAAATTGAGAAGCACACAGAAAAACGGTATACTTATTACTGGTACATAAAAATAGCGCTTACAGGAGGCAGAAACTATGGATGAAATGCTTAAAATGCTGAAAGAGCTGACGGACGCAAACGGTATTCCAGGAAACGAGAGGGAGCCGCGCGAAGTAATGAAACGATATATTGAACCATTCGCTGATACGGTGGAAACAGATCACCTCGGAAGCCTGATTGCCAAAAAGGAAGGCTCAGACGCAGAAGGACCGAAAATTATGGTGGCAGGCCACCTCGATGAAATCGGCTTTATGATCACAAGTATTGACGACAACGGTTTCTTAAAATTCCAGACTGTAGGCGGCTGGTGGGAACAGGTTATGCTCGCCCAGCGCGTGACGGTCATGACGAGAAACGGAACGATTCCAGGTGTGATCGGTTCTAAACCTCCCCACATTCTGGCTCCGGAAGCACGTAAAAAATCGGTGAATGTAAAAGAAATGTTTATCGATATCGGAGCAGCTGACAAGGAGGAAGCAGAATCATTCGGTGTACGCCCCGGCGATTCTGTCGTGCCTGTCTGCGACTTCACCGTTATGAAAAACGAAAAATATTTGATGGCGAAAGCGTGGGATAACCGAATCGGATGTGCCATTGCAATCGAAGTACTCCGCCGTCTGAAGGATGTGGACCATCCAAATACGGTTTACGGTGTAGGTACTGTACAGGAGGAAGTCGGCCTGCGCGGAGCCCGTACGTCAGCCCATCATATACAGCCTGATATCGGATTTGGCGTGGACGTCGGCATTGCCGGTGATACACCAGGTGTCAGTGACAAAGATGCACTCGCTAAAATGGGTGACGGACCGCAGATTATTATGTATGACGCGTCCATGGTTTCGCATAAAGGACTGCGTGATTTCGTGACAGATACTGCAGACAGCAGGGAAATTCCGTATCAGTTTGATGCCGTCCCGGGTGGGGGAACAGATTCCGGAGCTATCCACCTGACAGCCAACGGAGTTCCAGCTCTCTCCATTACAGTAGCGACCCGCTATATACACACGCACGCAGCAATTCTTCACCGCGATGATTTTGAAAATGCAGTGGAACTGATTGTGGAAGTTATTAAAAAAATGGACCGTGAAACAGTAAACCGTATTACATTTGACTGATTATAAAGCCGCATCCGGTCTCCGGGTGCGGTTTTCAGTGTGTTGATGAAGTGTTTTTCCGTGTATAAATATATGCTGCCCTGCTTTCTCCTCGGAGTCCCCCATGTTCACTGCAGCTTACGATAAAAAAAGACAGCACATAAACAGGCTTCGCTTCTCCTGGTTGGATAGGAGGTTCCCTTACTATAAAACGATCTTTTTATTCCCCACGGGGCAATGATTCTACATGAGTGTCTCTGCTAAAGTATAATGTCGATGCTTATAAAAAATAGAGGCTGTCTCAAAAGATTCATAGAGACAGCATGAAAAGCACGAGTAGAGAAAGTTTATGCCCAATAGCGTAATGTAATTGTTCTTTTGTTAATATGCTCGTTGTTGATACCGTGTTTCTTTGCAGTACCACCACGTTTGAGTGCTTTTCTATCGCTAATCTTAGCTGTCTTTCTCTGAGTAAAAGAAATAAGTCTCGTCCATTTTCACGCTGCCCTGGAAGTTTGTTATTTCTACTATAACTATGAGGGACTACTGTAACTTAATGGATAAAATTAGCTTTTCTCCAGATGGAGCGTATCCTATTTTATAAGGTGGTTCTTCCTTAGTAGCGAAAGAGAAGTTTTTTTTCAGGGAGCCGAAGAGCACATGGGGCGACTCCGGAGCGATTCAGGCCGAGTTGAAGATCCATTCCGACCGACCAAAGGAGGCCGGAATTAGCTGAGGCCGGCCCGCTCGGAAAGCGTCCCCATGGAAACGAAGGCGGACTTATATCGCTTATATACTTTATTTTCAAGGCAGCCTTTCGATAAAAAGGTGACTTTTCTCCGTAACGGCGGAAGTTTATTCAATCGGTTTCTGCGGGTATGGAAGGCGGAGAGAAAACAGGAGAGAGCGTCACGTCCTGTCATCTCCCGCAGACTTGAACAGCAGCTGTTTAAATACTGATTGCTATGCTGTTGACGAATGAGGATAAGTTGCCTATAATGCATACTTGTGCTAATTCACCGGAGAAATGAGGGTCGGCAATGAATAACTATTTCGTGAAGCTATCCATTATAGTCGCATCATCCATCCTGCTCGGCTTTACCTTTAACGTCTTCCTGCTGCCGCATGAAGTACTGACCGGGGGAGTTACAGGTATTGCGATGATATTTGGTCTTTTGACGCCTGTAAACAGTGGTTTTTGGATTATTATCCTAAACATCCCGATCATCGTCCTCGGCTGGATGAAACTCGGGAAGGAATTTATTATAAACAGTATTATATCCGTGGCTGTCACTTCTGTTTCCATGCTTTATATCCCCATCGTGGAAGTAACAGGGGATGCTCTTTTATCCTCCGTATGGGGCGGTGTCCTCACCGGTGTCGGCATTGGTCTGATAATCCGCTTTTACAGCTCGACCGGGGGATTTGATGTTGTCAGTTTGATTTTAATAAAAAAATGGGATGTTCCTCTCGGAGGCATGATTTTTGGATTGAACTCGATTGTCGTCCTCATTTCTGGTTTTTTCTTCGGATGGGAGCTCGCGCTTTACACGATGCTTTCCATTTATATAACGGGTATTGTAATCGACCGTATCCACACCCGGCACGTAAAACTTAATTTGATGGTAGTAACAAGCAAAGGGGAAGAGGTGCGCCAGGCATTCCTTGATAATCTCGTGCGCGGAGTGACGATTATCGACGGACAGGGAGCCTATTCCCGCGAAGACAAAAAAGTATTGTATACTGTAATTACACGATATGAACTGGAAGTAATCCGCGGCGTGCTCCAGGAAATTGACCCGGATGCTTTCGTCAGTATCGGTCAGAGCATGCAGGTCATGGGGAACTTCCGCCGGGACGATTAGCAGCATATCCTGCAGAAGGGAGGAGAAAACGTGGAACCTATTGCATCGGTGCAGAACCCAAGGATTAAAGCCTGGAAAAAGCTTCATCGTAAGCGGGAAAGAGACCGTTCCGGGCTGTTTCTTGTCGAAGGCGGACACCTTGTGGAAGAAGCTCTTAAATCCAACATCAATGTAAAGGAAATTATCGTAGCAGAGGAAAGGGAACTCCCAAAAGAGTGGTCAGTGACGGAGGTTGAAATTGTTCGTGTAACAGAGCGTGTGTTCCAGGAACTTGCTGAAACCGAAACACCGCAGGGAATGATTGCTGTGTGCGAGAAGCCGCCTCCGGAAAACATGCTGTTTGAATCCGGCAGGTATTTGTTTCTCGACCGGATTCAGGACCCGGGAAACCTTGGGAATCTCGTACGTACAGCAGAGGCGGCCGGGCTTCATGGAGTGGTGTTCGGCGAAGGCTGTGCAGATCCTTACAACGGAAAAGTGGTCCGCTCCACCCAGGGAGCTCTTTTTTATATGCCTATCCAGCAGATGGATCTCTCAGAAGCGGTGGAGCACTGCCGCCGCAGCCAAATGCCTGTGTTCGGCACAAGCCTGAACGGAAGCACGTACTCGGCGATCGCCCCGCAGGAGTCATTTGCGCTGTTAATGGGTAACGAAGGCAGCGGTGTGGATCCTTCCCTTCTGGAACAGACCGACCACAACCTCTACATTCCGGTTCACGGGAGATCAGAATCATTGAATGTCAGTGTCGCAGCGGGAATCCTTATTTACCATCTCCGGGGAGACTGACTGAAAAAGAAATTGAAATGATGTGTCAAACCTTATATAATAATCTCCATACGACTAACTAAGACGAAGAAAGAGCATAGTAGGCGGTTAATCATCTTTTAACAGGGAGGCTGTGTCCCCGACTGTAAGCACAGCTTAAAAGGTGCGCTGAATTCACTCTGGAGTCGGCATCGGAAAACGGCAGCAGCCGTTAAGGTGCCCCGGCAGAAGACCGTTATCCTTCGTTGCCAATGAAGTGAATGGAGCCTGTGGCTCTGTTAATAAGGGTGGTACCGCGAGTCTTTCGTCCCTTGATAAAGGGGGAGAAAGGCTTTTTTTTATGAATAAAGGAGGCAGAAAAGCATGTTGGATCGATTACAGGAACTGCACGGAGAAGCAGCAGGAAAAATAGAAGAAGCAAATACACTGGACGAGCTGCAGCAGGTACGTGTCGCATACTTAGGTAAAAAGGGACCAATCACGGAAGTAATGAAAAGTATGGGGAAGCTGTCCAAGGAAGAACGGCCTGTTGTCGGACAGAAAGTAAACGAAGTTCGCCAGGATCTTCAGCAGCTGATCGAACGAAAAGAAGCAGTTCTCGAACAAGAAGCTGTATCAGAGCAGCTGAAAAAAGAAAGTATCGATGTCACGCTTCCGGGCCGCCCGGTGAAAAAAGGCAGCCGTCATCCACTTACTTCTGTTGTGGAACGGATTGAAGATGTTTTTACCGGCATGGGCTTCCAGGTGGCGGAAGGACCGGAAGTGGAAACCGATTACTATAATTTTGAATCACTGAACCTGCCGAAACATCATCCGGCACGGGATATGCAGGATACGTTTTTTATTACGTCCGACCTTCTGCTGCGCACCCAGACTTCTCCGGTACAGGTAAGAACGATGGAAAAGCATGAAGGACGGGGGCCGGTTAAAATCGTCTGTCCCGGGAAAGTATACCGCCGCGATGAAGACGACGCAACGCACTCCCACCAGTTTATGCAGATTGAAGGTCTCGTTGTGGATGAGGGTATCCGTATGAGCGACTTGAAGGGTATCTTTGAAGCATTCGTAAAAAGTTATTTCGGAGAAGACCGGAAAATCCGGCTTCGTCCAAGTTTCTTTCCGTTCACAGAGCCGTCGGCAGAGCTCGATATTTCCTGTGCCCTTTGCGGCGGAGAAGGATGCCGGACGTGCAAGGGAACCGGCTGGATTGAAGTTCTCGGTGCCGGAATGGTACATCCGAACGTACTGGAAATGGGTGGATTTGATCCTGAGAAATATTCCGGGTTTGCTTTCGGTATGGGAGTGGAGCGGTTCGCAATGCTTAAATACGGCATCGACGATATCCGACATTTCTATACGAATGACGCACGTTTTCTGGAACAGTTCACCCGCGAATAATCACACAGAAGGAGGATACCGTTTTGTTAATTTCCTATCAATGGCTAAGTAACTATGTAGATATAACAGATATTACTCCACAGCAGCTGGCAGACGAGCTGACGCTCCACGGCGTGGAGGTGGATGCTGTAGAGGAGCTCGGGGCGGAAGTAAATAAACTGACCGTTGGTAAGGTTCTTTCCTGTGAGCAGCATCCCGATGCCGATAAACTGAAAGTGTGCCGTGTGGACGTGGCAGAAGAAGAACCGCTGCAGATTGTGTGCGGTGCTCCGAACGTAGCAGAGGGGCAGCTTGTCGCTGTCGCCCGCGTTGGAGGAAGGCTTCCGGGCGGAGTGAAAATAAAAAAAGCAAAACTCCGCGGCCAGCGCTCGGAAGGAATGATCTGCTCCCTTCAGGAGCTCGGTTTTGAAGGGAAAGTCATTCCAAAAAAATACAGTGAAGGCATTTTTGCTTTCCCGGAAAACCGGGAACCCGGAACTGATGCAAAGGAAGCTCTCGGACTGAACGACACGGTGCTTGAGCTCGATCTGACTCCGAACCGCTCCGACTGTCTGAGTGTCCTCGGAACGGCATATGAAATAGCTGCTGTCCTGGGACGAGAGGTGACACTGCCGGAGGCTCCGGTAACGGTATCAGAGAAGAAAGCTTCCGAAATCGTTAAAGTAACAGTGGAGGATAAAGATGCCAATCCGTATTACGGTGCCGGCATGATTCAGGGAGTCACTATTAAAGAATCCCCGCTCTGGCTGCAGACGGTTCTGATGGCTTCCGGTGTCCGTCCGCTGAACAACGTGGTGGACGTAACGAACTATGTACTGCTTGAATACGGACAGCCGCTGCATGCGTTTGACTTTGACCGTTTCGGGTCAGACGAAGTCGTTGTAAGAAAAGCCTATGCTGAAGAAAAAATGGTGACGCTGGACGGGGAAGAGCGTCTATTGTCAGACAGCCATCTCGTCATTACGAATGGCAACGAGCCGACAGCTCTTGCCGGTGTAATGGGTGGAGCTGCTTCGGAAGTAGAAAACGATACGTCGAATCTGCTTTTGGAAGCAGCGTACTTTAACCCGTCAGTTGTCCGTCAGGCCCAGCGTGATCTCGGTATCCGCAGCGATTCAAGCATCCGTTTTGAAAAAGGAGTCGATCCAAACGGTGTCGTTCCCGCAGGCCGGCGGGCAGCTTCCCTTATTCAGCAGCTTGCCGGAGGGGAAGTGCTCGACGAAACTGCAGAATTCGATGAGCTGGACCGGAGTGAAAAAGTCATCCGAATTACTCTTGGACGTATCAACAGTTCGCTCGGAACAGATTTAAGTGCAGAAAACGTGCTCTCGATCATGGACCGCCTTCAGTTTAAAGCTGAAGAGGAAGAAGGCGAATTTATTATTCACGTACCAACACGCCGCCAGGATATCTCCATCGAACCGGATATCGTGGAAGAAGTGGCGCGTCTGTACGGATACGACAATATACCTGTGACACTGCCGAATACCCCATCCACTCAGGGAGGGCTTTCGGAAAAACAGAAACAGAAACGTAAAATACGCCGCTTTCTGGAATCAGGCGGACTGCATGAAGCGGTCAGCTATTCCTTGACGACGAAAGAAAAGGAAGCTGCTTTTATCGGAGCTGAACAGAGGCGGGTTGCTGTAGCCCTTCCGATGAGTGAAGAGCGGAGCACCCTCCGGACGACGCTCGTTCCGCACCTGCTGGATGCGCTGAGTCATAACCGAAACCGAAACCGATATAACCTGTCTCTTTATGAAATGGGATCTGTTTTCCATACAGAGGAAGAAAACGTCAGCGTTCAGCCGCAGGAACAGACCCATCTGGCCGGAGCCTTCATGGGACTGTGGGAACAGCATGCCTGGCAGGGAGAGAAAAAAGCAGTTGATTTCTTCGTCGTAAAAGGTATCGTGGAAGGAATCCTTGCGGAGCTCCAGGCTGTAGCAGGGTTTGAAAAAACTGAAAAACCGGGACTTCATCCAGGGCGTACGGCTTCTGTCGTTGCTGATGGGGAGGAAGTGGGCTGGATCGGCCAGCTGCACCCGTCAACTGCCAAACAGTGGTCACTTCCGGAAACATACGTTTTTGAACTGAACCTCATGAAACTTCTTGAGTCCGGCGGAGATGAGATGCGTTACCGTCCGATCCCGCGTTACCCTGCAGTGGACCGTGACATTGCCCTCGTCGTGGACCACAAAGTCAGTGCCCGTGAACTGGAGGCAGTGATCCGGGAAACCGGCGGAGAGCTTCTCACACGTGCGGATGTGTTTGACCTGTATGAAGGAGAGCATGTGGAAGCCGGGAAAAAATCTGTTGCTTTCTCCCTGCGCTATCTGAATACAGAAAAAACGCTTACGGAAGAAGAAGTAACGCTCGTCCACAGCCAGGTGCTGAAAGCACTCGAAGAAAAAACGGGAGCTGTGCTCCGTACGCAGTAATATTATTAATGAATAAAAGCTGCCCCTGAACATCCGGTACACCGGCTGTTCAGAGGGCAGATTTTTTACTGGCTGAACGATTTTACAATATACATCAGTACTGAGAAATACGAATATTCGATGAGATCTCTGTTACGGATGGACGCTTTCCCGAGGGGGGGTGTCTTCAGCTGATTTTGCGAAAAATACCTTCGCAAAAGGTCATCTTGAAACTGCGCTTCATTCTCCGGAAATCATCACCCTCCACGGCAGGGGAATTTCTCTCCATAATCAACAACGAACACAGCTTATATTAAAGTTCAGTATTTTTAAATAGTACGGGAATTTGCCAATGCTGCGTAGCTGTCAAGGACGGGGAGAGGAAGGGATGCTCAATAAACAAACAGACCATTTACTTTTTCTATGTCTACCGGGGAGGAATCATAATAATTGATAGGATGGCTGTAATGATTAAATCCCGCCGTGAAGAGGGTTATAGTGATTAATAATCATTTATAAAGATTGAAAACCGTGATAATGACAAATAATCAGCCTGTAATGATTAAATCATCCCTTTTAAAGTTTATACATCTTTTTATAATGCTTAAACCCCAATGACCAGACAGAGGCTAGGAGTGTCAGAAGAGACAAGGGCACCGGATGAAAAACCTTTTTCCTTCGTTATGCTGACTGCGAAAAGAGACTGCCCCGCCGCCAGCGGGAGCAGTCTTCAGTTGTTAGTATGAGCCGGCTGTTTAAAGCTGCTTTACCGCACGGTCCGTGTTGGAGAAATGCCATTTGACCGAGTTATAAAGGGCGTCTTTTCCCCGGGACTGGTAAATTTCCCGGGCGGCCTGGTCGACACGCGGGCCTGCTCCTTTCGGGATGGGGACTCCGAGCGTTTCGGCCAGTTTATCCATTTCCTTTAAAAACGCATAGCGGGCGAGAATCGAGCCCGCAGCAACGGACGGATGCAGATCCTCTGCTTTTGTTGCGAAATAAATAGGGAGGGTATCCGGCCATTTTTTACCACTCTGCTTTAAGTAGGAAAAATACGTGTCCGGCTTTACGAACTGATCAATCAGCACGCCGTCGAACGGTTCACCGTTTTCCTTCAGTTTGGCAATGACGTTTTTAATGGCTTCATGGTGCAGCAGAGCTTTCATGCGCCCCTGATTGATTCCCTCTGCCTGCAGACGGTTATATTTTTCGTTTCGAAGAACTGTGAGACTGTAAGTGCACTGTTTTAAAAGCTTTGGTGCAGTCTGCCGGATTTCGGGGTCAGTGATTGTCTTGGAATCCCTAAGGCCTAGGGAGACAGCTGATTCAAGCTGATCCCTTGTCAGGTGGGCAGCTACTACTGTGATCGGACCGAAATAGTCACCGGTGCCGGTTTCATCGCTCCCGACGAGAGGGAGACCGTCAATGGACTTTGGCGGAGCATACCGGTGGTTATCGACAGAGGATTTAGAAGACTTAGCCGAAGCCGCGGGGCTGCCCCAGCGGGAGGCTTCCTTATGACTGTTCTTCCCCTGAAACAATACTTTACCTGATTTATAGGCGGTGATATGGCAGCCCTCCGTTTTGGCGGAAAAAACGGCTCCCGGTGGTGCTGAGGCGAGTCCGCCTTTTTCGTAATAAGCTTTCATTTCTGTCAGCTGTCTGGATGATGCTTTAATAACCTGCTGGCTCATGTTGTCCTCCTGTGTACTCGGTTTTTCTGCTGACCTGGCTGCTTCTGTCGTTCGCATTTGAGTCAGGATGCGTATATATCCTGTTTGATTGTATCAGATTCCAGCAGTGCAGAGCTATATGATACCGTTTTCCAGGTAACATCAAATTTATTTTCATACGGCGGCCGGCGTGTTATGATGGAAGATAGGATTTCAACTGCAGACGGGGAGGGAGCGCGTTGGAAGAACAAAACCGTAAAATACGTACCGTTGTGCGCATCGGTAAAAACACTTATACGGTCGTAGGTAAAGAAAGTGAGCAGCATGTGATGGAAGCTGCCGACCTTGTTGACGCCAAAATAAAAGAAATTAAATCAAAAAATCCTTATTTATCTTCCACACAGCTTGCTGTCCTGGCTGCTTTGAATATAAGCAATGACTATGTAACAGTGAAAAAGAAACTTGAGGACAAACAAAATGAAGAGGATTGACGTTCATGCTTAGTATATTTTTAATTATTATGCTTCTGATCAGCTTTATGGTTGGCTACCGGCGCGGATTTATTCTTCAGGCGGTGCACATCGTCGGCCTGATCATCTCGTTTATTGTGGCCTGGCTGTATTATGAAAATCTGGCTGAAATGATTCGTCTCTGGGTTCCTGAGACACAGCTTCCGGATGAGTCGCCGTGGCCCCTGATGAACGAAGCTTTCGGTAATGAAAATGTTTATTACAATGGTATAGCATTTGTTGCTATTTTTATTGTCGTAAAAATTATTACACAGATCCTCGGTTCCATGCTCGACTTTATCGGGAATCTTCCGGTGCTTCACTTTATTAACAACTGGCTCGGAGCAGTGCTCGGCTTTATCGAAGGTCTGATTATAACGGCTATCCTGCTGCACCTTGCCGCACTGATCCAGGTGGACTTTGTCCAGGAACTGCTGCAGACTTCAACGGTCGCTCAATGGATTTTCCATTATACACCGATCGTGTCCAATGAAATCCGTGAGCTTTGGATTGAAGGGACAGGCCGGTAGATTATTTTTAACAGAACGATAAAAAAAGCCTGTTTTTTCGAACGTGCTGAAGGCACCAGGAAAACAGGACTTTTTTTTGTGAAGGAGAGAGTCCCGTGAATAAAAAAGAAGTGATTCAAAAACTTGAAACAATTGCTGTTTATCTAGAAATCAAGGGTGAAAATGCATTTCGGGTGTCAGCTTACCGCAAAGCAGCTGGAGCGCTTGAAAAAGATGAGCGGAGCCTGGAAGAAATAGAAGATCCGGCGTCGATCAGCGGAATCGGTAAAGGGACAGCAGGTATTATTAACGATCTGCGGGAAACAGGAACAACCGAGCTTCTGGAACAGCTTCAGCAGGAAGTGCCGGAAGGACTCGTGCCCCTTCTCAAACTGCCCGGTCTCGGCGGAAAAAAAATCGGGAAGCTTTATCAGGAACTTGGAATTACGAGCGCAGAAGAACTTAAAAAAGCCTGCGAGGCCAACGATGTCCAGGGGCTGGCCGGCTTTGGGAAAAAGACGGAGGAGAAAATTCTCGAAGCTGTGAATGCGATGGGGCAGAGGCCGGACAGGCTGCCGATTGTACAGGTGTACCCTGCAGTCGAGGCGCTTGAAAAAGAGCTCGATAAGATGCCGGATGTCCACCGCTGGGAACTGGCCGGAAGCTTCCGGCGCGGAAGAGAAACGGTGAAGGACCTGGATTTTATTATTTCGACGGAAAATCCCGGAGCAGTTAAAGATGCCATTCTTGCGCTGCCGGAAATCGATGCCGTGATTGGGAAAGGCGAAGCGAAAATCTCCGTCGAGTTCCAGTTTGGGGATGTAATTATTCCCGCGGATTTCCGGATTGTCGAGGACAGGTCCTTCGCTTCCACTCTTCATCACTTTACCGGTTCCAAAGATCATAACGTGCTGATGCGCCAGCGGGCGAAGGAACGTGGGGAAAAAGTAAGCGAATACGGTGTCGAAAAAGAAGAAACCGGGGAGCGGATTTATTTTAAATCCGAAGAGGAGTTCTACGGACACTTCGATCTTTCTTTTATTCCCCCGGAAGTCCGGGAAGGACGTCACGAACTGGAGAGGAGCTTTGACCACCTCGTTCAGCTGAGCGATATCCGCGGCGACCTGCATATGCACACGACGTGGAGTGACGGAGCCCAGTCAATAGAAGAAATGGCGGACAGATGCATCGAAAAAGGATATGAATTCATGGCTGTTACGGATCACTCCCAGTATTTAAAAGTAGCGAACGGCCTGAGTGTGGAACGCCTCAGAAGGCAGCATGAAGAAGTCCGCCGTATCGAAAAGATGAAAGATATCCGGATATTCACCGGAGTGGAAATGGATATACTGCCGGATGGGACGCTCGATTACGAAGATGACGTGCTGAAAGAGATTGATTTTGTCATAGCTTCCATTCATTCTTCTTTCCAGCAGGATGAAGAAACAATAATGATGCGGCTGGAGAATGCCTGCCGGAATCCATATGTAAATATGATTGCCCATCCGACGGGAAGGCTAATCGGCCGGAGGGACGGATACAAGGTCGATATGGACCGCCTGATCCGGACTGCAGCAGAAACAGGGACGGTACTTGAGCTTAACGCCAACCCGAATCGGCTGGATCTTGCAGCGGAGCCGCTTGCTAAAGCAAAAGAGGCGGGTGTGAAAGTGGCAGTCAACACAGATGCCCACCGGTTTGATATGCTTGAAGACATGGAGGCGGGTGTTAAAACCGCCCGCAGAGCAGCTCTTGACCGTAAAGATGTTCTGAACACATGGACGACGGCAGAACTCGAAAACTTTTTAAAAAAGCAACAACAATAAGCAGGTAAGAAGGGATTGTTAACATGATAGAACGGGTCAGCCGTGTGCTTGAATATGAAAAAATGAAAGATCAGCTGCTTCCTTTTGCAGGCTCTTCCCTCGGAAAAGACAAAGTGAAAAAGCTGACACCGGCCTTTTCTTTTGAAGAAATTCAGACGGCACATGCTCATACTGCGGAAGCTGCGAAAGTGCTGCGTCTGAAAGGCAACGTCCCGCTCGGCGGGCTTCGGGACATCCGAGGTCCGATTAAACGTGCCGAAATAGGCGGGCAGCTGAATGCGGACGAACTTCTTGACATCGCCTCTACCATTTATGGGAGCAGAATGTTCAAATCATTCGTTGAGCAGATGGTCGAGGACGAAATTGAGCTGTCGATTCTTCCGTACCTGATGAGCGCTATGCCGGCTCTGCTCGATCTTCAGCGGGAGATTAACGAAGCTGTCGATGAAAACGGGAGCATCCTGGACTCAGCCAGCACTCAGCTGCGGACGATCCGACAGCAGATCCGCTCCCACGAATCGACAGTACGTTCCCGGCTGGAAAATATTACACGTTCTTCTTCCGGAAAGAAAATGCTTTCTGATGCCATCGTGACCATCCGTAACGACCGCTATGTTATTCCGGTCAAAGCCGAATACCGCGGCCATTTCGGCGGAATTGTTCATGACCAGTCTGCTTCCGGAGCCACGCTGTTTGTTGAACCGGAAAGCGTAGTGCAGGCAAACAACCAGCTGCGGGAAGCCCGGACAAAGGAAAAGTACGAAATCGAAAAAATTCTGCAGCAGCTTTCCGCTTCTGTTTCCGAATATACAGAGGAACTCAGTGTAGTCGTTTGGACGATGACAGAAGTCGACTTTATGTTTGCGAAAGCGTCCTACGCCAAATCGATCCGCGCAACGGAGCCGGCTTTAAATGAAAACGCACGTATTGAAATGAAGGGTGCCCGCCATCCGCTCATCCCGGATGACGAAATTGTTCCGATCGACGTCGAACTCGGCGGGGATTTTTCTTCGCTCGTTATTACCGGACCAAATACCGGAGGAAAAACCGTCACATTAAAAACAGTCGGCCTTCTCACACTCATGGCCCAGTCCGGCCTGCAGATTCCCTGCGAGGAAGGCTCCACAGCCGCAGTATTTCAGAAGATTTTTGCCGATATCGGTGATGAGCAGTCCATCGAACAGAGTTTGAGTACGTTTTCTTCTCACATGACTAATATCGTACAGATTATGGAGGACGTGGATTTTCAGTCACTCGTCCTGTTTGATGAGCTCGGCGCAGGTACAGATCCGACAGAAGGGGCGGCGCTTGCAATATCGATTCTGGACCACGTGTACAATGTCGGGGCAAAGGTCATTGCCACAACACATTACAGTGAGCTGAAAGGATACGCATACGACCGGGAAGGCGTGATGAATGCGAGTGTGGAGTTTAACGTCGAAACACTTCGTCCGACCTACCGCCTGCTGATCGGAGTCCCCGGTAGAAGTAACGCATTTGCTATAAGCAGCCGTCTCGGTCTGAAGGAAAACATTATCGAAGCGGCAAAAAATCAGATTTCCACAGAAACAAACAAAGTGGAAAATATGATTTCATCTCTGGAGGAAAGCCGGAAAAAAGCCGAAGAAGAGATGAAAGAAGCAGTGGTTCTCCGGGAGGAAGCTGAAGAGCTGCACCGGGAGCTCTCGGAAAAAATAGACGAATGGGAAGATCAGAAGGACCGGCTGCTCCAGTCAGCAGAAGACAAAGCGGCAGGTTACGTCCGTAAAGCGCGGGAGGAAGCGGAAAGTATTATTTCCGAACTGCGTGAAATGCAGAAAAACAACCCGGCTATCAAGGAGCATGAACTGATCGAAGCGAAAAAGAAACTGGACGAAGCAGAGCCTGATTTTGCAGAAAAAAAGAAAAAGAAAAAACCGAAGAAGAAAAAACCGCAAATTGATACACTCGAACCTGGAGATGAAGTAAAGGTGGAAAGCTTTAATCAAAAAGGAACGATCGTTGATAAAGCAAACGAAAACGAGTATACAGTCCAGCTCGGTGTAATGAAAATGAAAGTAAAAAAAGACGATCTTCTCTATATCAGCCGGCCGAAGCCGGTGGAAACAAAACCGATGGCGATGGTGCGCGGCCGGAGCGGCCACGTAAAAACGGAGCTGGACCTGCGTGGAGAACGGTACGAAAATGCGATGATGGAAGTGGAAAAGTATCTGGATGAAGCGGTTCTTGCCGGTTATCACCAGGTATCCATCATTCATGGAAAAGGAACCGGCGCTCTGCGAAAAGGAGTGGAAGAGCTGCTGAAAAAACATAGGAATGTATCGGAAACCCGTCCCGGAACTCAGGGCGAAGGGGGCTCCGGAGTAACGATTGCCAAACTGAAGTAAAAAGGGGAGGGGGACAACGTGGAAACCCTGTTTCAGCACGACTATATTTACACAGCAGGTGTATACAGCGTCGTCGTTCTATCCATCATTGTAGCACTTGCTGTATTTGAATGGGTGACACCCTATACGACCTGGGAGGAGTTCCGAAAAGGGAATGTGGCTGTTGCTCTGGCAACTTCAGGAAAAGTATTTGGTATATCCAATATATTCCGTTATTCTATCGAAGCCAATGATTCCGTTCTCGGAATGCTGGGATGGGGGGGGTATGGTCTTCTCCTGCTTCTGTTTGTGTATTTTATTTTTGAATTCCTGACACCGACATTCAAAGTGGATAAAGAGCTTGAGGCAGATAACCGGGCCGTCGGGCTGCTTTCGTTCATACTGGCTGTGGCCCTTTCGTTTGTTATCGGGGCAAGTATTTAAATCACGGGAGGCCAAAACTATGGAAAGACTTGCAAAAATACTTATGATATTGTGTGCTGCATTTCTTCTCGGCGGCATGATTTACTGGGTATTTTTTATTTAGGCTCTGCTGAAAAGCAGTATAAGCATACGACGAACGGCTCCCACTGCAGGGAGAAAACACAGATTTGCATAGACAAGCCACCCCGCCAGGAAAAACTGCCGGGGTGGCTTCAGGTTGTTGATAAAGTGTTATTGATGTATAGATAGACGATTCCCTGCTTCCGCCTTCCGGGGACGCTTTCCGGGCGGGCCGGGCTCAGCTAATTTCTTCCACCTGCAGGCTGGAAGAAATGGATCTTCGCCTCGTCCTTGATCGCCCCGGAGTCGCCCCTGCGGCTGCAGCATGGAAATAAGAAAAAGTTTTCTATTATGAAAACTTCCTTATTGAAGCCGTTTTTTTCGATAGGCTGCCTTGCAAACAGCTCATTTATGAGATGTACATAACGCTGCTGCACTCTCGATGGGGCTTACCCGAGGGCTTGTTCCCAACTGATTTTGGCGGAAGAACAGTCCGCCAAAATGGATTCTCGAACGGCGCTGATCCTCCGGGTGTCTCCGCCTTCGTTACACAGCGTTGGATATTTTCATTTTTCATGGTGTCGTTTTGAACGGCATCCATGTCTCAGTTAAAGCTCCGTGTTGCTTTTGGAGTGCCTGCGGCTTTTTTTCTTCGCTTGCCGCGGAAGCTGGAGATCTCCTCCACGGCAGGCCGAGTGGAAGCGAAGTTTTCTGCCTACACCAGCACTGGACTGTAACAGAGCTTTTCGATAAAGAGATGGCTTCCCTACGTAACGGCGGAGACGCCTGTGGGATTTCAGCGCAGTCTGACCACGGCGCAGGCCAAACAGTTGAAGACCAGCCCCGCAGTAAGAAAAGGAGTCTATACACTGACTGGAATAAATATTCTGATCATTTAATCAACAAGCTGAAGCCACCCCGTCAGGAAAAACTGCCGGGGTTACTGATCTTTCAGAAAAAATTCGCAAGGACGGAAATTTCTGCACAATCAGGATAAAAAATGGAAACGGACTGTGCAGTTAGTCTTTTTAAGGAACTTTACAGGAAGGCCAATTTACATATTAAATGAATGAGTATTCAATTTAACGGAATTATTTTTCAAATATTGTTTCTTTTTGAAGGCGTTTTCATTACAATACTAGTAAGAGGGAATGTTTGTCTTTTTTGTGACGAAACTTACACGGAGGGGAGCCGGAGTTTCCGAGGCAGAATGGACAGCGCATCAGGAACTGACAGATGGAGTGATAGGAAAACAGGGAGGGTATTGTCATGACAACGTTAACAGAGAAACCGTGGTTTGAATCCTATCCAAAGGAAATTCCGCAGTCCATTGACTATGAAGAGCAGACCCTTCAATACTATTTGAAGCGGGCAGCCCGGGATTTTCCTGAAAAGACAGCTTTTCATTTTATGGGCAAGGAAATGTCGTACAGTGCCGTCTACGAGGAAGCTCTGAAACTGGCGGACCAGCTGAGGAACCTTGGGGTCGAAAAAGGGGACCGCGTGGCGGTAATGCTTGCGAATTCCCCACAGGCTGTCATCAGCTATTATGGGATACTGCTTGCCGGAGGAGTCGTTGTTCAGACTAACCCGCTGTACGTGGAACGGGAAATAGAGCACCAGATGACCGATTCTGATGCAAAAGTAATGATCTGCCTTGATCTTGTCTATCCGCGTGTAGCTAAAGTAAAGGAAAAAACACCGCTTACGCATATTATCGTCACCGGAATTAAAGACTATCTGCCGTTTCCTAAAAATAAAATCTATCCGTTTATTCAAAAGAAAAATACCGGGATTAAAGTGGACATAACTTATTCCAGCACGCTGCTTTCCTTCACGGAACTGATCGGCAAAGGTCGTGCGGAAGAGATACCGGTCGATGTGAATCCAAAAGAAGATCTGGCCCTGCTGCAGTATACGGGAGGTACGACGGGCCCGGCGAAAGGGGTTATGCTGACCCACTATAACCTGGTCGTGAACACTCAGCAGTGTGAAGAGTGGATGTACAAGCTTCAGCCTGGAGAAGAAGTAATTATCGCTGCCCTGCCGTTCTTTCATGTGTACGGTATGACGACCGTTATGAATCTTTCGGTCCGTATGGCTTTTAAAATGATTATCATTCCTAAATTTGATCCGAAAGAAATCTTAAAGTCCGTCGAAAAACATAAAGCCACCCTTTATCCTGGAGCACCGACGATGTATATAGGTCTTCTTAACCACCCGGATATCAAAAAATATGATCTCTCTTCCATAAAAGCCTGTATCAGCGGATCGGCTCCGCTGCCTGTGGAAGTGCAGACAAAGTTTGAGGAAGTAACAAACGGAAGGCTCGTGGAAGGCTACGGTCTGACCGAAACGTCGCCGGTGGCCGTTTCGAACCTTCTCTGGGGAAGACGTAAACAGGGATCCATCGGACTTCCGTGGCCGGATACAGATGTCAAAGTACTTTCTGCCGAAACAGGAGAGGAAGCGGCACCGAACGAAGTCGGAGAGCTGATGGTCAAAGGTCCCCAGGTGATGAAAGGCTACTGGAAACAGCCGGAGGCCACCCAGGCAAGTTTTATGGAGGGCTGGCTTCTGACCGGTGATATGGGATATATGGATGAAGAAGGCTTCTTCTATATTGTGGACCGCAAAAAGGATATGATTATCGCCGGCGGATTCAACATTTATCCACGTGAAATTGAAGAAGTGCTTTATGAATATGAAGGTGTTCAGGAAGTGTGTGTCATCGGTGTGCCGGACCCTTACCGTGGGGAGACGGTCAAGGCGTTTGTCGTACCGAAAGAAGGGGTGGAACTCTCCGAGGACGCCCTGGACGAGCACTGCAGGAACTATCTGGCTTCCTTCAAAGTACCGCAGTACTATGAGTTCCGCGAAGAGCTTCCGAAGACAATGGTCGGAAAGATACTCCGCCGGGTGCTCGTGGAAGAAGAACGGGAAAAGCACAAAAAATAAACTCGGAAGGAGCCGGCTGTGTCCGGCTTCTCTTCCTGGTTATTAAAGAGAGATGTTAATCTGCATCAGGAATGGGCATCAGGAGGATATAATATGCTTACAGAAACAACTGCGAGGCCTTGGCTCAGCCAGTATCCAGATGCAATTCCGGAATCCCTGGAATATCCGGACAAAACACTTCATTCGTTTCTGAAAGAAGGAGCGCAGGAAGAGCCGGATAAAAAAATTCTCGATTTTATGGGCCTGTCTATGACATTTAAAGAAGTTTACGAGCAGGCAGAGCGCTTTGCTGCCGGCCTGCAGAAGCTGGGGGTACATAAAGGAGACAGGGTGGCAGTCATGCTTGCCAATACGCCTCAGTCGGTCATCAGCTATTACGGGATATTGCTGGCCGGCGGTATCGTAGTCCAGACAAACCCGCTTTATGTCGAGCGGGAACTGGAGCATCAGATGGTTGATTCGGGGGCGAAAGTAATCGTATGCCTGGATCTTGTGTACCCTAAAGTTCAGGCAGTAAGGAATAATACCGATCTTGAGCACGTTATCGTGACAAAGATTGCAGACTATCTGCCGTTTCCAAAAAATATGATTTACCCTTTTATTCAAAAAAAGAACACAGGTCTTAAAGTAGACGTTTCCTATGACGGCAGCAATCACAGTTTTGTTCATATGGTGAAAAATACCGGCAACCGCCTGACGCCGGTTGAAACGGATCCGGACAGTGATCTGGCGCTGCTTCAGTATACGGGAGGAACAACAGGTGCTGCAAAGGGAGTGATGCTCACGCACAAAAATCTTGTGGCCAACACGATCCAGTGCATAAGGTGGATGCACAGCCTCCAGCACGGGGAGGAAGTCATCCTCTGCGCCCTGCCCTTCTTCCACGTATACGGCATGACGGTCGGAATGAATTATTCCATTATGCACCGATCCAAAATGGTCATTCTTCCAAAATTTGATACGAAGCAGACGCTGAAAGCGATTGAGCGTCATAAGGTAAGTATATTCCCAGGAGCACCAACGATGTATATCGGTCTGATTAACGATCCGAACGTCCAGAAATTCGACCTTTCCTCCATCAAAGTGTGCATCAGCGGCTCTGCTCCGCTCCCTGTGGAAGTTCAGCAGCGGTTCGAAACATTGACAGGGGGGAAGCTGTCGGAAGGTTTTGGACTTACGGAAGCTTCTCCTGTCACTCATTTTAACTTAATGTGGGGGAAACGTCCGACAGGAAGCATTGGTCTTCCGTGGCCGGACACGGACGTCATGATTTTGTCTGCTGAATCCGGGGAGGAAGCTTCTCCAAAGGAAGTCGGGGAGCTGCTCATACGAGGACCGCAGGTAATGCAGGGCTACTGGAACCGGCCGGAGGACACAGCGCAGACGATACAGAACGGCTGGCTGTATACCGGGGATATGGGATACATGGATGAAGAAGGCTTCTTTTATATCGTTGACCGGAAAAAAGATATGATCATTGCCGGAGGATTTAATATTTATCCCCGGGAAATAGAAGAAGTGCTCTATGAGCACGAAGCGGTGAAGGAAGCGGTGGCTGTTGGTCTTCCCGATCCTTACCGTGGAGAAACCGTAAAAGTATTTGTCGTTCTGAAAGAAGGCAAGGACGTATCTGAAAAAGAACTGGATAAATACTGCCGCACGCAGCTGTCATCCTATAAAGTGCCGCGCCTGTATGAATTCCGGGAGGAACTGCCGAAAACGATGGTAGGTAAAGTACTCCGCCGTGCTCTTCAGGAAGAAGAAAAAGAGCGCCAGAAGTCTAGCTAATTCTCTCAGATTCCGGTAAGATAAGGACAGATAAAACTTTTCCGCTCCTCTCGTTGACAGATGGAGCGGAATTCGGTATTATCAGGTTATGAATGAATGATCATTCATTTTTACCGGTCAGAATAGGAGTCGACATCAATGGCTAAAAAAAGAGGTCAAAAACACGAAAAAATTATTAATGCGGCTGTGAAAGTTATTGCGGAAAACGGCTATCATCATTCCCAGGTCTCTAAAATAGCAAAGGAAGCAGGCGTCGCAGACGGAACGATTTATCTTTACTTTAACAACAAAGAAGATATCCTGATTTCATTATTTGAAGAAAAAATGGGAGTTTTTGTTGATTACATTAAAGACAAAATACAGTATGCTACATCTATAGAGGAAAAGTTATACATTTTAATTTATACGCATCTCACCCTCCTTGAAAAAGATCATGATCTTGCGCTGGTTACCCAGCTGGAGCTGAGACAGTCCAATATTTCAATACGCTTCAAAGTAAACGAAGTACTGAAAGATTATCTCGGACTGATCGACTCCATTATTGAAGAAGGAAAAGATTCCGGGGCATTTGATAAAAATATTGATACACGCATGATGCGCCAGGTAATTTTCGGATCCATCGATGAGGTGGTGACCAACTGGGTAATGAAAGACCACCGTTATGCGCTTTCACCGCTAGCGGAGTCCCTGCACAAGTTCCTGATGAAAGGGTTGAATGCACCTCAGAGAATGGAGGAACAAAGATGAGTGACTGGCAGTTTATTTCCACTAAAGTAGAAGATCGTATCGGTATGATTACGATGAACAAACCTCCCGCTAATGCTCTCTCTCAGAGTATGATTCTTGAAATTGGTCATGCTGTGGAAGCATTTCTTGAAGAGGATGAAGTACGGGTAATTGTGCTTCACGGGGAGGGAAAGTTTTTTGCAGCCGGAGCGGACATTAAGGAATTTACCGGCATTAAACACGGTGATGAATTTGCGGATCTGGCAAGAGAAGGTCAGCGGATTTTCCGCCAGATGGAAACGGCTTCCAAGCCGATAATTGCAGCGATCCACGGTGCGGCCCTCGGCGGCGGCCTGGAACTTGCGATGGCCTGCCATATGAGGATTGCCTGTGAAAAAACAAAACTCGGACTTCCGGAGCTTCAGCTCGGGCTCGTACCGGGGTTTGCCGGAACCCAGCGGCTTCCTAAACTCGTCGGGAAATCAAAGGCGATGGAAATGCTGCTGACTTCTGAACCGATGAGCGCTCAGGAAGCGGAAAAGCACGGACTGATCAATCGGTCGGTTCCAGAAGGAACACACCTGGACGAAGCAGTAAAAATCGCAGAAGCTGCCCGTTATAAAGGAACAAAAACCGTTCAGTTTATTATGGAACTGCTTCAGCATGCAGAAACCGATCCGATCGAAAGAGGCCAGGAAAAAGAAGCAGTACGTTTCGGAGATGCTTTTGAATCGTCTGATGCTAAAGAAGGAATTAGTGCTTTTCTTGAAAAAAGAAAACCGGAATTTCAGGATAAATAAGCTGTTTTTTTCAGCTTTTTTATATAATTTATATGAAAGCGCTTCAAGGAGCGGTAAACATAGGAGGGAATAGTATGAACATTTTTGTTATTTTAAAGCGTACATTTGACACAGAAGAGAAAATTCAGATCGATAATGGGAAAATCGTGGAAGATGGAGCGGAATTCATCATCAACCCGTACGATGAATACGCAGTGGAAGAAGCCATCCAGCTCCGCGACGAACACGGCGGAGAAGTCACAGTTGTCACTGTCGGAGAAGAAGAAGCAGAAAAACAGCTCCGTACAGCTCTTGCTATGGGAGCGGACAAAGCTGTTCTCATTGATAATGAAGACGTGGAAGAAGGAGATACTTTTACGACACAGGCGCTGCTTACTGCATACTTTAAAGACCAGGAAGTAGATATTATTCTCGGTGGAAACGTAGCTGTCGACGGGGGATCCGGTCAGGTAGGTCCTCGACTTGCTGATCAGCTTGGTATCAATCACGTGACATCGATTACGGATATTGTCGTGGAAGGCGGTACGGCGAAAATCGAAAAAGACGTGGAAGGCGACCAATTAATGCTGGAAGTTCCGCTTCCGGTACTTGTTACCGCCCAGCAGGGACTGAATGAGCCCCGCTACCCATCTCTTCCGGGGATCATGAAAGCAAAAAAGAAGCCTCTGGAAACGCTGGATCTTGATGACCTGGACCTTGATGAGGAAGATGTGGAAGGAAAAACAAAAACAGTGGACCGCTATCTTCCACCGGAAAAGCAGGCCGGCAGAATGCTTGAAGGAGAACCTGAGCAGCAGGTATCCGAGCTTGTAACTCTTCTTAAAAACGAAGCAAAAGTAATATAAGTGCAGACGACTAGAAAGGGTGACGTATAATGACAAAACAGCTTGTAATCAGTGAAGTGAAAGACGGAGGCTTTCGTAACGTATCGTTCGAAGCCGTTGGTGCTGCCAAAATGGTGGATGAAAGTGCAGAAATTGTCGGTGTCGTTCTTGGGGACGGCGTGTCTTCCATTGCAGATGAATTGTTTCATTACGGAGCAGACCGCGTTATCGCCGTGGAAGCCGATAAACTGAAGGAATATACACCGGAAGCCTATACCCAGGTTCTTATGCAGGTTATTGAGCAGGAAAATCCGGACGGAATTGTCATGGGGCATACCTCCATTGGCCGTGATGTAACACCGAAACTTGCAAGCAGATTAGGATCCGGTCTCGTATCGGATGTCATCGCAATTGAGGGTGGAGCAACATTTATCCGTCCGATCTATTCCGGTAAAGCGTTTGAAAAAGTGGAAATTGAAGAGGGGCTTCAGTTCTTCACGATCCGGCCGAATAACATTCCGGCGCCGGAAAAAGATGCCGGGAAAAATGGCACAGCTGAAACACTGGATGTCGACATTAAAGACCTTCAGACAGTCATCAAGGACGTTGTGAAGAACACAACATCGGGAGTGGATCTGTCGGAAGCTTCCGTCATCATTGCAGGTGGACGAGGCCTTAAAAACGAAGAGAACTTCAAAGTTCTCGACGAGCTGGCAGATGTACTGAACGGAGCAGTCGGTGCTTCCCGCGGTGCCTGTGACGCAGAATACTGTGATTATGCGCTGCAGATTGGACAGACCGGGAAAGTGGTTACGCCGGATCTCTATATTGCCGTCGGACTGAGCGGGGCGATCCAGCACGTAGCGGGGATGTCCAACTCTAAAATTATTGTGG